>JAGHTX010000080.1 GCA_018065105.1 Bacillota bacterium
TCAAGAGATACAGTCCTCTTTTTTATATTATTTGATTTTTTCTAACAATTCTTCAAAGTTTGGTTTTTCGATACCCGCAAATTTGATGATTTCTGCATCGTTTTCGTATCTAGGAATTAAGTGAACATGGAAGTGTTCAACACTTTGTCCAGCAGCAGCACCAACATTGGAAAGAATGTTCATTCCGTCGGCTCCTAGTTTTTCTTTTAATTGGTTTCCTAATTTTTGCGCTACTTTCATCACATGTGTTAGATCTTCTGGATCACATGTTAATAAAGAAGAGTAGTGAGCTTTAGGGATAACTAAAGTATGTCCTACGCTTGTTGGGTTAACATCAAAAAATGCCAATACTTTTTCATCTTCATAAACTGTATAGTTTGGAATATCTCCTTTAACGATTGAACAAAAAATACACATATAAAAAGTCCTCCTAGAAATAATATACACCTTGGAAAAGCGAAAAGCCAGGCTAAGGGGGTGCCTGACTTTTCAATTAAGGGGATAGAAAATTGTATGAATACCATTTAAGAATTTCATACAGGCAAGGTCTTCTATTCCTTGCTTATAATGGATTATATCACATATTAAAATATAAAATATGTGAAAATTGTGTGAAAAGCCATATTTTATGTCATATTTGGGGAATAGATAGTGAAAAATGAAGCGATAAAATGGTGCTATCCCATAATTTCGGGAAATTTGATAAAAAATTGACTATATTGTTTACAGTTCTTTTTCTATGTTATAATGATTCCAAATGGGGGTACAGAAATGATACAAAAAACCATTATGGAAATCGCAAATTATTTGGGTGTAGACATCTATCCAAATAAGAATGCCAATAAAATGATTAACGGTGTCTCAATTGATTCACGCTTAATTCAGGAAGGTACTTTATATGTACCAATGATTGGAGCACGAGTAGATGGACACAGCTTTATAAATTCAGCTATTGAAAAAGGAGCTGGAGCTTCTTTTTGGCAAAAAGATCACTTGCCTTATCCAGAAGGAATTGAATTACTTTTGGTTGAAGATACACAGAAAGCCTTACAAGATTTGTCAAAAGCCTATATTCAAAGCTTAGACTGCAAGGTTATTGCGGTTACAGGGTCAAATGGAAAAACAAGTTGTAAAGATATGCTTCATAGCGTATTTTCGCAAGAAAAGAAATGTCAAAAAACACAAGGAAATCGTAACAATGAAATTGGATTGCCATTGACTATTTTAGATTTTGATGCAGATATTGAAATTGCGGTCTTAGAGATGGGAATGGAAAATTTTAATGAGATTGATTTCTTATGTAAAATTGCTCAACCGGATGTTTCGATTATTACGACTATCGGTTCAGCACATATGGAAAATTTAGGTGGAAAAGTACAGATTGCCCAAGCAAAATGCGAGATTTTCGATAACCTAAAGAAAGGTGGATTATTCTTATATAATAAGGATTGTCCAGAAATTGACATTGTACTTAAGGATAAGGATACTTCTTCTCATAAAGTTGTTTCTTTTGGAAAAGAAGGAGATATCCAAATTACTTCGGACATTGTTTATGAGGAAAATGGAATTTGTTTCTCTACAAATATACAAGAAGATGTACACCTTCGTTCTTTTGGTCAATTCCAGGCAATGAACTGTTTACCAGTTATTTATGTCGCAAAAGAATTTGGTCTTTCAACGGATTCAATTTTGAATGGTTTAAAGAATTTACAGATGACAAAGATGCGTACGCAACTTTTAAAATGTAAGAATGCGAAAATTTTAGATGATTCTTATAAATCAAATCCAGAAAGTGCTAAGGGAGCTATCGATACATTGATGTGTATTTCGGGTAAAAAACATGTTGCCCTATTATCCGATATGTTGGACTTAGGACCAGAAGAAAACGAGTTACATAAAGAGGTAGGAGCGTATGCCAAAGAGAAAGGTGTAGACCTATTATATTGTGTAGGACCTCTTTCGAAATATACAGTGGAAGGGTATGGCGAAGGAGCTGTCTGGTTCGAAAATAAAGAAAGCTTAATTAATGCGGTTTTCCCTTGTTTAAATGAGGAGAATGTGTTATTAGTAAAAGGCTCAAGAGCAATGACAATGGATACTATTGTCAGTGAATTGATGAAAGGAAATGAATAAAATGGAAAATTTAAGATTAGCTGTTATTTTTGGAGGACAAAGCAGTGAATATTCTGTGTCGTTACACTCAACTGCGTCTTTCTTAAGAGCAATTCATAAAGATAAATACGAAATGACAATGATTGGTATTGATCAAGGAGGAAACTTCTATTTATATGAAGGTTCTATTGATGACTTAGAACACGATCATTGGAAAAATGAAAAAGATTGTACACCTTGTGCATGGATCCATGGTGGAATTATTACGGTAGAAAACAATCCTCGTACATTCCAATTTGATTGCGCATTCCCGGTATTACACGGTAAAAATGGGGAAGATGGATGTATCCAAGGTTTATTAGAATTGATGAATATCCACTATGTTGGATGTGATGTTATGAGTAGTTCTATTTCTATGGACAAAGAAATTATGCACATTTTATGTGATGAAGCAAACATTCCTTGTGCAGACTACTTATGTTTAAGAGAAAACGATGAAAATCCTTCTTTTGAAGAAATCCAAAAGAGCATTCCACTTCCATGGATTATTAAGCCATGTAATGCAGGAAGCAGTTATGGAGTTCACTTTGTAGAAAACGAAGAAGAATTTAACGAAGCCGTAAAAGATGCGTTCTTCTATGATGGACGTGGAAAAATCTTAGTAGAAAAAGTAATTAAAGGTTTCGAAATTGGTTGTGCTGTTATGGGAAATGGAACAATCAAAACAGGAAGCTGTGATGAAATTGAAATTACAGGTGGATTCTTCGATTTCGAAGGAAAATACGAAATGAAGAATGCGGCTATTTATTGTCCAGCTCGTATTGAACAAGCAACTTTTGATGAGGCGCAAGACTTAGCAAAACGCGTGTATAAAGCAATGAACTGTACAGGACTTGCACGTGTTGATATGTTTGTTCAAGAAGATAAGAGTGTTGTATTGAATGAATTAAACACAATTCCTGGATTAACTGCGACTAGTCGTTATCCATCAATGATGAAAGCTGTTGGCTTAGAATTCCCAGACCTAATTGACCAATTAATCGAACTTGCCATGGAACGAAAGGTTGGAGTATGTTAGAAAGCTATAGTCGCTGCTGGACTGAAATTGATTACGATGCGATTGGACACAATGTTAGAGAAGTTCAAAAGCTTGTCGGAAATACAAAAATCATGGGAATCGTCAAAGCGAATGCGTATGGACACGGTTCGGTAAAATGTGCAAAGGCATTGGAAGAAAATGGGGTCGATTTCTTTGGTGTATCGAGTGTAGATGAAGCTCTAGAATTAAGAGAAGCGGGTATTGAATCTTCTATCTTAATTTTAGGATATACACCTCCAGAACACTTCCACTATTTACATGAACAAAATATTACACAATCTTTAGTTTCTTTAGAGTATGCACGAAAGCTTAATGAATACGCAAAGGAAGAAGATGTGATTATTCATGCACATTGTAAAATAGATACAGGAATGAATCGTACTGGAATTCAGTATCAAAAAGAAAAGAAAGACTGGGATTCCATTATCGAAGTATTTTCTTTGACAAAGATTTCCGTAGATGGAATGTTTACTCGCTTCCCAGTTAGCGATGATTTGGGTGAGGAATCAGCAACTTTCACAAAAAGACAAATTGAATTGTTTAATGAAGTTGTTTCAAAATTAAAGAGTATGGGCATTAAAACAGGTGTTTTACATGTTCAAAATAGTTATGGAATTTTAAACTATGGTGATTTAGGTATGGATTATTGCCGACCAGGTTTATTGTATATGGGAGTTACCAGTGATGATGCGGTTGAAATCGCATCCGAGCCAGACTTTATTCCGGTTATGTCTTTATATGCCAATGTAAGTGTTGTCAAAGTGATTGAAGAAGGACAAACAGTAGGATATGGTCGTCATTTCACTGCACAAGGACCTACAAGAATCGCAACCATTTCCATTGGATATGCGGATGGATTGCCTAGATTAATTTCAAACAAAAAACACGAGGTATTGATTCATGGACAACGCTGCCCTTTAGTAGGAAATGTATGTATGGATCAATGCATGGTAGATGTGACAAACGTTGAGGACGTAAAGGAAGGCGATGTATGTTGCTTGGTTGGAAGACAAGGGGATGAAGTGGTTACCATTGACCAAATCAGCCGTGATGCTTGTACAATCAACAATGAAACTTTATCTGCCATCGCAGCCAGAGTTCCTCGTTTAGATAAGAGAGGATAGAGCGATGAAAAGACAATATGCTGCTGTAGATATCGCAAAATGGGTATCTGCTTTGTTGGTTGTGTGTATCCATACCTTTCCATTTTTAGAAATATCGGAAACATTAAACCTATTATGGATTGCCACTGTATGCCGTTTGGCTGTTCCATTCTTCTTCGTAAGTTCCGCTTTCTTCTTGTTTAAGAAGTTTGAAGATGGAGAAGAAGATCACAATAAAGAAGTATTGTTTGACTATTGCATGCGTATCTTAAAATTATATGGAATATGGACAGTGATTTACTTGCCATATACAATTTGGGATCACATGGCAACTGGATTTAGCCTAACAGGTATTGTCTCTTATTTTAGAGATTTATTCTTAAATGGATCGTATTATCACTTATGGTTCTTGCCAGCTTTAGTTGTTGCGGCAATCATCGTTTGGTATCTTACAGAACACTTTGATTTAAGTCGTTCTTTAAAAATTGCGTTTGGATTGTATGTCTTCGGTTATTTTATGAACGTATATAGTCCAATCTGGCAAGCTGTACCAGGAATTTCCTTCTTCTATGGGTTCTTTATTAAAGTGTTTGGAACGGCTAGAAATGGATTCTTCTTTGGACCAATCTATATGATGATTGGATATTTATTAGCTCGCACAAAACGTCTTCCAGAAAAAGTGAGCTTAATCGGATTTGGGGCAAGCTTCGTATTATTAGTATTAGAAGTATTATTATATAATGCGTTTGGTGTCTTACAAGATTTATCAAGTATGTTCTTATGTTTAATTCCTTGTTCATATTTCTTAATGAACTATTTATTAAAAGTAAGAATCCCTCAACCACAAAAATATGTACATTGGCGTTTGGAATCTTCGCTAATTTATACATCACATATTTTATTCGCAAAAGTATTATTGCGTGTTTTACCATCTGCACACTTTGTAGTATATTTCTTAACTTTATGTTTTGCTCAATTGTTTGCGGTATTGGTAGTACGATATAAAGACAGATTCCCAATTTTAAAAAATTTAATGTAGAAAACTATGATTCGAGTACACCAAGTAAAATGCGATAGCGATGACAGAAATGTCATCGAATCGCATTTATTAAGAAAACTGAATATGAAATCGGAAGATCTTTTAGCGTGGGAAATTCACCGTAAAAGTGTAGATGCCCGCCATCAAAAGGTCTTGTTTTCGTATGTTCTTGACTGTAAGGTACGAAAAGAAAAACAGTATTTAAAACATAAAGATGTCATTAAAAGACCAGACGAGCGCTATAAACAGGTAGAAATGGGAGAAAAACCTCTATCTAACCGACCAATTGTCGTAGGTTTTGGCCCAGCTGGAATGTTTGCGGCTCTTCTTCTTGCGCAAAGAGGATATTGTCCTATTGTTTTTGAACGCGGAAGTAAAGTAGAGATTCGTAAAGAAAAGGTGGAAAACTTCTGGGCTGGAAAAGAATTGGACGAAGAATGTAATGTGCAATTTGGTGAAGGTGGAGCCGGTGCCTTTAGTGATGGAAAACTAACAACACGATCAAAAGACTCTCGTGCCCGAAAAGTTTTAGAAGATTTGGTTCACTTTGGGGCCAAAGACGAAATCCTGATAGATGCTCATCCTCACATCGGTACGGATGCTTTCTTAAAAATTATAAAAGCGTGTCGTCAGGAAATAGAACGATTAGGTGGAACTTTCTATTTTGATACACAAGTAACGGGTATTCAGGTAGAAAATAAGAAACTTACTGGAATCCACACAACCATTGGTGATTTTGCCTGTCAGGCCCTTGTTTTTGCGTGTGGACATTCTGCCAGCGATACAATCCTTTCTTTATATAAAGAAGGAATTCAATTAGAAAACAAACCGTTTGCGGTAGGGGTACGTATTGAGCATACCCAAGAATATATCAATCAGGCGATGTTAAAGGAATGTTGTAAGGATCCTCGCTTAACACCTGCTCGATATCAGTTAACGCATATGGCTTCCAATAAAAAAGGAATTTATACCTTCTGTATGTGTCCAGGAGGTTTTGTAGTAAATGCTTCGAGTAAAAAAGAACAGTTAGTTATTAATGGAATGAGCTATGCAGCCCGAGATGGTGTAAATGCCAATAGCGCACTTCTTGTTCAGGTAAATGAATCCGATTATGGGGATACCTTATTTGCCGGGTTGGAATATCAAGAAAACTTAGAAAAAAAGGCATATAAAATGTCGGGCGGTTATCGTCCTTGTACCCAACTTGCCAAAGATTATCTTCAAGGAAAAGTTTCAACAGGTTTTGAAGAGGTACAGCCATCTTGTGTAATGGGAGCTAGTTTTGTGGATTTAAACAAGCTATTCTCCAAATCAGTAAACCAGGCTTTACATGAAGCATTAGTGGCGTATGAAGAAAAAGTTCCAGGGTTTGTGGAAAAAGGTGCTATTTTAAGTGCGGTTGAGTCCAGAAGCTCTTCGAGCTTGAAAATATATCGTGATGAAACTTACCAGTCCAATATTCAAGGGCTTTTCCCTTGTGGAGAAGGATCTGGATATGCCGGTGGTATTATGACAAGTGCCATCGACGGACTACGGTGTAGTGAAAGTTTAATATCAATTTTTGACAACAGTATGATCAAAAAGTAAAATTATTTAAAAGTATGAAAGGAATTAATATGGCTAAATTTTGTAAGGGATGCGGAATCGAGCTACAAAATACGGACAAGAAGGCATTGGGTTATGTGCCAAATCTTGATTCGGATTATTGTCAACGTTGTTTTAAATTAACACATTATGGAACGCTAACAATTAATATGCAGCAAGGAATTGAATCGGAAATTACGTTCTCAAAAATCAACGCATTAAATGCGGTGGTATTTTGGGTAGTGGATATCTTCTCTTTTGAAGCTAGTTTAATTCCGAATATTAATGATAAATTACCAGGAAAAGATATTATTCTGGTTTTGACAAAACGAGATGTTCTTCCAAAAACCTTAGTGGATGATAAGGTGTTTGAATTTGTGGAAGCTCGTTTAACCCAAGAAAATATTCAAGTCAAGGATATTTTGATTTGCGGTCACATGTTAAAGAAGAGTGATGCATCTATGGAATGTATTGATGAATTGTCTTGGGCTATCGCAAATTATCGAGAAGACAAGGATGTTGTCTTTATGGGAATGGCCAATGTAGGAAAGTCAACATTGTTGAATCAATTGGTAGAAGGCAGTGGAATTACCACTTCTAGAAATCCAGGAACAACATTGGATTTGATTCCTTTATATCAGGAAGAAGGATTTACAATCTATGACACACCTGGTATTGAAAACCCACATTCTATGTTGTCGGTTCTTCCTCCAGAAGAATTAAAACAAGTGATTCCGACAAAACCAATTCGTCCATTTGTGTCACAAATTTTTGAAAACCAATCGTTTGCGGTAGGTGGACTTGCTCGTGTGGACTTTAAGGTACAAGGCGATGCCAGCATTGTTGGTTATTTCTCTCGTGATTTAGAAATACATCGAGGAAAATTGGATGATGCGGATCGCTTGTGGAAAATGCATTTAAATAAGATGTTAAAACCGAGCGCAGATGCAAGTGTAGATACCATGGTAGAATGGATGGCACCAAATCTGAAAAAAGGCGAAAAAATGGATATTGTGATTCATGGTGTTGGTTGGTTCTGTGTAAATGGAAAAATTCAAAATATTAGAGTGAAAGTACATAACGGAATTTCCGTTAGTTTTAGAAAGGCGATGATTTAATATGTTAAGTAACGCAAATAAAAAATATTTAAGAAAATTGAGTATGGAATATCGTTCCCTTTTTCAAATAGGGAAAGATGGAATTAGTGATAATTTATTAGAATCTTTAAATGATACATTAGAAGCTCACGAATTGGTAAAGTGCAACTTGTTAAAGACGAGTCCAATTGATACTCGTGAAGCAGCTATTGAATGTGCTTCCAGAACTGGAAGTGAAATTGTTCATATTATCGGTCACACATTTGTGTTATATCGTCGTTCAAAAGAAAATAAATTGGGGATAAAAAAATGAGAATCGCAATTGTAGGAGGAAGCTTTGATCCTATTCACAAGGGACATCTTCAAATGGGATATCAAGCCATTGAAAGTCTAGAAGTTGATCAAGTTTGGTTTATGCCAGCTGGAAATACACCATTAAAAGATCGTCAACTAACAAGCAAAGAAGATCGTTTAGAAATGGTAAAAAGAGCCATTGCGGACGAAGAAAAATTTAGTGTTTGTACAATTGAATTGGAACGTGAGGGAAAAAGTTATACCTTAGATACATTAACAGAGTTAAAAAAGTTATATCCAGAAGATGAATTTTATTGGATTATTGGTGCAGATCAATTGAAACAATTCGATAAATGGCGTGGTGCGGATCAATTGGTTCAATTGGCCCATTTTGTATGTATGGACCGTGATGGAGAATTTGGAGAAAGTGTATACGATATCCAAAAAATCCATATGAATCCTATGCCGGTTTCTAGCAGTGACATTCGTGTAGGAAATAAATTGATGTATCTTCCAAAATCGGTTTTGGACTATATTTATGAAAAGCGTTTGTATGTAGAAGACTGGGTACGCACACGCATGAAATTAAAACGTTTTGAACACAGCGTTTCGGTTGCCCATGTTTGCGAAGAGTTTGCCCGCAACAATGGATTGGATGTACAAAAAGCCTACTATATTGGGTTGTTCCATGATATTGCCAAACACATGGATGTTCGTGCCCAAAAACAATGGATGGAAGCGAAGTTTCCAGAGCACTTGCATTATCCAATGCCAGTATGGCATGGGTTTGTTGGCTCTCAAACAATTCAACATGTATTTTACATCAAGGATCCCGATATTATTGAAGCTATATACCACCACGTTTTAGGAACCAGTATGAATCCTTATGCGATGATGGTATTCTGTGCCGATAAATGTGATCCTTTAAGAGATTACGATTCAAGTCCAATGATTGAAGCTTGTAATCGCGATTTATATACAGGTTTTCTTTGGGTAAAAGAAGAAAACGAAAAATATTTAGAAAAGGGAAATTAGAATGAGTGAAACGAAATTAGAATTAAAGGATATTGTCGTTAAAGCCATTTTAGAAAGAAAAGGAGACGACGTTAGAGCCTACGACTGTACTAGCTTAACACCGTTTCTAGATTACATGATTGTAGCGAGCACTACCAATCTTCGTCAAAATAATGCGATAGCGCAAAATATTAAAGATCGTGTAAAAGAAGCGAACTATCCGGTAAGCGTTCGTACAGAAGGAAATGCGGAATCCAAATGGATTTTAATTGATTTAGAAGAAATTGTAGTACACTTATTTGTGAAAGAGGAAAGAGACGTATATTCCTTAGACCGTTTATACAAGGATGTACCGGTGCAAGTATATGATTTATAACACATTAGCGGGCTATTATGATTGTTTAGTAAAAGACGACGAAGCAACGCAAGATTGGGTGAAATGGATTGGAAAATACGTTTCTCCATGTAAAACTTTAGAACTTGCGTGTGGTAGTGGAGAAATTACCGAACAACTTTCAGAAAAGGGATATCAAGTAACGGCTTTAGATTTAAGTGCACAAATGGTAGAACAAGCGAAGGCAAAGGACGTAGAAGGAAAAATTGAATTTTTTGTACAAGATATGAAAGATTTATCCAATTTTTCGAGTTTTGATACGATACTTTGTTTGTGCGATAGCTTTAACTATATTCTTTCCAAAGAAGAAATCTCTGCTTTTATTAAAGAAGTGAGCGAACATTTAAATGAAAATGGCTATTTCTTATTTGATACCCACTCACTAGATCGTATGAGTGAGTTTGAAGAAGAATGGAATGAAACAGGAATTTTCGAAGATGGATGTGGATACCAGTGGTCAATTTCCAGTGAACAAGATTGGTTGTATCAAGATTTTGCGTTCTATCTTCCAAATGGGGAGATGATCCAAGAACACCATCTTCAAAAGATATATGATCCTGCATGGTTGGAAGAAGAGTTGAGACAATACTTCGAGATTGTTTCGGTAGATACAGATTTTATTCTTCCAGGTATTCAAGAAGGAGAAAAGTACTTCTATGTACTTAGAAAGAGGTAACATATGATTGGAATTATTGCTGCGATGGACATTGAGGTCGATGCTGTAAAAGAATATGCTCAAATTTCGCATAGCGAAGAAATTGGTGGATGTACATATCATTACGGTACAATGTTTGATCAAGAAATTGTATTGTGCAAGTCTGGTGTAGGAAAAGTTGCAGCTGCGATTTGTACGAGCATTCTTTGTTCAAAAAATAAAATGGATATGGTAATTAATGTGGGTACAGCTGGTGGTTTACTTGTTGAAGAACAAGTATTGGATGTAGTCATCAGTGATCATGTAGTGGAAGCTGATTTTGATACAAGTCCTATGGATGGAGAAGCTGGAATTGGTCTTCAATGGAATGTTGAACCAAAAATGGTAGAACGTTGTGTAAAAGCAGCCCAAAGAGCAGGTGCAAGATACCATATTGGTACGATCGCAAGCCAAGATATTTTTATGGAAAGAGAAGAAGACTTTAAAAAATTGATGTCTCGTTTCCCAAATAGTGCTTGTTCCGAAATGGAAGCGGGTGCAGTTGGACATGTTTGTTCAAATTTCAACGTTCCATATGTGATTGTTCGTGGATTATCCGACAATGTAAATCATCATGAAAACCACATGGAATTTAGTGAGTATGCCACTAAGGCGAGTGCTCAATCTGCAAAGATAATTGCGGAATTTATTAAAGGATAAGAAAAGGAGGAGAGCATGGCACAAAAGTCAACAGGTAATAAAGTTAAATCTTGGATTCGTTCCCTGAATCTAACTCTTGTATTGACAATCGTTTTAGTTGCTTCTGTTCTTGTGTTCTGGGCTCTCTTTATTAGCGGGCCAAATCGTGTACAAGAAGCAAAGCTAAGGCAAGCCGAGGCAATGATTAAGGAAAAGGTTGAGTCTATTGAAGGAATTCAAGAAAATAATTTTCGATATACTACGTATCAAGGTTATACAGATTCAAAATTATACTGGTTTGATTCCAATTGCGATGTTATTGTGACAAAAGATATTGGTCGTTTAGATTATGAAACAGCTAAACGTGTATCCGAAGAGACATATGGAATTGCTTGTGAGTCTATTGAACTTGCGTATGGATACAATAATCCAGTTTATGAAATCCATGGAGCAAATAAGTATTTATTGTTGGATTTTGATACATTTGAAAGAATTTATGAAAGGGATGAGTAACATGGCAAATACATTGGCGTGGGATAGTCCTTATATTAATCACACAGCGTATATTTTGGACCATTTGGAAGATTTAGGTTTGGAACAAAATGAAATTTTAGTTCTCTTATTAATTGAATTTTACAATGCCCAGAATATTGTTGTAAGCGATGAATTGATTTCTCAAAAGTTAAAGATGAGCGAAGAAGAAGTAGAAGAGGTTTTCACTTCATTATCGGACAAAGGCTTTTTATCCATTATGTTTAAAAATGGTGAAGTATATTTTGATATTTCAGGTGTAATGGGTGCTAATGGAAATGGTGGAAAAGTGAGTCGTTCTTTAATTGAGGAATTTGAGATGGAATTTAAAAGAGCTTTAAGCACTTACGAGATGTCACGAATTATTGAATTAGGTGACATGTATGGAGAAAAACGTGTCCTTCTTGCCTTGGATGATGCGAGTGTAAGAGAAGCTCGTTCCGTGAATTATGTTGAAACCATTTTAGTGGATTGGCAAAACAAGAATTTTACGGATGAAGATTTAGAAGAGGGAAAACGATGAATGCCAATGAAATTTTAGATGAAATGGAGAAGATTTTCCCGAACGCAAAATGCGAACTTCATCACAGTTCTCCATTCCAGCTGGTTGTTGCGGTTGTATTGAGTGCACAAACAACCGATGAATCAGTCAATAAATGTACACCGGCTCTTTTTGAAGCGTATCCAACTTCAAAAGAAATGGCAAAGGCGGAAATCAAAGATATTGAAAACTATATACGTCGTATAGGTTTATATCGTAATAAAGCGAAATCCCTAAAAGAATTAAGTATTACTTTGGAAGAAAAATTTCATGGGGAGGTCCCTAGCTCTTTTAAGGATCTACAATCCTTACCAGGAGTAGGAAGAAAAACCGCAAATGTGGTACGAAGCGTAGCTTTTGATATTCCTAGTTTTGCGGTAGATACGCATGTGAATCGTGTGTCAAAACGCTTAGGGTTGGCTAAGCCACAAGACAGTGTTGAAAAAGTAGAAGAGAAGTTAAAGAGAAAAATAGATCGTAATCGTTGGAACCAAGGTCATCATGATTTTATCTTTTTCGGACGTTATTTATGCCATTCTCGAAATCCCGAATGCGAAAGATGTCCATTTATAGTATTCTGTAAAAAGGATAAGATTGAGAAGATCACAAAATAATAATGTTGTTTATAATAAAAAAGGAGAAAGATTATGAAATTATTAGAACAGATTACTGGAAAAAGAGTACAGGTTACATGTCTAACAGAAGAACAAATTGATGTAGATGCATTAATGGATATCGCTGCTATGGAAATTGATGAATTAATGACTATTGATTTTGATGAAAACGTTATTTATTCTTGTTCAAACTTCATTAATTTATCAAAACGTTTAGAAAAGCCTATTAATCGTTTTGATTTCCATATGATTATTGCGCAAATTGCACATATGCACAAAATTGTGAAAAAACTACACTGGCGTACTAGTGATGTATTATGGAATCCGGATTATGTATATATGTCACCAACAACTCGTGAAGTTAAATTTATTTACTTACCTAACAACGATATCGAAAATAATTCAATTACAGATATGTTAGAGAGAATCATTTACTCGGCAATCCAATCAAATGATGAAGATACATATCTTTCTGAATTTGTCTATTATTTAAAACGATTAGGTGCTTTCTCTTCAGAAGAAATCATTGAATTTGTGATGGAACAAGATTCAAAAGTCACTCGTTTACTTCAATTAAAGAAACCTATTACATACACAAAACCAATTCGTTCTATTTTAAAACCGGAATCAGAAATTGAAGAAGAACATGGTTTTGACGTTCCTGATTTTGAAGCAATCAAAGTAGCACCAGAAGAAGCAGAAGAAATTCAATTAGAAACAGACGCTATTCCAGATGTTCGTTTCAATGTCCAAGATGCGATGGGATTGGCATTAGAAAACGAAAGCGAAGAACCAGAAGAAATTGCTGAAGTAATAATCACAGAAAATCCAGAAGATTCAGTAGAACCTGAAGTATTTGAGGAATTAGTGGTTGAGGAACCGGTAGAAGAACAAGCAGAAGAACCAGTAGATGTACCAGTTTCTGAAGAGGTTACTGAGGAAGCTGCTGAAGAAGTTGTCGAAGAACCAGAAGTGGAAGAGCCAGTGGTTGAAGAAGAAGTACAATCGGCACAACCTAGATTAAGCTTTACCGATTTGTTCTCTGAAGATGAGGATTTAGGTGAAGAATCTTATTTTGATGTAGATTTAGATAGTTCTGAAAATATTCAATTAGAAGAAGAATTCGAACCACTAACAAATGAAGAAATTGAAGTTGTCGAAGAACCAAGTATTGAAGAAATCATCAAAGAAGAACCAAAAGTTGAAGAAACAGAAGAAATGGTTGTTGAAGATCCAGTGGATTTAACACCTAACGCAGAAAAAGAAACAGAAGAATTTATCGAAGAATATGATGATGAAGACGAATCTACTCAAGAAATGTTCTTGAAACAGGAAGATATTGAAGAACCAGAACTTCCAAAAGGATACATCACTCGTCTTTCGAATGAACAAAAAGCCTTAATTGATTTACCAGAATTTATTATCGGAAAGTCTAGCTTTGTGAATGGATTGGTTGTAAAAGGAAATCCAGGAGTAAGTCGTAAGCATGCCATGATTCGTGTAGAAGATGGTCAATATTACATTCGTGACTTAGATTCTGTAAATGGTACATATATTAACGATGCGTTTGTAGAACCAGAAACAGAAGTAGAAATCTTAAACGGAGACTCTATTAAGCTTGGGGATGAAGAATTCACATTCACAATCGAATAAGAAAAAAACGAAGATTTAATTCTTCGTTTTTATTTTACCCTTCCCAAGGACGAATACGATATGTAATACCTAGTTCGTCGCAAATTTTTTGACATTCTGCTTCTTGTTCCTTTGTGATTGTCGTATCAACCGTTGTCATCACAACCTTATCCACATATTGCTTAACGTTTTTGGCAAATTTTAACATTTCAGCATGGGATTGTTCTCCGAATTTTGATCGTACTAAAGCTTGATATTCTTTTGCATCTGGATGGTTCAAACTAATAGAAACCGTATTGATTAATCCTTTGAATTCTGGAGTGGTATCACGATTCCAGATTAAGTTAGCCATACCATTTGTGTTGATACGAGTAGGTTTGTTGAATTTTTCTTTTACAAATTTTGCGACTTCAAATACAACATCTAAGCGTTCTGTTGGTTCTCCATATCCGCAAAATACAACTTCATTGAATTCGTCCATGTTGTAATTGTCAAAATCTTGAATAATTTCTTCTAAAGAAGGTTCTCTTTCTAACCAAAGAGGACGCTGGTCGACAGCGGATACGGTATCCATATTCATTCTTAGACAAAACGTACAAGAATATGGGCAACGGTTGGTAAGGTTCACATATAAGTTATTGTGAACTTTATACAAGATAGTCATTCCTTTTTTCATGTATTAATCATCCTTTCAATGTGTATAATAATTCTTCAAATGGGACTCCATCCGTATTTGGCAGATCCATTTCGGTTGCTTTTTCGATGCATTTTTTAATAAAGCGGCTAGCTTTTTTAACGGAAGTTTTAAATTCTACTTGATTTACTGCATCTGCAGCAATGATGGCAGAAAATAAATCACCGGTTCCATTACGACTTGTACCGACTTTGTGCACTTTAATAATACCGATTTCTTCTCCTCTTACATAACAGATGTTGCATAAGAATGATTTTTGCGGAATTCCTGTGATTACTACTTTAGAAGGTCCTAGATCACTAACGGCTTTGGCTAGTTCTTCTAGTTCCTTTATCTTCCAGTTTTCTCGATATGGAGTTTTTGTCAAAATACAGGCTTCTGTTAGGTTTGGAGTTACAATATCGGCTAATTGGACTAAGTGGAACATATTGTCACACATTTCTTCCGTATAGGTTGGGTATGGTTTTCCATAATCTCCCATAACTGGATCCACGATAACTAATGTGTCTTCTTTTTTAAAATCTTCGATGAATTGACTGACAATTTGAATTTGTTCACTAGAACCCAAAAAACCAGTGCAAATTCCTTTAAATTGTAGATCCAATAATTTCCACATAGATATATATTCTTTCATATATGGAGTGTAATCTATATAACGATAATTCGCATATCCTGTATGATTGGAGAAGATAGAAGTTGGTAGAGGACAGCATTGTATTTTCAATTGCGAAATTATGGGAAGCTGTACAGCTACGGAACATCTACCAAATCCTGTATAATCATTAATTAATGCGATTTTTTTCTGATTGTTGTGATTCGTGTTGTTCATCTTTTTTTACTTCCTCAGTAAAAAGGTATCACACAACTGGGTATATACAAATAGCCAAAAATGAACTAAAATATAAGACCAAATAAAAAAGAATGCTCCTTTTATAGAACATTCATTAAAATAAACTATTTGTTGTAGTCGTAAATAACTTTTAACCCTTTAAAGATAAGACCTGGATCGTAGACATCAATTTGTTTAACATGTTCACATAAAACACGTCCTAATCCACCTGTAGTGATAACTTTCATGTCATCTCCAGCAACTTTCTTATATTCAGAAATGATATAGTCAACTCCACCAACGTATAGATAGAAGATTCCTGCTTCCATTTCTTCGTGTGTGTTTGTAGCCATGATTTTTTCTGGCTTTTTGATTGCGATTTCAGGTAATTGTGAAGTGTTAGAAGCTAGAGCCGAAGCTGCGGTTTCAATTCCTACAGAAATTAAACCAGAACTAAAGTTACCATCCTTGTCTACATAGTTATATGTAGTAGCGGTACCAAAGTCGATGACTAAAATATTTCCACCGTGGTGATAATAAGCTCCTGCACAATCAGCAATACGATCTAAACCTGTGCTTCTTGGGTTTTCTAGAGTAATATTAATTCCTGTATTCAAATTTGGGTTTAATAAGATTGGTTCAATACCAAAAACTTTCATGACCCCATTTTTGAAAGAGTGCATTACTTTTGGAACAACACTGGAGATGATTACATCATCGATTTCATCTCGAGTTACGTTGGCAAACATTAAGAATTGTTGAAGCATCAAACCGTATTCATCACTTGTTCTTCGAACTTTAGTGGTAATACGATAATTTTGCTTCAATAAATCGTCTCCATCGAATAAACCGATGGTGATGTTTGTGTTTCCAATATCAATAGCGACTAACATGATACTACCTCTTCTTCTATTTCTTTCATTGTTTTTAAAATTTTTAATCCCAATTCAATTTTTGTTAGTTTTGGTAAATGTTCTAACGAATTTTTACGAATTAATGTAACGACATTTGTATCGGTTTTAAAGCCAGCACCTTCTACAAACAGGTTATTGGCAATCAACATATCACAGTTTTTCTTTTCTAACTTTTCTTTTGCGTTTTTATCTAAATCTTGTGTTTCCATCGCAAATCCACACACAATCTGATTTGGACGTTTCTTTTGACCGATATACGCTAGAATATCTGGATTCTTAACAAAGTGAACATCTAATGTGTTGTCGTGCTTTTTAATTTTTTGATCGGCAACGATTTCTGGACGATAATCTGCCACCGCTGCTGCCATAATAATGTAATCTGTTTCTTCTAATCGTTCTTTGATGGCTTCGAACATAGATTGAGCACTTGTAGCGGGAACGATGGTAACCCCTTCGATAGGTTCTTGATTAACCGGACCAGAGACAATTGTAACGTTGGCTCCTGCTAAATAGGCTTGACGAGCAATGGAATATCCTTGTTTACCCGAAGAATGATTTGAAATAAAGCGAACAGGATCCAAGGCTTCTTGGGTAGGTCCTGCTGAAATTAGAACGTTCTTTCCTTTTAAGAAAGGATCGCTTAATTCTTTATCAATCGCAAACACAATGTCTTTAACGGCTGCAAGTTTTCCTTTTCCATCTACGTTACATGCCAAATGTCCATAAGCTGGATCCACAATCACATATCCTAAATCAATTGCTTTTTGAAGATTTTGTTGCGTAACAGGATTTTCGTACATATGCGTATTCATAGCTGGGCAAATCATTTTTTTCGTATGACAAGCTAAGAATGTAGTAGAAACCATATCGTCTGCGATTCCATTGACTACTTTCGCGATAATGTTTGCGGTAGCTGGAACCAATACACAAATATCTGCCCAAGAAGCTAAAGAAATGTGCGCAATTGGATCTTCGTTTGTCTCACTAAATAAGCTAGTTTCGACTTTGTTGTGGGATAAGGCTTCAAAGCTCATTGGAGAGACAAATTCTGTAGCGTGTTTTGTCATCATGACTTTGATTTCGTAGTTTTTATTTTTAGATAGTGTACTGACTAGATCGCACGCTTTATAGGCTGCAATACCTCCAGTTACACCGATTAATATATGTTTCTTTTCCATTATTTTTTAACCTTCTAATATAATCAATAAATATTATACTTTAGATAGAATGGTATCACAAGATACTTTTGTGCTAGAATGGTAGAGTAAATTTGAAAAGGAATGGTATTTATGAAACTAAAAAAATTCGTATGCGCATTACTTTGTGGACTGCTTTTTTTTACCGGTTGTGTAGCGCCGAAAAAGGATTATGAGGAAGTAGAAATTACGTTTGAACAACTTCAGGAAAAAATTGAAAATAAAGAAACATTCGTTGTTGAAATATATCGGGAACACTGTCCATTTTGTGAAAAGGTAACAAATTTTGTGGAAGAAACCAAACAAGAACATCCAAATGTGGTGTTATATCGTATTGATTGTACAGAATGGAAGCTTCAAAATAACGAAGATGGAACTGCTTTGATTTCTGAAACGGATGTTGGAAAAGACTTTTTGAAACAATTCCCAGGTTTCTTTTATACTCCCACTTTCTATGCGTTTAAAAACGGAGAAGCACTTGTTTCGGCAATTGGATTCAATGACTTTACTTGCGATGTTTCCTTATGGGATGTAGATTCTGTAGTTGATTTTGACACGGCTGACTTAGAATACTATTGGAATTTTATTGAAGATTATCAAAAATAAAAGATACGGGACAAATCCTGTATCTTTTTAGATTAATTCTAGAGTTTCAATTTCTGCGTAAATCTTATAGACAATGGATTTAATGACATTGTCCATTAAGCGTTGATAACTGGTTACTCCTTCGATTTGTTGTGTAATCTTATCGTGTTTCATGATTTCGTGCAAATAATCTTCGAATAGAGCGACAAACTCATTATAAGCATCCCCGACGGACGCTTTTGATTCATTTTGATATATTTTTAATAAATTTGAGATTTCTGTTAGTGAGTAACATCTTTTTAAAATACACACAACAATTAAATAGGCCAAGTGATTTTGGGTGTAGTGTTTCTTTACGGGAGGTTTAACGATACTACTCTTAACATAGTTGTTAACCATGCTGTTTGTGATGATTTTATCATCATTGAAATATAGCGGTGCTAGACCATTGTTAATAAAGTAAATGACCTGATCCATATAAATATCAAAATCCGGAAGCTTGTCCCATTTTGGCAATTGATATGTTGTTAGGTTTTGTCTGATTTCTTCTTTTGTCATATAGCTATTATAATACATTCTATAAATATTTGTTGAAAAGATTATAATTGTTGTATACTCAATGTGAATTAGAAAAGGATTATGATTATGAAATACATTTCTTGGAACGTAAACGGAATTCGTTCCGTATTAAAAAAGGATTTTATTGAAATATTATATGCGTTAAACGCCGATGTTTTTTGTATACAAGAAACAAAAGCCCAAGCCGATCAAATTGAAGTAGATTGTGAATACTATCCTTATCAGTATGTGAATAGTGCACAAAGAAAAGGGTATTCGGGAACTATGATTTTCTGTAAAGAAAAACCGTTATCTATTTCTTATGGAATCGGAATAGAAGAACACGATACCGAAGGGCGTGTCATTACAATTGAATTGGAAGATTATTATTTAGTAACAGTATATACACCAAATTCTGGAGATGGATTAAAACGTTTGGATTATCGTATGGAATGGGATCAAGCTTTTGCGGAATACATTAAATCGTTAAATAAACCGGTACTTATTTGTGGGGATCTAAATGTTGCGAACGAAGAAATCGATATTAAGAATCCTAAGACAAATCGCCGAAATGCTGGATTTACCGATGAAGAAAGAGATAGTTTTAAAGCGAATTTATTATCTTTCTTAAAAGATACATATCGAACTTTATATCCAGAAAAAGTGGAATATTCTTGGTGGAGCTATCGTTTTAAGGCAAGAGAAAAAAATGCAGGATGGAGAATTGATTATTGGCTAGCTTCTCCAGAATTAATGGATCGTGTTCAAGATTCAAAGATTTTAACCGATGTTTTTGGTAGCGATCACTGCCCTGTAGAGCTGGATATTATGTAAGAAAAAAGAAAGGTGGAAATCTAACCTTTCTTTATTTTATAATAGTGGTGTTTGAAGGAGATATTATGATTGGTTTTGTACAAGGAAACATTCGAATTATTCGCAAAGAAACCGTAGTTGTGGACGTGCAAGGCGTTGGATATGAGGTCTATGTTGCGAATCCATATGGGTTTAAAAAAGAAGAAAATGTCTTTTTATATACATATCATCAAGTCCGGGAAGATGCCAGCCTTCTATTTGGATTTTTAAAAGAAGCCGATTACGAAGTATTTATTCGTTTAATCAATGTAAAAGGAATTGGTCCTAAGACCGCTTTAAATTTATTTTCTGCTTGTTCCGGGGAAGAAATGATTCAGGCTATTGAAAATGATGATGTAAAACGATTAAAGTCTTTACCAGGTATTGGAGCAAAGACGGCAAGTCAGATTGTCTTGGATCTAAAAGGTAAGTTTGTATCGGTAGAAACACAAACAGAAGTGAAGACAAAGAATCCGATTTGGGATGAATGTCAAGAAGCATTGGTTGCACTTGGATATCGTGCAAATCAATTAGGAGATATCCGAAAAGAATTATCGCCAAGAGAAGACTTATCGGTAGACGGTATGCTTCGTTTGGCATTAGGAATGCTCGCAAAAAGAAAAGGGGTATAACAATTGAATAGAGAAGTAGACGCAAGAGAGATGGAAGGCGATGTTGTAGAACAAACGCTTCGTCCTTCTTCTTTAAAAGAATATATTGGTCAAAAAAATTTAAAAAGAAATCTAGAAGTTTTTATTCAAGCAGCTCGTCAAAGAAGTGAAGCCTTGGATCACGTACTATTCTATGGCCCTCCAGGATTAGGAAAAACAACGTTGGCTTATATCTTGGCAAACGAGATGGGTGGAACATTAAAGACCGCAAGTGGGCCTGCCATTGAAAAAAGTGGCGATTTAGCTGCCATTCTTACACAGATGGAACCAGGGGATGTTTTATTTATCGACGAAATTCACCGTCTTCCTAAACCCGTAGAAGAAATTCTTTATTCCGCCATGGAAGATTATTGTTTAGATATTGTGGTAGGAAAAGACAGTGCAACCATTCACAATATTCGCTTGGCCCTTCCTCCATTTACTTTGGTAGGGGCAACGACTCGTGCAGGGGATTTGAGTGCTCCATTAAGAGATCGTTTCGGAATCACAAGTCAATTGGAATATTATGACTTGGAAGATTTATCAAAAATCGTTGCGAGAACTGCACGCGTTATGAATACCGAAATTGAATCCGAAGCAGTCAAAGAAATTGCCCTGCGTTCTCGTGGTACTCCACGTATTGCCAATCGTTTATTTAGACGTGTACGGGATTTTGCCCAAGTGTATAACGAAGGTGTTATATCTTTGGATGTTGCCCGTGATGCACTAGATCGTTTACGTGTGGATAATTTAGGATTGGATAGCGTTGACCACAAGTATTTAAGAGGTATCATCGAACGTTTTAAAGGAGGTCCAGTTGGACTAGAAGCATTGGCCTCTTCTATTGGAGAAGAAGCGATGACCATCGAAGATGTGTATGAACCATATCTTCTACAAATTGGATTTATTAATCGTACGCCTAGAGGTCGTATTGCTACGGCTAAGGCTTATGAACACTTACATATCAATTACCAACAAGAATTGTTTGAATAACCAGTTAGAAATAACGTTACAGTTCACGGGATTATAAAGTAAACCACCACAAAAAGGCAAATCAATCGGTTTGCCTTTTAAAAATTGTTGAGCAATATCTGATAGATGTTTTCATTCTTATTATTGGCGGTTTCGATTATGGTCATGAAATCACAATAATTCGAAATGGACTCATCCGCCCTGAACGCACCAACCTGTTTTGATTTTCTTTTCACCTGACGTAATTTTCTTTCAGCATCATTGTTGGTATACAGTATTTCCGGATGTTTTAGAAAATAGAATACATATGCCTTATAATCTCGCATCCTTTTGAACGTATTATATCCATTTCGATAATATTTTGATGGTGGTTTATCTGCATATTCCTTTTCTCCGATTTCAATGATTTTATCATACTCATCTAATTCATCGTTGAATTCTCTTTGCCCGTTCTTAAATTTATGTATGATGTCTTTCAAAAGAACTTCCATCTTTTTGTTCCATTCTCGTTCAGGTTCGTTGGTTATGCTGTCCTTTATATACCGAAGTTCATGTGCGAGACATTTCTGATGTCCATACCCGTATTTGAAATATGTTTTATCATGATCCGTTACTAGCACTCCCTCGTATCCTTCAACAGGCGTACCAATGATACCTTCTTCTCCCTTTTTTGTTTTGAATGTATAAAACGTAGAATCCTTGTTTGTCGATACATATACATAGACGGTTTCTCCGTTTCTTCTTAAATAGGTGGCATCCGTGTTTTGATAAGTTGATACGAACAGCTGATTAAATATTTCATTTCTTTCCTTTGACGTATTGCACGAAAACTCCTTTGTCAATCCATTTATTTTACCGATAGATGGTTCTATCCTGTTATCCGTTAATCCAGATATAACTTCACGAACCTTTCGTATCGATACATTACAGTAATTGTTTAAAAGGCAGCACAATGCCTTTACCGATGGGCCATAATTGATCTCATCGTGTACACCTTTTGGAAATTCAGAACGTATTGTTTTGGAAGTTCCTTTTAATCTGTATTCACTTCCAATATATTCAACAACCTCTGTTGATACCGATATGTTTACGACCTTCCGGCTAACGTTCCTCACAAATACATAATCATCAGGGTTTTCTTTTACTTCTGATGGTATGTCCAAAACAACAGGCTCTGCAGTTGTTTCAAGCATCTTTCTTGGATGATGCTTATGATTTGGCTGAGCACCAGGTTTCCTGCCGCTCTTTGTTCGACTGTTGGAGATTTTCTTGTGATTTGGCTTCATGGAAGAGGGAATGGATGAAGTTGTATAATCCCTTTCGATCTGTGCCTTTAGTTTTAAAATTATTTGATCTTTTTCCTCAAGTTGCTTCTTTAATCCTGCAATCGTACATTCGTGTTCTTTTATTTGTCTTTTATATACTGAATCAGAAAGTTTTTTATCTCTTTCGAATTTGATGATCTTTACATTAAGCTCTCCAATTTTCTTATCCTTTATTTCAATTTTTTTAAGAGCACGATCATATTTATTGGAAAGCGAAGAAAAAGACCGGCACATCTTTTCGTATTCAAGTTTATAATCAATTGAATTTGATGTATCGGTCATATAAGATCTCCTATTTTTCCTTAAGAGAAAGTTCATCATAAACAAGTTTTGGTTTATTCTTCGCCCATGCAGCTTTCAGATAAGGGATCTGTTCCTCGGTAACAGGGCCAAGATTTCTCACCACTGTCTGAACTGTTTTACCATTAACTTTATGGTTTTCAACCACAGAAGCATAGTAATGTATGGTACCACCAACAGTTTTCTTAAGCACTTTAACGAACATTATTCTCACCACCAATATACTATATACGCGCTCATTTATAAAGCTAAAAGGTATATTATTCTCACTACTTTACACATTAATATTAAAGGCAAATCAGGAAATAGTAAACCCTATTTCTTAATTTGCCTTATTCTTGTATAAAAGGTTTGTTTTTTTTAGCCCCGTGAACTGTAACTTTTGGTGTAATTAGAAACATGAGTAGACTATACTAAAAGAAAGAGCGGAGGAAAATAAGATGCAAAAATTAGAAGAACAAGAATTAACAGAAGTTGCCGGTGGTGCCGGAAAGAAATATGTAACCGTAACAGTAAGAATCCTATTCTCAGGTGTTGCTGCCCAACACGTAAATGAATACGGGGCAAT
>JAGHTX010000158.1 GCA_018065105.1 Bacillota bacterium
TTTGGAGATATGTTCAAAATGGATATGGATGAAAAAGAATTCCAGGAAATTATGATGGCCATGATGTCTGGAAATGCAGTATCGTATGAAACTAACCTTCAAAAATTAAACTATAGTGATTTAAATGAACCAATGCAGATTTTGATCTTCCCTAAGGATTTTGATAATAAAACGAAGATTATCAAATTATTAGACGACTATAACGATCGTATGGAAAAAACAGATCAAAAAGAAAAGGTTGTAGGATTTACCGATTATGTGGCAACATTAATGTCTTCGGTAACCGATATTATTGATACAATCAGTTATGTGTTAATTGCCTTTGTCGCTATTTCTTTGGTTGTATCGTCCATCATGATTGGTATTATCACTTACATCTCTGTATTGGAACGTACGAAGGAAATTGGTATTCTTCGTGCCATCGGTGCTTCGAAACCTAATATTTCGCAAGTATTCAATGCCGAAACATTTATCATTGGTTTATTAGCTGGTGTTCTAGGTATCGTGATTACTTTAATCCTTTTGATACCTGGAAATATGTTAATTCACCATCTAACAGGAGGAAACGAAGTCAACGCAATCCTTCCATGGGCTGGTGCGATTATCCTGATCATCATCAGTGTTATTCTAACATTGATTGGTGGTATCATTCCTTCTCGAGCTGCGGCTAAGAAGGATCCAGTAACGGCTTTACGTTCTGAATAACAATAAATAAAAAATGGATGTGATTATTCACATCCATTATTTTTTTGGAAGCTGAACGTTAAATTCAATCCATTCGTTTTCTTTCGAATTCACCACGATCTGTCCACCATGGTTTTCGACAATTGCCTTGGCAATCGCTAATCCTAGACCGTGACTTCCTTCTTTTCGGGAACGAGCTTTGTCCACACGATAGAAGCGTTCAAAGATTTTTTCTTTTTCTGCTTCCGACACACCTTGTCCGGTATTATACACAGATAAGGTGATTTTTTTATTCTGTTCAAAAAGTTTAACGCGAATCTCTCCATTTTCTTTACCATATTTTAGGGCATTGCTGAGAAATATGGTCACCAGTTGATTCATTTTATTCGCATCGCCTATGAACGAAATGTTCTCATCGATCAATAATTCCAGTTTGGTGTTGGCTTCAAAAGCCAAGGATTCAAAAGGCAGACAAGCCTTCAATACACATTTGGATAGATTGAATTCGGATTTAACCAATGTATTCGAACTATCTTCCATTTGGGAAAGTGTCATCAGTTCTTTGACAAGATATTCCATTTGGTCCGTTTCTTTTTCAATATAAGATAACCATTTATTATTTCCAATTTCACTTTCTAGAACCGACGCATTTGCGCTGATGACGGAAATTGGAGTTTTTAGTTCATGTCCTGCATCGCTGATAAAACGTCTTTGATTTTCAATGGATTCTTGAACGGGTTTCAACATTCGTCCAATCACGAAACGAGAAACAAAGAATAGAATAATCCAGGCAATCAGACAAGCACTCAGAGAATAGAATAGGGTCTGTCTTCGCATCTGAAAGTTAATGGTATTATCCAACAGGAAGATACGATTGTTTTGGTACATATAGTAGTACGAATTATAGATTCCAAAATCCTTATTTTTATTCATTACGTATTTCACACTGTCCGCAACAAATTCTTCTTCCAATAAATCTTCACGATCGCAAAGATAGAAGGCAATACCGCTTTGTTGATCCAGATAGATTTCAATCGTATTGGAATAATTAAACATGTTTCGTGATTCTAAAGGCTGTTTACGAAACAATTCATGCAAGTTTGGACGATCTCCATAGGTCATTTTATTGGCCCAGATGGCCTGTCCTAAAAAACGTTTGGCATCCTGGTCATATTCATAAGCCGGAATGATATTGGTAAAAGTAATAATTCCAACAATCACGCCTGTAATGATGCTCATAATGAGGAAGAGCATTTTTCTTCGAAGTTTATGAATCATGACTATACTCCATACAATATCCAAGTCCTCGTTTTGACTTGATTTTTACTTCCGAATCGATGACGCTTAATTTCTTTCTTAGAAAAGAGATATAAACTTCAATGGAATTGTATTCCGCATCGCTATCGTATCCCCATATTTTTTCAAAAATCGTGTCTTTGGAAACAATGCGTCCTTTGTTTGAAATCAGCATCTCCAAAAGCTGTAATTCTTTATTGCTGATGGGAATCGACTGCTGGTTGGCAAGACAAAAAAGTTCGCATTGATCCATCTTTAATTCAATGTCCCCAAATGTCAGGGTACTCTCAATAATCTGTTCCTTTCTACGAGTGATGGCTCGAATGGTCGCAATCAGTTCTTTGGTCGCAAAAGGTTTGGTTAAATAGTAATCCGCTCCAATATCTAACCCATATACCTTGGATTCCACTTCGCTTTTCGCACTTAATAATAAAATTGGCGTTTTAATATTTTCACTACGAAGTTCTTTTATAACTTGGTATCCATTCATTTTTGGCATCATGATATCTAGAACAATACAATCATACACACCAGTCAAGGCTTCATTCAGTCCGGATAATCCGTCGTTACAAATGGTGATACTGTAGTTACAATTTTTTAAGGTTTGTCCAATCGCATCGGCTAATGCGTATTCATCTTCTACAATTAATATTTTCATACTATCATTCTACTATTAAATC
>JAGHTX010000056.1 GCA_018065105.1 Bacillota bacterium
TTAGTGATATTATAATTAGGCAATTGCCTGAATAGCTCAGTAGGTAGAGCATCCGGCTGTTAACCGGCAGGTCACAGGTTCGAGTCCTGTTTCAGGCGCCACTTGTAAACGAAGAGATGAGAAATCATCTCTTTTTTTAGTTTAAAAAAAAAGAATAAGCAGTATTGCTTATTCAAAATCCGAACGAGAATATAAAACCTTTCCAATAACCCGAACCGGTAGGTTCTCTACTTCTTTAGCACTAAAATATCGATTTCCTACTTCTGGATTGGCAGCTTCTAAAATCCACAAATCTTCTTTTTTTATCAAGCGCTTAATTGTAACTTCTTCATTACCAATTAAAATAACCGCAATCGTACCACTTGGAACAATATTAGTCTGTTTTACATAAATCAAATCCTGATCGTGTATATGAGCACCTGTCATAGAATCTCCACTAACACGCAAAAAATAGTCTCCTCGATAGAAATCCTGTTTCGATACATCTTCATACCCTTCTAGATTCTCTTGGGCAAACAGCCCATATCCTGCTTTGGCAACCCCTAATATTGGCTTTCTATATAAATCGGTATCTTTTAATAAAGCTTCAACGTCCATTCCCAATAAAAACGATAAGCGTTCAATAACCTCTGGCTTCATAACTTTCATATCTTCTTTTAGCCATCGGGAAACGGTTGATTTATTTACACCTACTTGAGCTGCAATATAATCGTTTGTGACTTGTGTTTTTTCCTTATACTGCTTCAATATTTCTCTTAATGTCATACTCCACCTACTATACATAGTATACAAAATGTTGCATATATAAGCAACATAATTGTCATATATCTTATATTAGTTGCATTTGTGGTTGTTATATGCAACTTATTTCGATATAATGGGGCTATAAGGAGGTGGAATATGGATAATCAAATATATATGTGTATAGATTTAAAGACGTTTTTTGCCTCTTGTGAGTGCGTGCATCGGGGATTGGATCCATTTGAAACGAATCTAGTCGTAGCCGACCCAAGCCGCGGTAATGGGGCTATTTGTTTAGCTATTTCACCCAAACTAAAATCACAAGGGATTCGTAATCGCTGTCGTATTTATGAAATCCCTAAAAATATCGATTATATCACTGCCGTTCCCAAAATGCGTATGTATATGGAATACGCAGCCAGAATCTATGAGATTTATTTAAAGTATGTATCTAAGGAAGATATTCATGTTTACTCCATTGATGAATCCTTTTTAAATCTAACGCCCTATCTAAAGCTTTATAATAAGACATCTTACGAAATTGCCAATCACATTAAAGACGATGTTCTAAAAACGACCGGTATTACCGCTACCATAGGGTTAGGAACCAATATGTATCTGGCAAAAATTGCGATGGATATTATAGCCAAACACGTAGACACGCACATTGCCTATTTGGACCAAAAGAAGTATCGACAAGAACTTTGGCACCATAAACCTTTAACGGATTTTTGGCAAATTGGAAGAGGGACTGAAAAAAGACTGGCCAAGCACGGCATTGAAGATATGTATGGGATTGCCCATTTTCCCGAAGAAGTACTCTATAAAGAGTTTGGGATCAACGCCAAATATTTAATTGACCATGCCTGGGGAAAAGAGCCTACCACTATGGAAGAAATACATGGATATGAACCCGTATCCAAATCCGTTTCGAATTCTCAGGTCTTATTTGAAGACTACAATTATAAAGATGCCTATCTAGTACTAAAAGAAATGGTAGAAATCAATGTACTTACCCTTTCTTCCCGACATCTTGTTACCAATCTTATTTCTCTTCGCATCGGCTACTCTAAAGACATCCAGCCACCAACAGGAGGTGCACGTAAGATTAATCAAACAACCAATGTATATTCTATTCTTCTCAAAGAATTTTGTGCACTCTATAAGGATACAACAAGAAGAGATACCCCTATTCGTACCTTGGCAATCAGCTTTGGAAACATCAAAGAAGAAAAATTTGAACAGTACGATCTCTTTACTGACTTTGATGAAATTGAAGGCGAAAAAAATGTGCAGCTGGCCCTTTTGGATATTAAATCAAAATATGGAAAAAACGCGGTACTTCGAGGAATGAATCTTTGTGAAAAAGCGACCACACGCAAACGTAATACCCTAATTGGAGGACACAATGCCTACTAATCACACATCCCGCGCCAAACTCTTTATTCCTTTCGACGCCCTAAAAGGCTTTCGTGAACTACTAGAAGAGAAAGAAAAAATTGTCGTAGAAAAGAGAATCTTAGGAGAAGACGATCTAGAAGAACTCAACCGTACCATTCATAAAGTAAAACCAGGTATGATTGTACAAGTTGTTTATTATAATGAAGAAGAATATATATTTTTAGAAGGCGTTGTAAGTAAGATTGATCTAGAGTATTCCAAATATATACAGATTGTAAAGAAAAGACTTTTATTAAACCAAATTGTAGATATAAAAATAATGGAACAGCTCTAAGCTGTTCCATCTATCTTTTTCTTATTTAACGATGTCTTCGTCTCCAAATGGATCTCCACATTCTGGACAGAATTTAGGAGGATTTGTTGGGTCTTCTGGAACCCATCCACATTTGTCACATTTGTATTGAGGAACTCCTACTGGTTTTTTAGCTCCACATTCGCTGCAGAATTTACCTTGGTTTACTGCACCACAGCTACATACCCATCCTTTTACAGGAACTGGTTTTGGTGAACCGCATTCTGGGCAGAATTTACCTTTCGCTACAGTACCGCAAGTTGGGCATGTCCAAGCGTTTGGATTCGCTGCAGGTGCTGCAGGCGCTTGTTGTTGCGCATTCATTTGGAATAAAGCTTGTGCATTCATTCCACCAGCTTGTTGTGCTGCATTCAATCCCATGAATCCCATCATAGCTCCACCTTCGTTTTTAGAAGCATTGATCATAGCTTCGCTTTGTGCTTCTACTAATTGAGCAGCCGCAAGACCAGGATTTTGTAATCCAGCACTCATTTGACGACGTTTAAGCATTGCTTCGTCTTCTTCACTAGCTTTTACACTGTTTACACCAACGTTAACGATTTCAATACCACGTTGATCTCTCCATTTTGCGGATAATACTTCGTTTAACGCATCTGCAATTTCCATAGTGTGTCCAGGTAATGCAGAGTAACGAATACCTTTATCGCTAATACGAGCGAAAGCTGGTTGTAAAGCAGTTAATAATTCAGATTTTAATTGAGAATCAATTTCTCCTCTTGTGTAATATTTTTTAACGTTTCCACATACGTTAGTATAGAAAAGAATTGGGTTTGTTACACGGTATGAATATTCACCGAAGCAACGAATTGCGATATCTACATCGATACCTGCTTTTTCATCCACTACACGGAATGGAACTGGTGAAGGTGTTCCGTATTTGTTTCCAATTAATTCTTTTGTGTTGAAATAATAGATTCTTTGATCTTTAGGTGCAACACCACCGAAAGTAAAACGTTTACCGATATTTTTAAATACTGCTGGAATAGTTTGGCTTAATTTTCCCGCAAATACTGATGGTTCAGTACTTTGGTCATATGTATATTCTCCAGGTTCAGCACAGATATCAACAACTTTACCTTGTTCAACGATGATCATACATTGTCCGTCTGCAACAGAAATGATAGATCCGTTAGTAATGATATTGTCGTCTTTTGCGTTTTTCTTTTGCCCTTTAGCACAAATTACATCCGCTGGTAATGCTTCACAATAGAAGTACTCTTTCCATTGATCCCCTAGTACACTACTAGTTGCCCCAGCAATTGCCTTAATTAATCCCATAATATATCTCCTTTATGATTTTCTGTTGTCTATATAATACAAAAAATACTTTGAATTTTCCATGAAATTTCGTAAATTACGTGCTATTATAAATAACCAAATAAGATGGAAAGGATTTAGGTGGATTTTATGAATAAAGAATTTTCAAGATTTGATCAAATCCCTTTTGGAAGAGCAAGCGATACAATCACAAAAGGTTGTCTAGTGTTAGAAGGAGGCGCATTTAGAGCCGTTTATGGAGAAGGTGTATTGGATGCCTTTATGTTAGAAGACATCAATATGGAATGTACTATTGGCGTTAGTGCAGGTGCCATGAATGGACTAAACTACGTAGCCGGACACATTGGTCGTGCCATCCGTTTTAATTTGGAACACCGTTACGACAGCAGTTATGTTGGAATTAAAGCCGTTCAACAAAATAAAGGGGTTATTGGATTTAAAACCGCTTTTGATGACGATAAAGCCGAAGAACCTCTAGACATCTATCACTTCTACAATACGCCAAGAAAATTTTATGCGGTATGCACCAATGTTTTAACCGGAAAACCTGAATATTTTGAAAAAAACAGCTGCAGCGACATTTTTCAAGCCATTCGTGCCAGTGCTTCTATGCCTGCTCTATCTGCCCCTGTTCCACTCGATGCAAGCTATTTTCTAGATGGAGGTTGCTCAAACAAGGTTCCTATTGAATGGGCTCTTGAACAAGGCTATGAGAAGATCGTAGTCGTAAGAACCCAGCACAAAGGATATCGTAAAAAAGAATTAAACAATTTAGAAATTGATGCGATCAACCGTTTCTATAAAGAATACCCTCTTTTAGCCGATGCATTAAGTCGCAGTGCCGAAATATACAATGCCCAATGTGATCTAATCGAGAAATTAGAAGAAGAAGGAAGAATTTTCGTAATCTATCCTAGCGAACCATTAGATGTTGGAAGACTTGAACCCGATTTAGAAAAACTAGGCGATGTGTATTTTTTAGGATATGCCAATGCCAAAGAACATATGGCAAAGCTAAAAGAATATCTAGACCTTGCACCTTCTATTTAAATTCGATAAAATTTTTATATGCCAAGAATAAAAGAAGATTGTGTTAACACAATAGAAATTAAAAAAAGTAAATTTATCACGTATTTACACCGAACAGATAACGAAGAAGACGCCAAAGAATTCTTAAAACGCATAAAAAAGGAACACCCTAGTGCAACCCATCACTGTACCGCTATGATTATTGGTGACATGATGCGTTCTAACGACGATGGAGAACCTTCACAGACCGCAGGACATCCCATGCTGGATGTTTTGATGCATCATCAAATGAACGATGTATTAGCCGTTGTAGTTCGTTACTTTGGTGGAATTAAATTAGGAACTGGCGGTCTTGTTCGTGCGTATGCTGGAAGTGTACAAGAAGCTTTAAAAAGTGCTACCCTTACGGAAAGTACCATCTTCCACGAATACGAAATCCGTTTTTCTTACGACCTGATTGGTAAAATCGATGCCTACTTTAGAAAAAATGGAATCGAGATTACCGAACAAGACTATCAGGAAAAAGTCGTATACCGTTATCTATGCCTAGAAGACATTTCTAGCGATATTCAGGAAATATCCGGTGGAACTATTGTACCTACCTTTATTCGCGATAAAATTAGCGAAAAAACGCTTTAAACGAGGAGGAATAAATATATGGAAACTCTATATGGTATTTTAATTTTAATTCTAGTTTTTACAGCCATTGGATTTATTCTATTTGGATTGTTTAAACTGTTACCCATTATCGTCATTATTGGATTTGTGATCTATCTATACAATCGTTTCATTGCCAAGCCAAAAAAATATACATATGAAGAAACAATCGAAGAAACATACTACAATCCTTTCCAAGACTACACTTCTTCAACACCTTCGAATCCAGATGTGATCGATGTAGAATACACAGAACGAGAAGACGAGGAATAGTCATGATTGTTCAAAACGCATTTGGACAAAAGGAAAAAGTGGAAGAACTGTTGAATAAATCTATGATTCAAAAGAATGCCAGAGAAATTCACAATTGGATGCAGTATTCTTTTGATCCTGCTAACATGTTCTGTTTCTATGAAGAAGATATCCTGGTTTCTGTTCTACAAACTCGTAATACCCAAATGAACTTTAATGGACAAAAACTAAAGGTATCCGCTATCGAACTAGCTGCCACACTTCCCGATTATCAGAAGCGTGGCTATTTTAAAGCGTTGTTAGATGCCTATATTGAGAAATCCAGCCACAACACACTTATTTCCTATGTATATACCCAAGCTCCTAAATTGTTTGAATCTCGTAGTTTTACCAGCATTTCAAGCAGCAAAGAGTATTGGATTCTGGCCAATAAATGTCCAAGTGGTAAGCCAAAACTGGTATCTAACTATAAAAACGAAGTGTACCTATTCCCTCTATATCAGGAATTTCTAAGCCACTTTGATGGAAGTGTCTGTTGCGACTCCAATCGTTTTCAACAGCTTCTTCGCATTTGGCAATCGTCAAACAAGCACATTGTCACAGCTAGAGATGAACAAGGAAACGTGAATGGGTTTGCGTTTGTCGAAAATCTTCAAAATTACTTCCGCATTCATACTATTGTCTATTTAAATGGCTCCACTATTGTCAACATATTAAACTATCTGCTTCTTCAAAAAGAAGGTGTTCAGCTCATTACTTCTCAATATGAGCGTATAGACAAACTTATGAAACTAGATAAACCGAAAGACCATGCCAAGTGTATGTTCCGACTAAATAACCACAAGCTGTTTTCTGAATTGCAAGGTGAAAATGTTCGAAATATAAAACAGGTCTTTGAATTTATTGAACTGCCAAATTGGAACTTGCTTATTTAAGAAACTCTTGTTCACAAAAATAGTCATTTAGAAGAAAATATCTTAAAATGTTAAAAATTTGTATGATTTTATTTATACAGATGCTATACTAAAGTAGTAATAGGGCAAATAATAGACAAGGAGAGACCTCTATGGAAGATTTAAGAATTCAAAAAACTCGAAAGTCATTGAAACAGGCACTTATTCGTTTATTGGATAAGAAACCTTTCGAAAAGATTTCTGTCACTGACATTTGTAAAGAATCAAACATCAGTCGAATTACCTTTTATACACACTATGATCACAAGTATGGACTTGTTCAAGAAATCTTTAACGATTATGCAGATATGGGACGCACTATGTATCGCACTAAACAAGCGATGAGCATGAATTTAATCCCATCAAAAAGCACAGATATTCAAAATTTTGTTGCGTTCATCGAAGTCGTATTTGAAATCATTATCTCAAACTATCATTTCTTTAAACATGTTTCGCAAGAAGAGAATCCATATTTATTGAGCATTCAAAATACAATTTTATTAGATACTGTAGAGGCACTTGCGAAAAAACAAGAAAAATCATCTCGTTTAAAATACTCAGCACGTCAAATTACTGGATTCCTTATTTATGGTCTAGTCGGATTTATTTCTGAATCCAAAAAGGAAGAATTATCTTACCAACAATATAAAGATGATATTGAACGTTTGGTAATTGATCTATTAGAAAAATCTATCTTCTACGAATAAGAAGCCCGATTTTACTCGAGCTTCCTTTTTTTTATTTATTTTGTTCTAGATAATCAATGACGTCGTGTAATGATTTTACAATAACCGTAGCCTTAGAAGCGACATCGTCTTCTGGATATTTTAAATCTGGTACACAGATAACCGGAATGTTTCCGTTATAGGCTGCCATAACACCCGATTCACTATCTTCTAATACGATACCTTCTTCTTCCTTGATTCCTAATTTTTCACAAGCTTTTAAGAATGTTTCTGGGTGAGGTTTACCATTCACTACTTCGTCTCCACAAACAGAATCATCAAAGTAATCTAATACCCCAATAGGTCCTAAAATTGCTTCCACACGATCACGAACACTACTTGTCGCAATGATCATTTTGTATCCATTTTCCTTTAAATACTTTAACAATTCCATCAATCCTGGTTTTAGTGGAGGATTGGCACGCAAACGTGCATCCAATCTTTCGTGACAAAGATCCCATAATAAATCTAAATCCAATTGGTTATTGTATTGTTCTTTAAATACATTAAGGATGTTTGGTTTTCTTTTTCCCAATAAGTGTTTATACATTTCAACGTTGTACTCATATCCCCAGTCGTTTAAGATCTTAAGATATTCTTCATAAGTGGCGAATTCACTATCAATCATCAATCCGTCCATATCAAATATTACTGCTTTAATCATGATAAATCTCCTCTTGTATGCCTCATTTATGCCTATATTTTATCATAGAAAAAGGGAATGTACATTCCCTTAGACTAAACTATTTTTCGCTTCTTTGATATATGGATTCGTATATAACGAATACAACAATTGGGCAGTCATGACACACCAGATCACAGGTTCACAGAAGATAACGGCCATATATTGGAAACGAGGAATCAAGGCAATTACGAAGATAATCTTTCCTACGCATTCGATAACGCTCGAAATTAATGGAACGATCTTCTTTCCGATTCCTTGTAAAGCGTTTCTCGATTGAATCAAAACACCCAATACAGCATAGAATGGTCCAACAACACGAAGATACATAGCTCCATTTTCCAGAACGACTGCACTATCGGATCCACTGACCAATTTTACTAAGAATGGTGCCACAAAATAGATAATGACCGTAATGATTCCTGCCATCACAAAATCATAAATGTAACAAATTCTTAAACATTCACGAATACGCTTTGGTTGGTTTGCCCCTTTATTTTGTCCAACAAAAGTAGAAGCAGCCACGGCCACGGCGATAAATGGCATATTGAAGAACATATAGATTTTTCTTGCGGTCGTGTGTCCAGCAATCACAAGTTTTCCTAAACCGTTGATTCCGTATTGTAAAGTAACCGAACCAACCGATACGATACTACTCATAAATCCCATAGACATTCCTTGCCCTAACAATTCCATGTATAGTTCTTTACCGACATTAAAGTGTCTTCTTTCCGGTACCAACATTGGTGTTTTCTTTAAAACATACACAACACATAAGATTACAGAACATCCTTGTGCAATTACGGTTGCCCAGGCAGCCCCTGCAATTCCCATATTGAATTGGGTAATAAATAAAATATCTAAGCCAATATTGAAAACAGAAGATACCACTAAGAATACAAGAGGCATAACACTATTCCCGATAGCTCTCATCATCGATGCACATAGATTATACGCAAACATAACCGCAATAAATAAAGAGATAATAATGATATAGCTATAAGCCTCATCAATGATATCTATTGGTGTATTTAACAACTGTAACAATGGATAAATACCTAATACTGCAATAATCGTGATAACCGCACTCGATACCAACCAGATTACCAAACTTCCCGCTACTGATTTTTTTAATAACTCTTCATCTCCAGAACCGTAACATCTAGAAGTAACAATGGACATCCCGTTTCCAATTCCCATCGCAAATCCAATCAATAAATCAAAGATTGCGGTACAAGAGCCAATCGCTGCCAATGAGTTATCTCCTAAAAAGTTTCCAACAATCATGGTATCGGCGGTGTTGTATAACTGTTGGAAAATATTAGATACCAATACGGGTATCGCAAAGATAATTAACGCTTTTAAAATGGACCCATGTAAGAAATCCACTTCTCCAAATGATTTTTTCGTTGCTTCCATAATAAAACTCCTTTTCCCAAATACATTATAATCAATTCATTTGTAAACGGCGTTCACAAATGAAAAGACGACAGTCCGCCGTCTTAATCATCAAATCTTTCAATGTATGAACAAACACTTTCAGTCGATTGAATTACATTACAAGCTAGTTTTGTTCCCAGTTTACAAGCTTCTTCAAAAGACTTATTGTAGGTAAGTCCTACCGTTACCCCGGCAAAGAAAGCATCTCCAGCTCCGGTTGTATCCACAACACTTACCTTTTGACTTGGAACAAATCCAGTTTCACCTGTTTGTGAAGCGTATAAGCATCCTTTCGATCCTAACGTAACAACAATAGCTTTATATCCCCATTTGTTGATTTTCTTACAAATGTTCGCTTGAATTTCTTCAATGGATTTATCCTTATAATCCGCATAGAACAATTGTTCGGCTTCCTGTTCATTACATACGAAGCAATCCAATTCCTTCAACAATTCTTTTCGTTCACGAGCAATTCCCATATTGGCAACTACACCAAAGATTTTCTTGTGATGTCTTTTAGAAAGAGAAATCATTCTTTCTACAATTTCAATATCCACATCGGTTTCAACCACAACCGAGTCGGCTTGGGAAATGATCTCGTCCCCTTTTTCCTTTAACATCGTTAATAATGGAGTTAAATCGGGTCTTGCGGAAATAGAACCGGCTACATCGTTATTTTCATTAAACACAGCTAACCAAGTTCCCATACCGTTTTCACAAACTTGCATGTATTCGGTATTTACTTTTCTTTCTTTTAATGCGTTTAAAATATCTTGTCCAATGGCACTGTCATCCACCATGGACACAAAAGTTGGTTTTAAATTTAAGCTCGTAATATCACGAATGACATTATGACTGACACCACCATAAACATATTGAATAAATCCTGCATTTCTTCCTGTTGGAATGTATCCATCCAACGGAAATCCTTTGATATCTACATAAATAGGACCTACTGCTACAATTGACATATCTTCACCCTCTAGTTTTTCCTATAAATATATTACAACATTATTGCGATAGTATAAACTACAAAACAAACGATCCAGGCAATCGCAATTTGCCAAAAGGCCATACCAACGGCCCACTTTGTTCCTAATTCACGTTTTACCGAAGATACAGCGGCTACACAAGGTGTATATAATAAGCTAAATACCAGTAAAGAAGCAGCTGTGGCTTTCGATAGAGCAGTTGTTACACTATTTCCAAAAAGAATTCCCAAGGTAGAAACAACACTTTCTTTGGCCATAAATCCACTAATAAGCGATGTACAAATACGCCAATCTCCTAGTCCAATTGGTTTAAAGAATGGAACTAGATAACTCGCAATAGCTGCCAATATACTCTTTGAAGAATCCAATACATAATTAAAATGGAAATCAAAGCTTTGTAGAAACCAGATACAAATGGTCGCAATCAAAATAACACTAAAGGCTTTTTGTAGGAAATCTTTCGCCTTTTCCCATAATAATTGCGCAACGTTTTTAGCCGCTGGCAATCGATAGTTTGGAAGCTCCATCACAAATGGAACCGCATCCCCTTTAAATAAGGTTGCTCTAAACACAAATGCCATAATAATACCGACCACAATTCCTAACAAGTATAGCCCTGACATGACCAAAGCTCCCTGCTTCGGAAAGAAGGAACTTACAAAGAAGGCATAAATCGGAAGTTTAGCCGTACAACTCATAAAAGGCGTTAATAAAATTGTCATTCTTCGATCTCGCTCACTTGGTAATGTACGAGTGGACATGACCGCAGGTACCGTACAACCAAAGCCGATTAATAAAGGAACAATGCTTCGTCCAGACAATCCGATCTTTCGTAACAGCTTGTCCATAAAGAAAGCAACACGAGCGATATATCCACTATCTTCCATCAACGATAGGAAGAAGAATAAGGTTACGATAATCGGTAAGAAACTTAACACACTTCCTACCCCGGCAAAGATACCATCAATGATTAGCGTATGAATCACTTCGTTTACTCCAGCTGCACTAAGAGCACTGTCGCAGGCAATGGTTAAAGCTTCTACACTTATTTCCAATAAGCCTTGTAGCCAGGCCCCAATCACATTAAAAGTTAAATAGAATACCGAAATCATGATTAGAACAAAACAAGGAATTGCACTATATTTTCCGGTTAAGATTCGATCAATCTTTTGGCTTCTTGCGTGTTCTTTTGTTTCATGTGGTTTTACTACCGTTTGTTCACAAACTTTTTCGATAAAAGAGAATCGCATCGCCGCAATAGAAGCGCCTGCATCCAGTCCACCTTCTTTTTCCATTTGAATGATCATAGAATGTAGAATATCCAATTCTCTTTCTTCAAAGTTTAATTTTTTAAGAATTAAAGAATCCCCTTCAATCAGTTTTGTTGCCGCAAAGCGAATAGGTAAATCGGCTCTTCTGGCATGGTCTTCAATAAAGTGGCAGATGGCGTGAATACAACGATGCACAGCTCCACCAAATTCATTTTCATCACAGAAGTCATGTCTACCAGGACTCTCCTGATATTTAGCAATGTGGATGGCATGGCGAATCAGTTCATCGACCCCTTCGTTTTTGGCTGCCGAAATGGGAACCACGGGAACTCCTAACATAGCTTCCATTTTATTGACATCAATATATCCACCATTTCCAGTGACTTCATCCATCATATTTAGAGCAATAACCATAGGAATATTCATTTCTATTAACTGCATCGATAAATATAGGTTTCTTTCGATATTTGTGGCATCCACAATATTAATAATGGCTTTAGGCTTGTCTTCTAACACAAAGTTTCTAGAAACAATTTCTTCAGCACTATAAGGAGACATCGAATAGATTCCTGGTAAATCCGTAATTTCTGTATTCGAATACCCTTTGATCACCCCTGTTTTACGATCCACAGTAACCCCTGGAAAGTTTCCTACGTGCTGATTGGCTCCGGTTAATTGATTGAATAATGTGGTTTTTCCACAGTTTTGGTTTCCAACTAACGCAAAGGTTAATTTTTCGTTTTCTGGAAGAGGATTTCCATCTCCTTTTGTATGGAATTTTCCTTCTTCCCCTAATCCTGGGTGGGCCGAATGCGTTAAATGCATAGCGGTATTGTGCACACGTGAACGTGTAGAGATTTTTTCTACTTGAATCCGGGCCGCATCCGCTAATCGCAAGGTTAACTCATATCCATGAATTTCCAATTCCATTGGATCTCCCATTGGTGCAAAACGGATGACCGTTGTTTCTGCTCCGGGAATCATTCCCATATCTAAAAAATGTTGGCGTAGTACTCCCTCTCCTCCTACGGATAAGATCTTCGCACTTTCCCCTATTTTTAATTCATTTAGATTCATTAGTTAGTCTATCCTTTCTAAGTTAGAATAATCTAACAACGAGTCTATTCTAACAAAATTCCTTCTTTTTGCATAGCTTTTTGAATCTTCTAAAATTATAATAGGAATAAGAAATGAGGCCTTATTATGTTTAATAGATATAAAGATCAGACGAGTAATTTTTTAGCGTTAAAGTTCTATCGAGAAAGAAAACCAAGATACAAAGAAACCATCAGCGATGAAGGAGCGAAGGTGTTAGAAGTGTTACGAAGTACGTATCATTTTCACTTTTCTGCCATCAATGTATTTTGCGAATACATTTTAGAAGATACCAAAATTCCTTTCACGCTTGAAGGCATTGCCCCTGTAGCACAAGAATGGATGGAAGCAGGAATCGTGAATAGCGATGATGCACTAAAATATCTAGGTAAGTAAAGCAGCAGAATTCTTGCTGTTTTCTTTAGCCTGTAGACTAAAAAAGTTTTAGGAGAATAATTATGGAACGAAAAGAATATAAGACTCGATGTGGAAATATTGTATATTGGACCAATACAGTACTTCTTTCTAGAAGAACACTCGTTTTTCTTCCTGGATTAAGTGCCAATCATACTTTATTTGAAAAACAAATCGAGTACTTTTCAAATACGTATAATGTACTGGTTTGGGATGCACCAGCGCATGCGGCATCAAGACCTTTCTCACTTAATTTTACTTTAAAAGATAAGGCTATCTGGTTACACGAAATTCTAGAAAAGGAAGGAATGGTTTCCCCTATTCTTATTGGACAGTCGATGGGAGGCTATGTTTCCCAAATGTATCTTGAATTATTTAAAGATGCCTCTGGATTTGTGTCTATTGATTCTGCTCCCCTACAAAAACAATATTTGAAAAAGTGGGAGCTCCTATTTTTAAAACATACCGAAATCATGTATCGTGCTTTTCCTTGGAAGCTATTATTATATTATGGTTCTGTAGGTGTATCGGTCACAAAATTTGGACAGAAACAAATGCGAAAAATGATGGAAGAATATTCAAATGATCCACGGTATTACTGTTCTTTGGTTGGTCATGGCTATCGTATTCTTGCACAGGCAATTGAATTAAATTTATCTTATAACATTTATTGTCCTTGTATTTTAATTTGTGGAAAAAAAGACCAAGCTGGGTTTGTGAAAAAATATAATAAAGAATGGTTAAAAAGAACAGGACTTACAATGTATTGGATCGATGGCGCTGGTCATAATTCAAATTCGGATCAGCCAGAAATAGTCAATTCCATCATTCAGACCTTTGTGGAAAACACATAAAAATGGTTCCAATATATCTTACTTACTTTAATATATTGGAACCACTATAGAATGAATCTATTCATGATTGCTCCTTTCTAGTTATTTTTATAGGGGGATATTTTTATGTAGTTGCTGATTTATTTATGTGTACATTGGTTTATACTCTTATTTCCTTTCTATTTTGTAAGTTATTTTGTACTTTCATTATAAACCGTATTTTCTTCGAGTAAATAGATGTGGCCTGTTTGGTATGTCTAGTGGAAAAGATGAACAAAGACCAATGCTTAGCACTGGTCTTCGTTCGATTATAAGTTGTTATTTATGATTAAGAGATTTATTATGAGTTATTATTTGGAGATTTTTTTATATTTATTATGATAATTGATCTAAGATCCATTGTTTATCTGAAGTAGTCTTCATCTTATTCAAGATTCTTGGATCATCTAAGGCAGTGGCAACTTTCGCAAGAACTTCCATGTGTTCTCCACCTTTACCAGCAATACCGATAACTAATTCAGCTTTTTCATCACCGAATGGAACACCTTCTGGGAATTGTAATACTACGATACCAGTTTTCTTGATGATTCCTTCTTCGTGTGTTGTTCCGTGAGGGATAGCTAATCCCATACCCATGTATGTAGATACTAAACGTTCACGTTCGATCATTAATTTAATGTATTCTTCTTCAACATATCCTAAATCGAATAATGCCTTACCAGCTAAGAAGATAGCGTCTTCTTTTGTAGCTGCTTTTTGGTTAGTGTAAATACCATCGATAGTTAAGATACCTTCGTATTTTGGAGATTCAATTGCTTCTTCTTCTACAGTTCCAGAAACTACCATTTCATCACCAGTTGATAATTGGAAGAATAAGTTGTCTAATGCAGCATCGGCTAAGAAGTTTCCGATTTCTACGATGTGACAAGTTGGGCAGCATTTTTTAGCACGATCTACTAAGATTGTTTGTACTACAGCGATATCACAATCTGCAGGAATGTTGTCAACTGAAGTGTTGATAACTTTGATGTCAGGTCTAGCAACTTTTAAACGGTTTCTAAATTTAGTAGCTCCCATTGCAGAAGATCCCATACCAGCGTCGCAAGCGAATACGATTAAACGTGCATCGGCTAAAGTTGAGATTCCGGAAGTTGTAGTAGTAACAAGACCTTTAGATTCAGCTTTCATTGCATCTTTTTGAGCTAATGCATCTTCTAAGCTCTTTTCTCCAGACATCTTAACGATTGGAGAAGCAACTAAGAAGGATACTCCAGCAGCGATAGCTACACCGATAAATGTCATGATCATTCCAGATCCCTTAGTAGCCATTGACATGAAGGCGATGATTGAACCAGGAGATGCAGGACCAACCAATCCAGTTCCAGTGATTGAATAGAATAAGATTGCACAAATGTTACCAACGATTGGTGCGATGATAATTACTGGATTCATCAATACATATGGGAAGTAAATTTCGTGAATACCACCTAAGAAGTGAATGATGATAGCTCCAGGAGCAGAGTCTTTTGTGACTTTTGATTTACTAAACATCCAGTACGCTACTAATACCCCTAAACCAGGTCCTGGGTTTGCTTCTAACATGTACATGATAGATTTTCCGGCTGTTTCTGCTTGCATTGTAGCGATTGGAGTAAAGATACCGTGGTTGATTGCGTTGTTTAAGAATAATACTTTTGCAGGTTCGATGAAGATTGCTGCAAGAGGTAATAATCCGTGTTTAACTAATACATCAACACCAGCTGTTAATACAACTAAGATTGTAGCCATGAATGGACCAATTAAGTAGTTACCGATGATAGCTAAGATCATACCTAAGATACCGATTGAGAAGTTATTGATTAACATTTCGAATCCGGCAGGCATACGAGTTTCCATGAATTGGTCGAATTTTTTAATTACAACACCAGCTAATGGACCCATAACCATAGCACCCATTAACATTGGATAGTCAGGAGCTCCTACGATAACTCCGACAACAGCGATGGCACCCATGACACCTCCACGGTCACCACCAAAGATTTTACCACCTTGGTAAGCTACTAAGATTGGTAATAAGTTATTTAACATTGGTCCTACCATTTGAGATAATTTGTCATTTGGTAACCAACCAGTTGCGATAAATAAAGCTGTAATGAAACCCCATGCAATAAATGCACCGATATTAGGCATTACCATTGCGGATAAGGTTTTTCCAAATTTTTGAACTGCGTTTTTCATTGTACTTTCCCTTCGCAAGAGGGCAACTAGATTACTTCTACTCCCTCTAATTTACATTTTTCTATAAATTCGATTGGAAGTTTTGAATCAGACACAACAGTATCAACTTCTTTTAAATCACAGATTGTATACGTTCCATTAATATTGACTTTTGACGAATCCATCAATACGATCACAGTATCCGCTTTAGAAATAACAGCTCTTTTCAATTCTGCATCTTCAGCTGATTCACAAGTAAATCCAGTCTTGTGAGAATAGCGAGTAACACCTATGAACGCAATGTCAAAATTAATATTTTTTAAATAATCAATTCCTTGGAATCCATTTACACTCAAACTATTATGATTGATGACTCCCCCTGTAATGCATACTTTAGGAGCCGTTAATTTTGCCAATTCTGTGGCGCAAGTTAAGCCAGATGTATATATGATATTCTTTTGGTTAGGAAACAATCTTGATAAATATGTTGTTGTTGAACCAGAATCGATAAAGATAGTTTTATTTTCTTGTAATAGGGCGATTGATTTTTGAGCGATAATCTTTTTCTCTTCTGTATTCTTCAAAAAACGTCGACTTAGGTAATCATCGTTTCCTGAAATGGCTTCTAATGATTTAGCACCACCATGAACGCGTATCAACAATCTTTCTTGATCCAAACATTTAAGATCGGTTCTCAATGTCATATCGGATACATTTGGGAAATGATCTTTTAACTCTTGAAAAGATACCTTCCCTTTTTGATTTACTAAAGTGACAATTTCATTTCGTCTAATATTCATAACATCCATACTTTCCCTCCATAACTATTCATATCTATTTTATTATGGAGATACAAATAGTCTTATTATTAATCAATAAAGTTAGCTAATAGATATTCTTCCGCTTCAGGGCACCATAATCCTTTGTGAGCGTCTACAATATCTGCTAATGCGATAAATCTTTCATCTTCTGCACCTTTAGCACGTAAGTCTGTTAATGCAGTTAATGGCATACTTAAGTGTGTGTAAATTAATTTCTTTCCACCTGGGATTTTTGGTAAGTTTAACGTAGTTTCTCCTGCAGCATCTAATCCACCAATGTGAGTAACCATTACAGCTGGGTTAATGCGTTTTGCCGCTGTTAATTCTAGTGACTCGATCATATCTGCAGTGTTTCCACCAGTTGTTCCCATTACGTGAGTTGAGTTATAGTGAACATCATAGAAGTTCATTTTTGCACTAAATTGGTTGTCAGTAGGTCCTGCGAAGAAGTTTAAACATCCATCGCGTCCTAATACCGCGCTACTTTGTTCAACAACTGCAGCAACTGGAGCGTAACATAATACATCATCAAATCCAGTTCCACCAGTTAAGTCTCTTAAGTAAGCTACTGGGTCTTCCATTTTTCCAGTATTCACAAAGTGTAGATCAATTCCATCGGCTTTTGCCTCTTCAACCGGGAATAGTAATTCTGCACGATCCAATCTGTCTTGGTTAACGTCTGTTACCACAACCATGCTTGGACGTACATCGCGGTGTAATGCATAAGTTAAGGCACCTAATCCCATTGGACCAGCTCCTGCCATAATTGCTAACTTACCATCTTTTTTAATACCCATTTCGTGAGTATATACACCCATTTGTGTGTGGTAAGCTGCATTGAATGCGCCAATCGAACATGACATTGGTTCTGCTAACGAAGCTTCGTAATAAGCACGTCCCTTATATTCTAAGAAACATCCCAATTCCATTACTTCTGCAGGAATAATGCAGTATGTAGTATCCCCACCAAAGAATTCGTAAGAGTATCCTGGTGACCACATTGTTCCTTTGTAGTTCAATGCAGGTTGAAGAGTAAATTTCATACCTGGTTTGAATTTGTCTTGGTGATTTTTACCAACTTCAACGATATCTCCTGCCATTTCGTGTCCCATAATCGCTGGGTGATCGGCAACATCTTCGTGAACTCGTTTGTGCTTCTCACCAAGAATAGCACACTTGTAAGTTGACATGCAAACGCTGTCAGATACGATTTTTACAAGGATTTCGTCATCGGTAATTTGAGGAAGTTCAAATTCGTCTAAACGAAGATCGCCTGCACCGTGTAAACGTAATGCTTTTGCTTTCATTTTAAAAGTCTCCTTTCTGTCTTTCCTTTCGTTCCGAAACTTACGCTTTCATTATAACAGTTGTAAGCGCTTTGTCAACTGTCATTTCAAAAATTATGTTGTTGTTTCGAAAGTTATTTTGTGCTATTCTATTATCAGAAGAAAAAAAGGAGAAAAATATGATTTACACAGTTACATTAAACCCAGCTCTTGACTACGTTATCCAAGTAGATCACTTCAAACCCGGACAAATCAACCGTAATAAAAAAGAAGACATCTTCTACGGCGGAAAAGGAATTAACGTATCTTGCATTCTGAATGAATTAGATTTTAAAAGTACCGCTTTTGGATTCATTGCCGGATTCACTGGAAAAGCATTAAGCGATGGATTGGAAAAAATGGGAATTACTTCAGATTTCATCCCTGTCGAAAAAGGTATGACAAGAATTAATGTAAAAATGAAATCAGATGAAGAAACAGAAATCAATGGTATGGGACCTATCATTGAAGATGCAGATTTTAAAGCTTTATTAGCACAAACTTCTAAATTAGGAAAAGGAGATATGATCATTATTTCCGGAAACATTCCAAAGTGCATGGCCCACGATACTTATGAAACAATTATCGTAAACTTGAATCCAGAAGTTGATTTAGTGGTAGATGCAGAAAAATACTTATTAATGAAAATCTTAAAATTCCACCCATTCCTAATCAAACCAAACAACATCGAATTAGCCGAAATGTTTGATGCAGAAATCAAAAACGACGAAGACATTATCTTCTATGCACGTAAGCTTCAAGAATTAGGAGCAAGAAACGTTCTTGTTTCTATGGCAGGTGATGGAGCCATCTTGGTTGACGAAAACAACGGTGTTCACAAATTAGGTGTCGCAAAAGGTACGGTAGTAAACTCTGTTGGTGCTGGAGATTCCATGGTAGCTGGATTCATTGCTGGATATCTAAAATCAAACGATTACGAATACGCCCTTAAATTAGGTACAGCTTGCGGTGGAGCTACAGCTTTCCATTCAGGACTTGCCACTCGCGAACAAATCGAAGAAACATTAGCTACTCTATAATAACGAATAAGAGCTCCATTTCTGGAGCTCATTTTTTTTACCATGAATTTTCGTCGTTTAATACTTCAAGAGAAGGATCTAATGGTTCTTCTTTAAAGACAGTTCTCATATATAAGTTAACCTGATCACGAACACCTTGTCGGGAAATGACACGAGGATCAAATAAATCATGTGTTACCCAAATCAAGTGAATTCCTTTTTCTCTCGCTTTTTCTTCAAATTGACCATGCATACCTGTTAAAGCCTTACAACTCATATGTTCCCAAAGAATAACCGTATCGGCTCTAAATTGTTCACAGAATTCCCAAAGTTCATCCAATAAAACCTTATATCCTCCATGTGTACGATTACGCATAATCATATTTTCCGTTAACCAGGCTATATCATACATAGCTTGTTCACGATTTTCTGGTGTATCTTCTTCGGCAATAATCTTAGTAGAGACCATTGACAACATATCTGTTAATGGCAAGATCCCCCAGCAGTTTTGTAGCCAAATCAAAAAATCCATATAGAAGTGGGATTGTACACCCCAAACAATAGCGCGGTGACGATACTCTGGCACTACCATATTCTTCTTTTCATATCCTTTACGTGCCAGTTCCGTAATTCGACGATCGGCCGTAACGAAATCTTCTACTTTTCCACAAATAGCCATATAGTTTGTTTCTGTATATAAAGCTAAGTTAGAACCAAATACTTGCGGATAATCCGTTTTATTAATATCTAACCATTCCTGACGATGACGAGTGGATTCATTCACACGTTTTGCACATTCAAAATAGTGTTTCCAATCCCACTTTTCTCCTGCGTGTTCTTCAATAAAAGAAATCGCATTACGAACTTCCTGGGCAGCGTATTCTTGCACATCGTCTTCTCTATGACGAAGAGGAGCTGCCAATTGGAAACAAGGAATACCATGTTCCCCTTCCAATTTATTCATTAATACTTCATTTCCCATTAAGGAACCATCGCATGTTGTATTGCATTGAATCGCACAGGCACCTAATACGGGGAAATCGTCTTCAATGGAAATACCCACTTCCATTTCTGGCATCGGACAAACATCCCCTGGTAATCCATACGATTGCGCAATGTCTAAATACTTTTCAGCAGCGTGTTGATTCAATAAAACCGATACATAAGCAGAAGGCGTTTCTCTGGATAATCCTTTAAGCGTTGGAAACCCCATCATGACCGCTGTCATTTCATTTTCATCCACAAGGACAACTTTATCGGAAAACTCTTTGTCATTTCCAACATTACGGTCCCCTCTAAATAAGTTTTCGAGTAATTTGGCAACATCTTCCACAACCAAATCAAACTCTTCGTGACAAATACGAAGCTGTTCCCCTCGTAAACCTTGGGTATGGCGGTCTACCATCATTGGTACGGCCAAATAGTTTTTCATCCAGGAATAGCGAAAGAACCCTTTAATGTTGTTGGGTTTGGTCATGAATTTGGCAAGCACACTTACATTCTTTAGCCAGCGAGTGTAATCATAAAAAGTATCTTGTACCCCTCGCCATTCTCTTCGGTTTCTTACCTTACCATCGGTATATAAATCGCCCAAAGGGACTTTTCCTAATTTTTTAAACATATTATAGGTCTCCTTGTAGCTTTTTCATTTCTACACTTTCGACAAAAGCCTGCACACGTGTACGCATTTGTCCTGAATTTCCAATCGCATAAGGACGGTCTACAGATAATACTGGATAGTGATATGTATCTCTAAGTACTTGTGTTCCCATCATTCTTTCGTACGCCCATGGATCGCAGAACTTCATTTGTTCATAAATGATACCATCGGCTTTGTATTCTTTCGCAATTTTATCCACATATTCTTTACGACCATTGACTTTAATCGAATTCATATATCTTGGACATTGTCCTCGGCTCATATAGGCACGACACACTTGGGTCAGCGCATCTTCTTCATCGTTTAATTCAATCGGATTTCTTCCTGGTAAAGATCCATAACAGAAGCGGTCCGCACAAACATAGGCTCCACATTCTTCGATCAGCTTGATTACATCGATATCATCGACTTCCGATCCAACCAATGCCACACGAATTCTATAAGGCTTTTCATCTGGCTCACGTGTTTTTAATTCTTCTAATGTTTCTTCTAACATATCAATTAATAAATATTTTGGACAAACATAGGAAGCAAGTACCATTAGAGAATATTCATATCCCGTGATTCTTGGATTTAATTCTTTTCTATAATCGCCAATTTCTCGTAATAAGTGACAAATTTTATTATGTTCTTCTACCGATTTTCGAATGGCTGCATCGGATACATCAATGCCGAATTTTTCTTTTAATGGCATCAAGATATGATTCTTACATTGTAGAACATATAGAGCTAGTCCATTATCATCGCATTTCATTGGAATTTCCATGTATTCATAGAAATAGTTTTCCTTGTCCATGGTCTTTAATAACTCCATATTTTCGACACAGCGATTCATCATAGTGCATCCATCTGGAGTAATAATACAGTCGGTAAAATTATATCCACCTTCCATTGCTCTTTCCAATAAGGCTCTCGTATATTCACAAAGGAAGTTTGTTAAATAATAGGTTGCCATATCAATTGAACCTGTTCTTGGAGCTCGTAAGCGTACCGAAAAAGTCCCCGCTAAATTAATCAAAGGTTCCGGTACGTTTTCACAAACCGTGGCTACACATTTGTTGCCATCTTCGATTCCTTTTTGAACAAGTTCATTATTGGCTTCCATGAGTAATCTTTCAAAAGTATATGTATATTTTAGGTCTTTCATTAAACATCACCATGATTTCTATTTATAAAGAAAAGGCAGAGGAAATACCCTTACTGCCTTTTATCGATTTCCTTATAGATTATTTTTTTCTTTTAATCGCAATTTTTGCCCCTTGTTTCGCTGCATAAGGAATAATTTCTTTAAATTTATCTTCTGCTTTTGACATTTTTGCACAATCTGGATGGCTACGAATCAATTGAATCGCATCAAATTCACATTTTGTTGTACAGATACCACATCCGATACATTTATTTTCATCGACAATCGAAGCTCCACATCCTAAACAGCGAGCCGTTTCAATCTTCACTTGTTCTTCTGTTAATGTCTTGTGAGCATCTCTAAAGCTCATAGGACTTGTAGCACTCATTCCGGCTTCTTGTCTAGGCGCTTTATCGTAAGAACCGATGAATAAGTTTGTCTTATCCAACTCGATGAATTGGCGTTTATTCTTACCAATTGTCATAGATGCACCTGGGCGAACGAAACGGTGAATTGAGTCGGCTACATAGTGACCTTGTGCAATCGCATCGATTACGAATTTAGGTCCCGTGAATACATCACCACCAACGAATACACATGGATCGTCTGTTTGATATGTTAATTGGTCAGCAACTGGATAGTTTCCATGCCAAGTTTTTACGTCGGTACCATTCAACAATCCACCCCAGTTAATGCTTTGTCCAATCGCAAATACTACATGATCGGCTGCCACTTCCATTGTTTGTGATTCATCGTATACTGGAGAGAAACGTTTTGTTTCTGGATCAATTGTGCGTACACATTTCTTAAAGACGATAGATTTAACGTTTCCATTTTCATCTTTAATAATTTCTTTTGGTCCCCAACCATTGTTGATTGCGATATTTTCTTCTAGTGTTTCCGCAACTTCTTCATTAGAAGCTGGCATAGTTTCTCGTGATTCTAAAGCGAACATAGAAACCGAAGAAGCACTGAATCGCTTAGCGGTTCTTGCGCAGTCAATCGCAACATTTCCTCCACCGACTACGACAACATTACCATTCATAGTTTGGCTTTGATCTTCTGTGGCATCGTGTAAGAAATCTACGGCTAAAGAAATATTTTTCGCATCTTGACCAGGGATTCCAGGTAAACGTCCACCTTGACATCCGATGGCTACATAGAAGGCTTTATATCCTTCCTTCTTTAATTGTGGAATGGATACATCTTTTCCAACTTCAACTCCACATCGGATTTCTACACCCATTTCTTTGATGACTTCGATTTCTGCATCAATGATATCCTTTTCTAATTTATAAGATGGGATACCGTAACGCATCATACCACCTGGTTTTTTATTCTTTTCAAATACGGTTGGTTTATATCCTAAAATCGCAAGATAGAAAGCTGCACTCAATCCTGCAGGTCCCGCACCAATAATCGCAATCTTATCTGGCCAGCGTTCTAACTTTTTAGTTCTTCCTGGAGAAGCTGGAATGTTGATTTCTGGAATATATCGAGTGGCTGCATCTAAATCTTGCGCCGCAATAAACTTCTTAACCGCATCGATCGCAACCGCTTGGTCAATGGTTCCTCTTGTACAAGCTTCTTCACAACGTTTGTTGCAGACACGTCCACAAATAGCTGGGAACGGATTATCTTTTTTGATTAAAGCTAAAGCTTCACGATAACGTCCTTGGCTGGCCATTTTTAGATATCCTTGTACCGCAACATGCGCAGGACAAGCCGTTTTACAAGGGGCAGTTCCTGTATCGTAACAGTTGATTCGGTTGTTGTCGCGATAGTCTTCGTCCCATTTTTCTGGACCCCAGCTTAACACATTTGGTAATTCGTGTTTAGGATATAGAATTGGCCCTTCTTTTGTACATAGTTTTTGTCCAAGTTTTACAGCTCCGGCCGGGCAATATTCAACACATTTACCACAGGCAACACAGTTCTTTGGATTTACACGAGCACGATACGCACTTGCGGAAAGGTTTGGTGTATTAAATAATTGTGAAGTACGTAGTGCGTTACAAATATTTACGTTACAGTTACAGATTCCAAAGATTTTATCTTCACCATCGATATTTGTGATTTGGTGAACGAAACCATTGTCTTCGGCTTTTTTCAAAATAGCCATGGCTTCTTCATAGGTAATATCGTGTCCTTTTCCTGTTTCTCTAGAATAGTCGGCAAAATCTCCAACCCCGATACACCAGGCTTGGCTATCATCCGCACATCCTTCTCCTAAAGCTCCACGAGATACACGACAAGAACATTGTCCAACTCCAATGTGTCCTTCGTATTTCTTTAACCAGTAAGAAATGTGTTCGATATCCACGGATTTATTTTCCATAGAAATAGCTTTTTCAACTGGAATAACGTGCATTCCTATTCCGGCTCCTCCTGGAGGGATTAAGTGGGTAAGTCCGGCTAATGGAATATATGTCATTCTTTCAAAGAAAGAAGCTAAAGCAGGGTGTTCTTTTAAACGATTGTTTTCTCCTGTTACTAGATCTTCTTCCATATTGAATAATTCGGCAGATCCTGGAACAAATAACGTTAATGTATAACGACGATCTGTTGGTCCTTCAATTGGTCCATTGTGATCATAGTTGTTTCCATAATCGTATTCCAACAATCCAATATAGCTCATTTCATCTAACAATTTTTGGAATTGTTCTTCTTCGCCTTCTTTTACTTTACAAAGCTTTAATAATTCTGGGAATGTATAGTGTTCACGAAGTTTCATTTTTAAGGCAATGTCTGCCATTTCATCGCTAACAATTTCACGTAATCCCCAATATTCTGGATCATCGGATGTAATCTTTACTTTGTGTAAAGCTACATCGGTAATTTTTTGTGCTAATTTAAGAATTTTCTTACTCGGCTTTTTTTCACCCATATATTTAGGGGTTACTGCCTTACTCATCTCAGCCATATTATTCTCCTTTAAATGCGCCTTTATTACATAAATTTTACCATGTAGCCATATCTAACACAAATATGTATTTGTTAGGTTTAAAAGAAAAAAGAGTTCGACTTTGAACTCTTCTATACTATCTTAGCTAATTCAGCCATTGTACGAATCATCGCCCCTGTGCTCTTTCCTTTAATATCGCTAACCCCGGCAATATCTAAGTGAATCCATTTAGTTTCTTCGTCAACAAATTCCTGTAGGAAATTTGCGGCCACACTTGCGCCGGCAATTGGCTCACTTGCACAGTTTTTTAGATCAGCACTGGTAGACTCTAACATCTTTATATAATCTTCGTCTAATGGTAAGCGCCATCCTTTTTCATCGGCTAATTTTAAAGCCAGTTCACATTTTTGATAGAATGCATCATCGTTACTGAAGATTCCGCAATACGAATGTCCTAAAGCTCGTATACAGGCGCCTGTTAATGTCGCAATATCCACGACATATTTTGCGCCTTGAAGTTGGGCATAGGTAATTCCATCGCAAAGAGCCAGTCTTCCTTCAGCATCGGTATTGGTCACTTCTATTGTTTTTCCAGATAAAGAAGTGATCACATCGCCTGGTTTTATAGCTTGTTCATTGACCATGTTGTCGGTAACGCATAGGACACCGAGTACATTGGCTTGGGCTTTGGTACTGGCAAGAAGTTCAAGCGTTGCCAATACATCAGCAGCTCCACACATGTCGTATTTCATTCCCAAACTATTGGATTTAATATTATATCCTCCACTATCGAACATTAGTCCTTTTCCAACCAATGCGATTAATGGTCCATTCCCGTTTTTATAGTGCAGAGTAATGATATAGGCAGGATATCCACTTCCCTGGTTTACACCTAAAATTGCTCCCGCACCCATTTCTTCCAGTTTATCATTATCCAATTTTTGAAATTCCATCTTATAGCGTTTGGCAACCATCTTCGCTTCTTCTAAAAAAGTAGTAGAAACCATTTTGTTGGCAGGCGCATCTTGCCAAACTCGAGCATGATTGATTGCCAAGGCAATAGATTCGGCTATTTCAATATCTTCTTGTACATCTTCCTTCGCAAAGATTTCCACAGGAATGTGTTTTTTTGTTTCATGTCCCGCTTTTCTTTCTTCATAACTGCTTGTTAGAAAGCTTTCGACAAACAAACGTGTGGCTTGTTTCACATCGATAGTTTCACAACCCGCATGATGGGCTACAAAAATACTTTCTTCCTTAATAGCTGGGGTAATCGCTTTGAATACTTCACGCATTCTTGCGCTTGTCATTTTCTTAGAATCTCCCATACCGATGAAAAGAATCTTATCAAAATTCATTTTGCCTAATGTGTATACTTCTTGTACTTCTTTAAACTTCACCTTAACGATTTTATTTAAGTCAAATTCCATATGTTTGACTAGACCTTGGCATACACCTACATCCGAATACACAGGAAATATAATATTTTTTGTTGCGTCTTTAATTTTTGTGATATTTGCTTGTCTCATAAGTTCTCCTATAAAAAAGGATGTAGTATACATCCTCTTAGTGGTGGAATAAACGAATTCCAGTAAATGCCATGGCCATATCGTATTTGTCACATGTATCGATTACATGATCGTCACGAACGGAACCCCCTGGTTGGGCAATGTATTTAACCCCGCTCTTGTGCGCTCTTTCGATATTATCTCCAAATGGGAAGAATGCATCCGATCCAAGAGCGACATCTTTCATTTGCGATAACCAGGCTTTCTTTTCTTCCATTGTGAATACTTCTGGTTTTGTCGTAAAGACTTTTTCCCATTCACCATCGGCTAATAAGTCCATGTATTCATCTCCGATGTAAAGGTCAATCGCATTGTCACGATCTTGGCGTTTGATGTTTTCTTTAAATGGTAATTCTAATACTTTTGGGCATTGTCTTAAGAACCAGTTATCTGCTTTTTGGCCAGCTAAACGAGTACAGTGGATACGAGATTGTTGTCCAGCCCCGATTCCAATGGCTTGTCCATCTTTTACGTAACATACAGAGTTTGATTGTGTATATTTTAAGGTGATCATAGAAATTTTTAGATCATCTAAAGCTTCCTTAGGAATAACTTTATTTTTTGTAACGATGTTAGAGAATAATTCATCGTTCATTTCTAAGTTGTTTCTTCCTTGTTCAAAAGTAATACCGAATACTTGTTTGTGTTCGATTGGTGCTGGTACATAGTTTTCATCAATTTGAATTACGTTGTAGTTTCCACGTTTCTTTTGTTTCAAGATTTCTAAAGCTTCTTCTGTATATCCAGGAGCAATGACTCCATCGGATACTTCACGTTTGATTAATAAAGCTGTATCTTTGTCACATACATCTGATAAAGAGATGAAATCTCCAAACGATGACATACGATCGGCTCCTCGAGCTCTAGCATATGCACAAGCTAATGGTGACAATTCTTCAAAATCATCTACCCAGTAGATTTTCTTTAATACATCGCTCATTGGTTTTCCAATAGCGGCTCCAGCAGGAGAAACGTGTTTAAAAGATGTAGCTGCTGGATATCCAGTTGCTTCTTTTAATTCTTTTACCAATTGCCATCCATTTAATGCATCTAATAAGTTAATGTATCCTGGTCTACCATTTAAAATGGTGATTGGTAATTCTTGTCCATCTTCCATATATACACGTGATGGTTTTTGGTTCGGGTTACATCCATATTTTAATTCTAATTCTTTCATTTTTTTACTCCTCAATTACTACTGCCTGATATGGTTGAAGACTGTCTTCAAAGCTTTCATAGTTGTTTAACACAACTTTTCCTGAGATTAGTTTTACATTTTGTACTTTAGTACTCAAGTTCACTAATACAGTAATTTTTTTATCTCCAGTTCTTGAATACGCAATGATATCCTCATTTCCACAATCTACATCATCATACATTCCGTATACTAAAGTTTCAATATTGTCTTTACGAAGTTGAATCATCTTCTTATAGAAACTGTATACAGAATCTGGATCGTTAAATTGCGCTTCTACATTAATTTCTGAATACGTTTCATTCATTTTGATCCATGGTTCAACGCTTGAAAAGCCTCCAAAATCCTGATTGTTCCATGGCATTGGTGTACGAGCATTATCACGAGAACGCAAGTTTATAAAGTGTAGAGATTCTTCTTCACTAAATCCTTCTTGTAGGGAACGTTGATACATGCTGTGGGCATTTAAATCATCAAATTCATCAATGCTTGTTCTTGTCGCATTTGGCATTCCCAGTTCTTGTCCTTGATAGATAAATGGAGTTCCTCGTAAGTGGAAGAATAGTGTTGCCAAGGCTTTGGCTCCCACTTCATTTTGGTATTCCACATCTTTAATATTCTTGCTTACACTACGAGGTAAATCGTGGTTTTCAAAGAATGGAGAAGACCATCCGACTTTTTGAATTTCTTTTTGACTTAACGAAATTAGATCTTTTAATTCTTTTACGGTCCAGTTTCTTCTTCTAAAGTATTCTTCATTTTCTACGTCGATGTTTGTGTAGTTAAAATCAAACATCATAGAAAAGCATCCTTTATCTCCTACTACAGTATCGATAATGTCATATCCTACTCCTACCGTTTCACTGACGGTACAACAATCGTGTAGGTCAAAGGCTTTGTGGCGCATTTCATCGTAGAAGAATTCAATACCTGGAACATTTCGCATTAAATCAAAACAATTCGCTAGGCCATCGGCTCCATCTGGCTTGCGGGATACAAACTCTCCTTTTTTAATAAAGTTGATCGCATCGACACGGTATCCGGCAATTCCTCTTTCTAGCCAGCGATTGATCATTCCAATGATTTCCTTACGTAATTCTTCGCATTCCCAGTTTAAATCGGGTTGTTGTTTGGCGAAAGTATGATAGTAGTACATATTGTCTTCACCTGGTACTTTTTCCCATACGCTTCCTCCAAATACAGAACGCCAGTTACATGGTTCTTTTCCATCCACGCCTTCTTTAAAAATGAAGTAATTACGATATTTACTATTCTTATCGGCAATGGCTTGTTTAAACCATTCGTGTTGGTTTGAGCAGTGATTGACAACTAAGTCCATCATCAATTTGATACCGCGTTTTTTCGCTTCTTGAATCAATGTATCCATGTCTTCCATGGTTCCAAAAGTTGGCTAGATTCCTTCGTAATTGGAAATGTCATATCCATTATCGAACATAGGTGAATCGTATACTGGACAGATCCATAATAGCGTTACACCTAAATCTTGTAGGTAATCCAACTTTTCAATAATTCCTTGAAGGTCTCCGATTCCATCATTGTTCGAGTCTTTAAAACTTTTTGGATAGATTTGATATCCGACTTGTTCCATCCACCATTTTCTTTCCACATTATTTTTTCACTCCTTTGATTCTTACTCTTTTTCGTAAACAGTTTTCACATAGAGCAATGTATTGCTCACTTCCAACTAAGATTTCTCCACTTTTTTCGGCAATACAATATGTATACTCTGCATTCCAGTTTTCACAATCATCGCATCTTGCCTTTGAGTGTACAATACTATTGGCAATGGCCATGATATTTGGCATTATTCCAAATGGTGTCTGTTCACTTGTACATGCCAATCCGGCTACGTAAATGTCATAGCCTAATAAAGATAAATCGAGTAATTCTTTTTCCGAACCGTGTAAAAATTGCGCTTCATCGATTAAGATGACTTGGGTTTTATCGGTTAAGTGTTCTTTGATTTCCGATAAATTATCAATGACAGTCGCATCCAATTCCAAGGTATGATTACGACTGGCAATCTTGGCAAAATCCCGGACATCAATGGATGGCTTAAAGCACATCACGTTGTCTTTTTTCTTATTGATTGTATATTGATAGACTTCAATTAATTTTAATGACTTAGCCCCATACATTGGACCCGTAAACACTTGTATCATGTAGTATCCTCTTTTCCTTAGAAATTTTTCACTCTTATTATATATGGTGTACTATGCGATTTCTAGGATACAAAGGTTACTTTATTTCCGGTTCTTGGTAGGGGTGTTCGATTCGGTTTTCCATCTTCGGTATCTGGATAGCCTAGAGCTAGAGCACCATATACCTTCTCTCCTTTTTCAACGCCAAATTGCGATAAATAGTCAACAATTACAGGATTCTCGTTTAACCATTTTAATTGATTGATCCATACACTTCCCAAATCTTTTGCACTGGCCATGATCATCATATTTTCCAGGCAACAGCTGACATCGGCTATGTTGTTGGAATACGATTCTTGATTAAACATCACAATTAAACATGGGGCGTTGTAGTGGAATCTATAATTTCCGTTTTTTGACTGATAAATGGAACTTGCCATGGATTTATACATGCCTTCTACAATTTCCATTTTCGCAAATTCCTGGCATACCAATTGTGCCAGTTGATCTAATACTTCTTTGTTCTGAATGACTATAAAATGAGAGGTTTGGCTATTTCCTCCACTAGGTGCATATCTTCCTGCTTCAATGATTTGATTTAAATCTTCGGATTCTATCGCGTTTGGTTTAAATTTTCTTGTACTTCTTCTTGTCTTAATGATTTCCAATGTGTTCATAAATTACCCTGCTAAATATTCTACGGCAATATCAATGGCCTTTTGTTGGTCATTTGAAAATCCGTGGTCCGCACCTTCTAATAAGTATAGTTGACTGTTTTTGTAATGTTGGTGATATCGTTGGGAAGCTACTTTGTCCACAATGGTATCGGCCAAACCATGAATTAAGCATACTTCTTTTTCATATTGCGCTGCGATCTCATAAATAGGAAGGCTTTGGGCAATTCGAAAATAGAATCCTCCTAACTTGTGTTCTCCTCCCATTAAGGCTAACGTATCAGGAGCGCATTTTGGATCGTAAACCGTTCCCATACATTCTCCTTTTTGGGCATCGTCTTTTAGCGTAGCTGCAGGAGCTAGTAGAGCTACTTTTTTAAAGACTTCTGGATAATATCCAGCAATCATACTGGCTACAACACCGCCTTGAGAATGTCCGGCAATGGAAATGTTTTGTACTTGTGGAAGCGATTGTACATACTCTAAAACTTTTTGTACATCACAGATTTCATTGAATAGGTTCATATCATGGAAGTCTCCTTCACTTTCTCCGTGTCCATTGAAATCGAAGCGTAAGCTAGCAATTCCTTTTTCCAATAGGCATTTGGTTAATAAGCTTATGTGATCTTCATTTCTATGTCCGGTAAATCCGTGGCAAATAATAACTAGATCATACGTTTCCTTGTCTGGCGCGAATAATTCGCCTACTAGATTTAATCCATCTCTTTTTATGTTTACTTTCATACTCTTCTCCTTTTTAGACAGAAAAAAGCCCAATAAGGGCTTTGATTAACTAATAAAGCTTTGGCTTTCTTCGTTGTTGATTTCTACGATTTTATAATAGAATTCTTTTTGTGACATATCCCCACGTTCAAGCGTATGAGAAATCTTTCCGTCTTTGATAAAGATAAATTTCTTTGCGTAGGAAGCAATTTTAGCATTGTGGGTAACCATTAAAATAGTGATGTTGTCTTCTTTATTGATTTTGTGGAAATAGCTTAAGATTTCAAAACTGTTTTTGGAATCTAGGTTTCCAGTTGGTTCATCGGCAACGATCATTTCTGGTTTTGTTACGATGGCACGGGCAATCGCAATACGTTGTTTTTGTCCTAATGAAATTTCATTTGGATATTTTTTACGGATATCATCGATGTGAATTCGGTGAATCTGTTCCATTGCCAAGTCTTGTACTTCTTTTTCTGGTCTTCCAGCTAATACTAATGGAAGAGCAATGTTTTCAAATACGTTTAATGAGTCAATTAGGTTGAATTCTTGGAAAATGAATCCAATGTTTTCATAACGGAATTCTCCGATTTGTTTTTCTGACATTTGACGAACATCGTTTCCTAAGGCAATTACTTTTCCTTTGGTAGGCATGTCAATAGTACTAAGGGTATTGACGAAAGTACTTTTTCCAGCTCCGGATGGTCCCATAACGCAGATGAAATCACCTTGTTCCATTTCAAAGTTAATATCGGTTAAAGCTTCAAATGGATTCTTTCCGTGAGCACCATAGATTTTATATACGTTTTGTGCAGTTAATACTTTTTTCATTTGTACTTCCCCCTATTCTTCATTGAAGATTTCATCAATATCTTCTGAAGTTAATTCAACCAATTTTTGATAGTATTCTTCTTGACTCATATCGCCTTTTTCTACGATTTCCTTAATGTTTCCATCCAGTACATACAATGTCTTATTTGAATAAGAAGCAATTTGACAGTCGTGTGTTACCACAACTACTCCTGTTCCTTTTTTGTTTAATTCTTTAAAGATCATCAATACTTCGTGTGCGTTTTTACTATCTAGGTTTCCTGTTGGTTCATCGGCAATGATTAGCTTTGGATCGTTCACAAGTCCACGGCATACTGTCGCTCTTTGTACTTGTCCTCCACTGCATTCTCCTGGCAGTTTCTTTAATAGTTTTTCAATGTGGCAAAGTTTGGCAACTTCTTCGACTTTTTGTTTAATATAAGATTGGCTTTTTCCAGATACGTATAGTGGAATACCAATGTTTTCTTCCATGGTTAGGGTATCAATTAATGTTAGGTCTTGGGAAATATATCCTAAGTTTTCATTACGGAATTTTGATAAATATTTATCTTCCATTCCAGCAGCATTTTCTCCATCTAGATACATACCACCTTTTGTCGCAAAGTCTAATGTGGATAAAATTGTTAGTAGGGTACTTTTTCCGGCTCCAGATGGTCCCATGATAGCTACGAATTCTCCTTCGTAGATGGTTACATTTGTTGGATGTAGAGCTTCCATTTCATTCGGTGTCCCTTTTCCATATACACGAGTAATGTTTTGTGCTCTTAATAATTCTTTCTTTTCCATACTATTTTTCTCCTACAATTGATTTCTTAATGGTATGTCCGTAAGTAAATGCGGTCACGATTCCAGTAAATACGACAACGAATACGAATAAGCCTAGCATGAATGCACACATATTGAAGTCAAATGCGCCTGCTTGTACATATCGATATCCGATTGGTGCCATAATCAACAATGGTAATACCAATAGAGTTGTATATACCAGGAAGATTTCATAACGCATGATTTTCATTAATTCTTTTCTTGTGTATCCAATTTTCCATAAGTTTAAATAATAAACAGCTCTTTGTTTCGCTTGTACGCTTAAATCAAAAGTTACAGTCATAGATAATAATACAACCGCGATGATATATCCGGCAAAAGAAAGAATCATTTCATTGATTTTGTCCGAATAAACCATAGTTACGAAGAACATCATGATGATAGAGAACATCATAATTAAGATAGTCATCTTACTTGTTAGGATTGTACTACTGAAATTGGACATTGATACGGTCTTATACTTTTGCGTAAAGGAATTTTTGAATTTCCATTTGAATACCAATTTTGAAATAACTCCATTCACAATTCCGTATAATCCAACAAAGGCAAAGAACAATTGTGTACTTAGGTTTTGATAATCCATATTTGGAAGAATGATCAATACAATACTTCCAACGTATAATAAGACAAATACGATATCTGGAATTTTAGAAACAGGTGCTCTGTTAATGATTTTTGCGGTATTTCTTGATGCCAACAATTCTTTTACATCAATTCGGAATACATAAGCACAGATATAGAAAACTAAATATACTAAGATAACCCCGATAATGATAAACGATTGAATTAGCGTTGTTCCTTCCACCGACTGAATGGTTGTATGCATAATTGAAGATACAAATTGGAAGAATACTTGTACACCAAACCAACCTACGATCAATCCTGGGATACATGCCAATAAGAATAAGAATGCAGTTTGCATTAAGAAATAGATAATAATTTGGAATGTACTTGCTCCAGATACACTTAAAATCGCAATCTCATTTTTCTTATTATAAATATAGTTGTTGTTGACGTAGAACATCAAGAAACAACAGAAAACGATGATTACCATATTTAAGTAGTCACTTGCTGGAACGGCCGCAAACATATTTGGAAGACTTTTTAAATCTGTATTAACTTGGTCTACAGTTAATGCCTTTCCATTGGATGTTGCCGTAAAGATAAAGCTAATTGCGATTGTTGTAGTCATTACGATCATATAGAACGCAGATGACTTTAAATCCTTTCTTATCATTTTTAAAGCCAATCGAAACATAAAATATCACCTCTGAAATATTGTATCACGAAAACGCTTTCATAGCGTTTATAAATTATAAACACTATTCACAGTTTCTAGACGAAATTTGTGTTTATCTTTTAAATTTTTGAAAAAGCTTCATTTATCTTATATAATTTCTTCATGATTGAATTATTAGAAAACTACAAACAAGATATGAAAGAATATCTTAAAGATGAATATGAAGCCTATATTGAATCTTTCGAACACGATTCTTATGCCGGTTTGCGTGTAAACACAAATAAAATCAGTGTCGAAGAATTCCTTGAGATTTTCCCTTTTGATTTAGAACCAATTCCTTGGACAAGCGATGGTTTCTATTATAATAGTGAAGATCCCGTAACGAAACACCCTTACTATTATGCCGGACTTTATTATATCCAGGAACCTTCGGCTATGTTACCAGCTCAAGTATTGCCGGTTGAAGAAGGAGAATGGGTATTGGATACCTGTGCTGCCCCGGGAGGGAAATCAACAAAACTGGCGACAAAGTTAAAAAATACAGGGGTTCTAGTTTCCAATGATATTTCAGCCTCTCGATGCCAGGCGCTGATCAAAAATCTTGAACGTTTTGGAACGAAGAATATGATTGTCACAAGCTGTGATATTGATAAATTGGTCGAATACTTCCCAAATACTTTCGATAAGATTTTAATCGATGCCCCTTGTAGTGGGCAGGGAATGTTTCGTAAAGAAAAACATTTAATCAAGGCCTATGCAGAACACGATGATTCCTATTATGCACCGATCCAAAAAGGAATTATTGAAAACGCCCTAAAATTATTAAAGAATGGGGGAAAACTTGTTTATTCTACTTGTACCTTCTCGGTAAAAGAAGATGAAGAAGTCATTCAATATGCCTTGTCTCTTTGTCCAGAATTAAGAGTACTACCAATTGAGCAATGTACCGGTTTTGTTTCCAATGAATATGGAACTAAATTATTTCCTCACCGTATAAAAGGAGAAGGTCATTTTGTTTCCTTGCTTCAAAAAGGGGACGCAGAAGAAAGTTCTTATAAAAAGTCGAAAGAAGAAAAATTTGATTATGAAGCGATTCATCTAAAAATGAAGGATGCCCACCAAGAATCAATCAAAGATAACTTATATCTCGTACCAAATTTAAATATCGATACAAAAGGTCTTCGAATTCTTCGTTCTGGTCTTTTGCTGGGAGAACAGAAAAAGAATCGTTTCGAACCAAGTGGTGCCTTAGGATTGGCTTTAACCATGAAGGAATGTAATAACTGTATCAATCTAAAGGCAGAAGATACTCGAGTCATCAAATATTTAAAAGGAGAGACAATTGATACAAAAGATCTAAAGCCAAAAGATGGTTTAGCTCTAATTTGTGTAGATGGATTTCCTCTTGGTTTTGCGAAAGTGTCAAAAGGTGTTTGTAAGAATAAATACCCGAAAGGATGGATTTACCGATGAGATTAGATAAGTTTTTAGCCGATATGTCGTTTGGAACTCGTAAAGAAGTAAAACAGCTTATTAAAGAAAAACGAGTTCAAATTAATGGAAAAATAGTCACCAAAGCAGATTTTAAAGTAGACTTCGAAGATGAAGTTTATGTAGATGATGAACGAATCGAATATGTAGAATATGAATACCTAATTTTAAATAAACCTCAAGATTATGTATGTGCATTGGAAGATCGTAGATATCCAGTCATTATGGAATTGATTGAAAGTATTCGAAAAGACTTAGTTCCAGTTGGAAGATTGGATGTCGATACCGAAGGATTGATTTTAATCACCAATGATGGGCAACTGAATCACAAATTATTAGCCCCAAAAAGCCATGTAGATAAAACATATTATGTAGAAGTGGATAATCCAATTCCAGAGAATGCAGTAGAAATTTTTTCAAAGCCAATGGATCTGGATGATTTTATCACTCAGCCAGCAAAATTAGAGATTCTTGATGAGACCAGCGCAAATTTAACAATTAGTGAAGGAAAATTCCACCAAGTAAAACGTATGTTTGAGAAAGTAGGTTGTACAGTTACATATCTTAGAAGAGATCAATTTGGTCCATTAGAATTAGGTGACTTAGATATTGGTGAATATAGAGAATTATCACCAGAAGAAGTCGAAGCATTAAAAAATTGTTAATAACTCAGTTTTTAAGAGCTGAGTTTTTTATTGTCAATTTTGGGATAAAAGATATTTTATCATGTATAATATAAACATGATGGAGGATAATTATGAGTAAAATTGTATTTTTAGATGTTGATGGAACTTTAATCGACTATGAGGCAAAAATGCCTGCATCTGCAGGAAAAGCGGTTGATTTAGCTCGTGCAAATGGACACAAAGTATATATTTGTACTGGATGTTCAAAAGCTGAAATCGAACAACGCGACTTATGTGACCTTGATGGTATGATTGGTGGAAATGGAGCTTATGTTGAAGACAATGGCGAAGTGGTAATGCACCAAGGATTATCTAAAGAAGATGTAAAACACATTGTAGACTGGTGTAATGAAAGACACTTAGGATTCTATTTGGAAGCAAACTCTGGTATGTATTGTAACGACTGGATGTTAGAACAAGGACCAGCAACTATGGTGAAATATGCACAAGGTAAAGGGGCAGACCTTTCTAAAGCTCAAGAAGCTGCTAGTTCATTCGTAAATGGATTCATTCACCTACAAGGGGAAGATTTATATCGTGACGATGTAAACAAAATCAGCTTTATTTTAAGCACATATCAAGACCACTTAGATTCTAAAGTTGAATTCCCACACTTAATCGCAAATACATGGGGTGGAAAAGGTGAAGTAGCTTTATTTGGTGATTTAGGACCTACAGGAATCACTAAAAAACACGCAATCGAAGTCTTATTAAAACACTTAGGTGCAGATCAAAAAGACACTATTTCATTCGGTGACGCAAAAATCGATTTATCAATGTTCGAATTATGCGCATACAATGTTGCGATGGGAAATGGTGGACCAGAAATCAAAGAAGCAGCAGACTACATTACTACAGATGTTAATGACGATGGATTGTGGAATGCCTTTAAATACTTAGAACTAATCTAATAATAAGAATAGCGAGGAACTTCAGGTTCCTCTTTTTTTTATCAGAAGAACGAAAAATATACCTTCCTAAGAAGGTATAAAAAAGACCCGGCAGCTTGGACCTGCGATTACTTGGTCCAGCCTTCGGCATGTATGCCAGAGCATAAAAAAAGACCCGGCAGCTTGCTATCTTGGCAGGGGTAAACCCAACTATTGTCGCCGTT
>JAGHTX010000224.1 GCA_018065105.1 Bacillota bacterium
CTTCCAATTCTCTTAGGGCAGCTTCTAATGGTTCTTGTTCAGCACTTATATGACCCGCACTCGAAGTATCATACTTACCGGGAAAAGATTCTTTTACCATAGCGCGTTTTTGAAGAAGAACTCTATTTCCATTTAAAATCCAAATATGTGCAGTACGGTGACATAAGCCTTCTTTATGAACAATATTTCTTGCAGCACTCTGTCCAGTAGGTGTTCCATTTTCATCAACAATATCTAAATATTCCATGTTTGTAGTATAGCATGAATAGTTAATTTCGTTTAGGAAACTATTGAACGATATATAGTTTCCGCGTATAATATAGGAAACTAAGATATTAAAAATTGTTTCCTAGAGGTGAATCATGAAAGAAAGAGTATTACAATCCTGTATTGAACTGTTTAACCAGAAAGGGTTGAAGTTCACTATGGATGATGTCGCAAAACACATGGGCATGAGCAAAAAAACGTTATATACGATTTTTGAAGACAAACAGACCTTATTTCTGGAGATGGTAGATTACTTGTTTGCATCAATCCAAGAAAGCAAGAAATCTGTGATCAACAATCCAAACTTATCAACGGTTGAAAAAATCCAATTAATTTTGGGCGTGATGCCGGAAAGCTACAAACAAATTGATTTTCGTCAGTTATATTCTCTAAAAGATAAGTATCCCAAGACGTATAAGCGTGTAGAGAAACATTTGGAAAATGGCTGGGAAGATACGATTGCTTTGTTTGAACAAGGAATTAAAGAAGGTGTTATTCGCCCAGTTTCTATTCCACTGGTAAAAATGATGTTAGAAGCAAGTCTGGAACAATTCTTTCAAAGAGATATTTTAATTCAAAATGGTTTATCTTATCAGGAAGCCTTGAATGAAGTTGTAAAAATTATAATTGATGGTATTTGTATGAAATAGAAGGAGAAGAAGCAAATATGTTGTCAGCTAAAGAGAAGGTTTCGTATGGTTTAGGTGCAGTAGGAAAAGATATGGTGTATATGTTATCATCCAGCTATATTCTTTACTACTATCAAGATATTTTAGGTGTTAGTGCTGTTATTATGGGGGTAATTCTAATGGGTGCTCGTGTATTTGATGCCTTTAATGATCCTTTAATGGGAATTTTGGTCGCAAAGACAAAGACTAAATGGGGTAAATTTCGACCTTGGTTATTAATTGGAACTATTTTAAACGCAATTGTGTTGGTATTGATGTTTTCGGCACCTCCAAGTTTAACAGGAAGTGGATTGGTAGCCTACGCAGCCATTACTTATATTCTATGGGGTGTAACTTATACAATGATGGATATTCCTTTCTGGTCAATGATCCCTGCTTTTACACAGGGTGGTAAAGAAAGAGAAAGCTTATCTACATTAGGACGTTCTTGTGCGGGTGCTGGTTCTGCATTGATCACCATTATTACAATGATGTGTGTTATGATGCTTGGAAATGGAAATGAACGTGTTGGTTTTAAATGGTTCTCTGTCATTATTGCGGTATTGTTCATCGCTTTTGTTTCCTTTACTTGTTTCAGTATTAAAGAAAAGTCAACCGTGGATGTAGAAGCACCAAGTGTTTCACAAATGTTTAAATCTTTATTCAGAAACGATCAGGCAATGACAATCGTTATTACAATTGTATTGATTAACTTATCTTTATATATCACTTCTAACTTGGTAATTTACTTCTTCAAATATGATTTTAGTGGAGAAAGCTGGTATAGTGCCTTTACATTATTCAATACATTTGGTGGTGCTATTCAAATCTTGTCGATGATGATTTTATTCCCGCTACTTCGTAGTGAATTTAAATCAATGCAGATTTTCTTTGGATCCTTAATCAGTGCCATCTTAGGATATTTTGCCTTATTAATGTTGACATTCATTAACATGAGCAATGTATTCTTACTATTCATTCCCGGATTCTTTATTTTCGCAGCCTTTGGTTGTATGACTGTATTAACTACAATTTTCTTAGCGGATACAGTCGATTATGGAGAAATCAAAAATCATTCTCGTGATGAATCGGTTATCTTCTCTATGCAAACTTTCGTTGTAAAACTAGCTTCAGGTTTAGCTGCATTCATTGTTTCAATCTGTTTAAGTGTTTGTCATATTAGTAACGACACTTCCGAAGCAGTAGCTACATTAGCACAGGGCGCAAATGTCATTGGTGTTCGTTTGACAATGGCTGTACTTCCAATTTTTGGACTATTTATCGCATTCTTCTACTTTAAAAAGAAATACATTTTAACCGAAGAAAAAGTTGCAGAAATCTCTGCTCAAGTAAAAAAACTTCACGAAGCATAAGACACAAGAAATTGTGTCTTTTTCTATTTGACATAAACCTATGTTTAGGCTTTATTTTAGAAGCATAAGTTTTGTATTTTAAAAGAAAAAGAAATACAATAAATATGTTTGAGGAGGCTTTATTTATGAAAAAAGTATTAAAAAGTATGGTGTCAGCTGCAATGGCATTATCCATGTTAGCAGGATGTTCAAAACCGGCTGAAGAACCAAAAGATCTTTATGATCAAATCATCGAAAAAGGTGTACTAGTCGTTGGTACAGAAGGAACTTATCAACCTAACACATACCATGATGAAAGTGGAGAATTAGTTGGATTTGACGTGGAAGTAGCTAAAGTAATCGCTGATTATTTTGGGGTAGAAGTAAAATACGAAGAAACGGAATGGGCATCCATTTTCTCTGCACTAGATGCTGGTAAAATTGATATCATTGTTAACGAAGTAGGATACAATGAAGAACGTGCTGAAAAATATGATTTCTCTGAACCATATTCTTTCGTTCAACAAGCTATTTTAGTAAAAGAAGAAAATAATGATATTAACGCATTTGAAGACTTAAAAGGGAAAATCTGTGCAAACGAAGCAACAAGTTTATTTGGAGAAACTGCTCAAAATTTTGGAGCTGAATTAGATCCAGTAAACGCTATGGCTCAATCTATTTCTGAAGTTGTTAACGGTCGAGCAGATGCTACATTAAATTACATCACTTCTTTCGCAAGCTATATGAAAGAAAACCCAGATGCTGGTGTGAAAATTGCAGCTTTAGGAGAAACTGAACCATCCAGCTATGTTCCAGTTGTAAAAGGTAACGCAAAATTAGTCGAAAAAATCAACGAAGCATTAAAAGATGCATTAGAAAGCGGAAAATTAAAAGAGATTTCAATGAAGTATTACGGAGTTGACGTAACTTCAAAAAACTAATCTATGAATTCTCGTATCCTAACGATTTTAATTGATTCATTTTGGAAACTAGTTGTTCCAGGTATTAAAGTAACCATTCCATTGACTATCATTTCATTCTCTATTGGAATGGTTATTGCTTTGTTTACGGCTTTGGTACAAACGGCAAAAATACCTGTACTCCGACATCTTGCCCGCTTTTATGTTTGGATTATTCGTGGAACTCCTATGATCGTACAGTTGTTTGTTGTATATTTCGGTCTTCCAAGTATTGGAATCATTTTATCTCCATTTCCAAGTGCAGTCATTGTGTTCTCTTTAAGTGTCGGTGCCTATTGTTCGGAAACCGTTCGTGCTGCCATAGAATCTGTTCCTAGAGGACAATTAGAAGCTGGATATTGTGTTGGTATGACTTACTCACAAACTATGTTTCATATCATTATTCCACAGGCATTAAAAACGGCTTTTCCACCTTTATCAAATTCTTTAATTGGATTGGTTAAGGACACTTCTTTAGCTTATAGTGTGGCCATCGTAGAAATTTTAGCGACTGCACAACGTATTGCCGCTAGAACCTATGATTATTTCTGGTTATATATTGAAGCAGGTTTTGTTTATTTGATTTTTTGTACCGTATTAACATGGCTACAACGAAAAGCAGAAAATTATTTAGAAAGGAAGTCTTAATGTATGTTAGAAATCAAGAATATTAAGAAATCCTTTAAGAATTTAGAAGTATTAAAAGGCATTGATCTATCAGTAGAAAAAGGAGATGTCATCTGTATACTTGGACCAAGTGGTTCGGGGAAGACTACATTTTTACGATGTATCAATTTTCTAGAACAGGCAGATAGTGGATCTATGCGTTTTGATGAAGATCTGATCGATTTTAGTAGTGTTAATAAAAAAATGATTGCCAAAACTCGAATGAAAACTGCATTTGTGTTTCAAAACTATAATTTGTTCTTAAATAAAACCGCTATCCAAAATGTGATGATTGGTATGACTGTAGCACGTAAAGTGAGCAAAGAAGAAGCGTATAAGAAGGCACTGGACTGTCTTCGCAAGGTTGGATTGGAAAATCGTGCTGATTACTATCCTTCACAGCTTTCCGGAGGCCAACAACAACGTGTTGCGATTGCCAGGGCGATTGCTACAGATCCAGAAGTTATTTTGTTTGATGAACCAACTAGTGCCTTAGACCCGGAACTAATAGGTGAAGTCTTATCAGTAATGCGTGATCTTGCCAAAGAAGGAATGACAATGTTGGTGGTAACCCATGAAATGAACTTTGCCCGTAATGTCAGCAATAAGATCGTTTTTATGGATGATGGTGTTATTGTAGAAAGTAGCGATCCTAAATCTTTTTTTGAGAATCCTAAAGAAGAGCGTACGAAACAATTTTTATCTAAAATGCAAAATGAGGAATAGATTTGTTCCTCTTTTCATTTTGTCTGTAGAAAATAGTATCTTATCGATATTTATTATGCATTCTTTTTTCTTTCTAATATAGTCATAGCAGAAAGAACCTGACTTTAGAAGTTTTGATTAAAAATGGTGCAAACCCGACTAACGGGAATGCATCATTT
>JAGHTX010000186.1 GCA_018065105.1 Bacillota bacterium
ACAAACAGCCGCCGCTAAAGATAAACAGAACGAAAATAAAGTTGGCATGACTAATTCTACATGACCAGCGATAGCTGGAAGATATACCTTCACGATATCAAAACCAGCTAAAAAAGCCACTAAAATAAAGATCCAAGTATTTTTGGATTTAGAAAATGTGAATACTCCCTTATAGTTTTGTTCTTTATGTAGTTTTTTATTTAATAAACACATAGCGAGTGCTAGTGCCACCATGCATAAGTACGCAAAAGCTTTCGTATCTATTGGTAGGAAACCTCCAATAGTTTTAAACAACCAGGCACCTGCATAATTGATCAATAAGACTAGTAGTGCCGTAGATCCAATTCCTACTAAATATGGATGTTTTTCAGACAATTCATTGATATTCATAATAATACTCCTTGATTTCTTTTCTGAACATTTCTGCTCTCTTTCCTTTACGAGAATAGATTAACGTAGAATTTTTAATATAAACTACATTCAATCTTAATTTTCTTTAAAAAGAAAAAAACTAGTTCAATATCCGAGTTATTCTATGTATCTTCTTATTACACTCTTTTATGTTTTAAACAAAGGCAAGCCATACATTCCAAAACAACACCGAGTAACACGATTGTGAATGTGAATACAGGTAGTATTTCTGGCTTTGTGACAACTAAGATCACGCCTGTTCCAAACAATGCATTTCCCATCGCCACTACACGTGCATATTTTTTACATCTTCCCTGCTGTATTCTTTATAGAACTTTTCAATTACTTTTGGACAAGCAATATTGATAAATGCCATTAGTAAACTAATAATTCCGATTCCGAAAAAAAATGTGTTCATATTTCTGTTCTCCTTCTCATTTTTTCAAAATAAAGATATCAAACAAATATAAACACAAAATTATCAGATTCTTAACCTACTCTTAAAACGATGCACTTGCGATACCGCCAGTGGAAGAAGTCAATTCCTTCCCCGTTTCATCCACTACCTGAATAATGTATTGATAGTTATTTTGCGACAATAGGGAGTGAATGTTTCTTAATAAAACTTCCAGATCGTTTACTAGTTTTTCTTCCTCCTCTGTCATTTCTGTATTTTTAGTTCTTACAATAAAGTTTTCATAAGCTTCATCGTATTCAACCGCAAGAATGCTTCCACCTTCCATGTAGGAATTGATTAGATCCTTACCTGTTTCCTTACATTTTTTAGCCCATTCTTTCCCTTTTTCTATAGACATAGTGATAGTCATTGTACCATCGTCTTCATTCATTATTTCCGAAATAAATTCGTTTTTTTCTACATACACTTTTGCCTCTTCCTCACTCATTCCATCCGTCGAAACCGTCATTGTTACCCCTTTAACTACTTCTTCTTTTTTCACACTTTCTTTACAGCCTATACATCCAAATACCAACACTATAGGTAATACTAATTTTATTAGATTTTTCATGGTTATCCTTTCCTGATCAAAATTTTTGATGAACTTATCCTACCATATAGACATTTGCCTATGCCACATCTATATTTAGGATAATCCTAATTTCTTAACATTTTCAAATGGAAATGTTAGTATTATATATATTCAAAAAGGAACAACCACATGAAACAAATATTAAAAAAACATCCCATTATAACCTCTCTAGCCTTAGGAATCCTTCTCACAATTGCCATGTTTGCGGTTTCCATCCTAAGTGGTAGACACTAATCTTATCATATTTATAACTATCAAGAATTCCGAATAAACTGAAAAATGGAAAAATGGAAATTCTTACGAATTCCCATTTAATGTTTTTGGTAAATGAATTTTTGTCATAATCCATGGTACAAAAATCATCACGAAGAATACCATACCACCGAAGCACATAAATTTTCCAAAATCTCTAGATACTAGGTTTTCAAATAGGCTTACCGAATTTGTTTGCCACCAACAAACTGGAACTAAGGCAACACAAGCTACGATAAAGCGATCTTTCCATTCCATAACTTGATCGAAATTAAAATATCTTCTTTCAAAATAACGACATACGATATAACTGCTGATAAATCCAATTCCTTCAAAAGAGTCAGCTCTCATTTTTGCAGGATCGACTAATAAGCTTCCATCACTTAAATAATCCAATGGATATGGTTTAAATGTATAGAACATCACTAGACCAGCACATAAGACCAAGCCTGCCCATAATACGATTTTATCTCGTTCTGGATTTTTATCTGTCCAGTCTTCCATTTTATTAATTAAGAACATCATACATAATGTACTTAAGAATCCAATGACTACATCCTGTGGTGTATGTACTCCTAAGAAGTTTCGAGAAAACATGGTTAACGCCACTAAGAAGAATAAAATACCAGAAAGGATTTTATTGTGTTTACGCATCCAGGCTCCGCATCCTCCAAACAATCCAGTTGCCCATGTAGAGTGTCCACTAGGGAAAGAATAACCAGTGGCTGCTACTTTTGAATCTCCATAAGGAAGCACACGCGCATCACGAATCCATGGTCTATATACACAGAAACAAAGTTTTAAGAATCCGTTAGCCAACATTCCCAATCCGAATCCTCCTAAGATTCGTTTTCCTTTTTGGCGATCAAATACCCAATAAATTAAACAAGCTAGAACGATCGGCCAATAACTGATCGCAAATTTAGAAGCCCAATCGGCAATCGGAGCCATCCAGGCTAATGCACCATCTCGCAAGTTTTGTAAAAATAATAAATACTCTATATCCATAACTTTCTTCTCCTTTTTACGAGTATAAAATACAGAAGAAACCTAAACGTATTATTCGTTTTCTCTTAATCTAACATTAATTGTGCTTTTTTTTGGACAAAGAAAAAGAAGCAAGATTTTTGCTTCTGATTTCTTCGTTATGATTCATGGTCTAATCCTTTATAGAATAAACTCATGATAGTAATATCATCGGATTGTTCTGCATCCTGAACAAAGTCTTTTATCGATTCTCGTAGCGCATTACAGCGAGTTTTTGTATCAAAGTCCGCTCCCTGTTGATTCAATGCCTGAAGCAAGCGGTCATCTCCAAATAATACATTTTGTTCATTCATGGCTTCAGTAACTCCATCCGTATACAATATTAATGTATCCCCAGGAATCATTTGGAAAGTCTGTGTTTTGTACTTCACACCATCCATACCCGCTAACACAAAATTTACTTTAGATTTCAAGAATTCATTTAACCCATTACGACATAATACTGGATAATTATGTCCTGCATTCACAAACGATAATTCCCCATTTTCTAAATTCAGAGAACCGACCCAGGCAGTCACAAACATATCGGCATCGTTGTTTTGACAAAGATCCTCATTCGTCCGTTTTACAGCTTCATTTAGTGAAATACCCGTTTGAATGTAATTCTTTAATGTAGTTTTTGCACGCATCATAAATAAGGAAGCTGGAATTCCTTTTCCCGAAACATCCGCAATGGTAAAAATCAATCGATTATCGATCATATACAAATCGTAAAAATCCCCACCAACTTCTTTTGCGGTCTCAATTTGTGCAAAGATGTCAAAATCCTTTCGATTTGGAAATGCCGGGAAGACACTAGGAAGAGAAGAATATTGAATGGTTCTGGCAAAAGCCAAATCTTGATCCATTCTTGTTTCCGCTTCATGAATGTATTCTTTTAGTTTATCCACCGTGATGTTTATATCCTTAGATAATTGCTCAAACTCTTTATTGTTTGTGACAGAAATACGAGTTTCTAACTTTCCTTCTGTAATTCTAGTCAATCCATTATTTACACGATCTAAATTATCAATAACCAATTTTCGAATTAACAAGAAAGTTAATAAGGTAACAATGGCCATTGTAATGACAGAAATAAAAATATTAACGGTAGTTGAAATTTTAGAAGTATCAATAATTTCCTTTAATGGCATAACCGCAATGATGTAAAATCCATTTGCTTCCGTAATTTTTAAATAACAATCCTGTCCTTTGATTGTTCTTTGAAGTAAATCGTTATTTCCAGGGATATCATCATAAATACTAAAATTTTCATCTTCAAAATATGTTTTGTACTCTGCTGGAATTATCGATACCCCTTCTTTATCGGTCACATTTGCCAGAACAAAATATCCAGTTTCTCCAATGTTTCGATTATTTAAAAAGTCATATAAAACATTGGCAACTACCACACTATACCCATCATCTTCATATCCGATTACACACTTATAATCGCCAAAATCTGCACAGTAATATTTTACTGTTTCCTCATCACCGGTAAAAGAAGGAATTAACTTCTCAGATTCATCTTCACTTTTCTCTAGCTGTTTATATGGAATCTTTTTCCCTTCCATTTCTTTTCGATTACTGTAAACAACTGTATTCTCCTTATTAAGGATAAAACATTCATCAATCCATTGTTTATCAACATACTGAGACAATATATCAAGATTTGCGATTTTATATATGTGATATATTCTACTCATGTCTTCTTCTGCAATCTCAATAATTTGATTTTTTACATCACTTTGTACATTTAGAATACTCACATCCAATATTTTTAAGGCCTTATCTTTGGCAATCCTGTGACTGATTACACTAGAAAAAGAGATAGAGAAAATCAAACCAATAACCATGACTATAATTAAGGCATATTGGAAAATATTCTCAATATATCTAGCTTTCAATGAAAAATTTACATTGTTCTCACGAATATACACATATAATGCATGTGACAAGACGACCACCGAAGGAACAAGGATCAACATAGATAAAGACTGTTCCGTAGTACTATAGGCAACTTCTAATGTATCCATGTTGGTAATAAACAATAAGAATAAATGTCCAATTTCCGCAACAAAGCCAATCATAGCCGAATGCAGAAAGGATACAAGTTTTTTATTGTAAACCCATTTTCTAAGTGCCAAAACATAAAAACCAACAATAATGGTTGCCATTGTACATGCGACCGTACTATAAACAGGTGCGCCCCAGGCAACAGCCATCCATCTTTCAATTCCAGCTACAAGACCAGCAATCACACCTGAAGTTCCACTAATAAATAAACCACAAACAATGATGGTAGCATCTCTTATATTAAAAATACTGGTTTCTGTATAAACGCCTAGTTCTGTTCCAAGCACACCCAAAATTCCAAATACTATTCCTAGAACGAATTTGGTTTTATAAGTATTCTTTATTTTTCCATTTCTTTGAAGATTGGCAACAAGCCCGGTTGTCACAACAAGCACAACAATAGAAATGACTAGTTTTGTATATGCCCACATATTTAT
>JAGHTX010000029.1 GCA_018065105.1 Bacillota bacterium
AATACCTAAAAGTGAAAAAGTTGGGGGTAAAGAAAAAAAGGCACTACTTAATAGTGCCATAAAATAAGGCTCGCAGAGTTTTCGAACGAGCTCATAATAAATAAGGGGGCTTTTTAATGAAAAAAGTAATTTGGATTGCGACCGCTAATAAAAATAAAGTAAAAGAATTTCAAAAGATTCTAACAGAATATGAAGTAAAATGTTTAAGAGATTTGGATTTTGATTTCGATGTAGAAGAAACTGGGCAAACTTTTGAAGAAAACGCATTAATTAAAGCTAGAGCTCTATATGAATGTATTAAACAGCCATTAATTGCCGAAGACTCAGGGTTTTGCGTAGATGCGATGGATGGATTGCCGGGGATTTATGCACATCGTTGGATGGGTGAAGATACAAGTTATGACATCAAGAACCAGGAAATTATTCGCTTAGTAGAAGGTAAAGAACGTACTTGTCGTTATGTTGCAGCAATCGCCTATATTGATGAAGAAGGTAAGGAACACACGTATCTTGGAACTTGTGAAGGTGAAATCTATACAGAACAACTAGGTACAAATGGATTTGCGTATGATCCAATTTTCTATTATCCACCATTTAAGACAACTCTTGCGAATGTATCCGATGAAGAAAAAAATTCCATTTCCCATCGTGCAAAAGCGATTGAGTTATTCTTAGCGGATTTTAATAAATAGTCACATATATACAATTATTATTCCGGTAATAGAAATATTGCCGGATTTTTTTGTTCCCTATGAATTCTGAAGTATATAATAATTGAAAGAAAATATAGGGAAAAGAAAATGAAAATACAAACAAAACAGTATACATATGAAGGGGAGATAAGAATGGAATACCTCATGGATTTGGAATAAAAAATTCTTGAATGGTGACATTTACGAAGGGAATTTCATAGACGGAAAAAGAGTTGGTAGAGGAAGATATACATACGCTAATGGAAATATCTATGAAGGAGATTTTGTAGATGGTAAGAAAATAGGAAAAGGAAAGTTCACATATACAAGTGGAGATATCTACGATGGAAATTGGTTAAACAATCAGAAAAATGGCAAAGGAAAATTTATATTCTTCAATGGAGATGTTTTTGAAGGCGATTGGCTGGACGATAAAAGAACGGGGATAGGAAAGTATACATTCGCCGATGGTAATATTTATGAAGGTAATTTTATAGAAGGAAAATGTTTCGGAAAAGGAATTTATTTATTAAAAAATGGTATTGTCGTTAAAAGTGATTATGTGGATGGTATTCGTACGGGACAAGCTGTTGTTTTCTATCCAGAAGACGTAGAAGTAGTATTTACGAAGATAGAGAATGTATTTAACTTTTTGATTTCCAAACAGGCGAGGTGATAGAACAAAAAGGAAGAATGATTAAAAAAATAGTTCTTCTTTTTTATTTAGTTATGCATTATTATAAAAGGGTATTTTAGAGAGGGTAAATATATGGAAAAATTGTTTCAATTAAGCGAAAACAAGACTACAGTTAAAACTGAGATCATTGCTGGTATTACAACTTTCTTAGCGATGGCATATATCTTAGGTGTTAACCCTGCTATTCTTGGTGATGCTGGTATGGACACTAGTTCAGTGTTCTTGGCTACAGCTATTGCAGCTGGTGTATCTTCTATTTTAATGGGAATTATCGCTAACTATCCTGTTGCGCTTGCCGCTGGTATGGGAGTTAACGCATTATTCTCTTATACTATCGTACTTCAAATGGGATTCTCTTGGATGGCTGCTTTAGCTGCAGTATTTATTTCTGGGGTATTCTTCTTAGTTATTTCCGTAACTGGAATTCGTCAAGCAATCATCAATGCGATTCCTGTACAATTAAAAAATGCGATTGGTGCTGGTATCGGATTCTTCGTTGCTTTCGTAGGAATGAGAAATGCAGGTATCATCGTTTCTAACTCTGCTACTGCAGTAGGGATCGGAGATGTTTCAGATCCAACTGTATTATTAGCTATCTTTGGTTTATTAGTAACGATTGCTTTAGTTGTCAAGAAAGTTCCTGCTGCTGTATTTGTAGGTATGGTTATTACAGCTGTTGTTGGAATTATCTTAGGAATGATGGGAATTGCTGGAATGCCTAGCTTACCAGAAACAATCTTCACTACTAACTTCCACATGCAAGGTTTAGGAGCTTTTGCTGCTGGATTTGGAGAATTGTTCGCCAATCCATTTGGTGCTTTTGTGGTTATTTTCTCATTATTATTCGTTGACTTCTTCGATACTGCTGGAACATTAATTTCTATCGGAAACAGTATTGGATTAGTAAATGAAAAAGGTGAATTAAAAAATGGAGAACGTGCATTGGTTGCCGATGCTGTAGGTACAGTATTTGGAGCATGCTTAGGTACTTCAACAATCACAAGTTTCGTAGAATCAACTTCTGGTGTAGGTGTAGGTGGTCGTACTGGATTAACTGCTGTAACAACTGGAGTATGTTTCCTTTTATCAATCTTCATTTCACCAATTATCTTAAGTACAGTCACAAATGCGGTAACAGCACCTGCACTTATCGTAGTAGGTATCATGATGGCTCAACAATTAGCTGCCATTAATTGGGATGATATGGTAGTTGCTGCAAGTGCATTCATCATTGTAATCATGATGTTATTAATGTACTCAATCTCAAATGGTATCGCTTGTGGATTCATCGTTTATACAGTAGGAATGTTAGCTTCTGGACGTGGTAAAGATTTATCACCAATTATTTGGGGATTAAATATAATCTTCATCATCTATTTTGCTTCCCCATTCTTTATGTAAGATGCTTTAGGACCTCAACGGAGGTCCTTTTTTATTGTTTCCACAAAAAAAAGTCACGACAAAGTCGCGACTTAGATTCCTTCTCCTTCTTCAAGGTCCATTGTAGGAATTTCTGCGTGTTGGATATATTGGTCAACGAATCCACCTTTAAGGGAAGTGTGACCTTTCTTTTCATCGTAAAGAATGGCTAATAGTTCCACTGCTTCTTTTACACT
>JAGHTX010000037.1 GCA_018065105.1 Bacillota bacterium
ACTTTATTTTAAGAAAATATGTTCGCGATGATATTTTAAAAATTTCCTTCTTGTCTCACTCAGGTATTTCGCCCCTAAATTTTTGAGGGCATAACAAGAAATTTCTCCTGGAAGTTTGGAACTGATGAGTAAGTTTCCGTCTTCTTCAAAGCTGATATAACCCTGATCAAATAAATAATCGTGATTCTTACAAAGAAGAATGCCATTGTGATAGTCCCCGGCTTCATATATATGGGCACAGTCCCGGAAAGGTTTAATATGGGAAGCAATCAGCATATGTGGAAGGTTGATACCACATAGTGGACAACAACGATCAAATTCATGCATCAAGGTATCCTTAAAGAAGGTTGCCACATCTTTTGAAGCATCTCGGTTAACGGGGATACCAGCCTCTTGGATCTGCGATAAGATGTAGTCCACATGGGCATATTCTTCCATCTTTGCCTCCTTGTTCTTTAATGGAATCTGCAGATTATGGATTTCTTTTACATAAAGCACTTGTAGACAAAAAGGAATAAATTCTTGACTGCTTAATATGTCTTCAATTTCCTTAGAATATGCATCCTTGATCTCATGAAAACAAGTTGTATCCAGTATCGAAGATACCGATAGAGGAAGTTTGGTAAAATCTCCGCCATGTAAAAGAAGGTAGGGTTTAATCAGGGCAAGTGCACATAAAGCTTCGATTGGTGAGTTGGCATACGATTTAGCATACATCATTGTGATGGGCATAAAGTCTAGTTCTTCGCCTAACCATTCTAATCCTTTTAACTCTTCAATTCGTTTCAAAACGAGTTGAACATCACTTTCTTCTATGTGCAAATGTCTAGCTACCTGTTCAATAATCTCATTTTTCTTAAAAGTATCGAGCGCAATTGTATTGGCGTTGAGTATAACACTCTTAAAAGTATGTTTGTTCATATTCTTAGTATAAATCAAATTTAAAAATATCTTTCAATTTTTTTAAGGTTTGTTTAGAATATACCTATGAGTAAATGGATATATAGAATTTTATTAGTTATTTGTTTGGGCGTTTTTGGTTATAGCGCCTTTATGTTATGGAGTTTGAGAAACGAACAAAACGAATCCGACAATGCAAACGGAAATGATGTAATTGCAGAAATCCAAAAGGAGAACGAAGCGGATGGTATTAAAGGATTCAATCCGGACTGGGATAAACTGAGAGAGAAATTCCCAGATATTGTAGGTTGGATCTATATCCCCGATTGTCCAACCGCTGCCAACAATCCTTGTTCTTTTGCGGTCGTAAAAGGAAGTGACAATGCGTTCTATTTAGATCATGCTGCCAATTTAGAATATTCTCGTTATGGCGCTGTGTTCATGGATTTTCAGGCAAGTCCAACTTTTGAACAGGATAACACCGTTCTTTATGGACACTCTTCGGATGATGGTGCCATGATGACCCAATTGTCCAATTTTGGAGATAAAAAGTTTTTTGACGAACATCCATATTTTTACTATTTTTCACCACAGGGAAACTATAAATGTGTAACCTTTATGTTTGCGAAAGTAGAAGATGGATGTCCATACTACGAACCTCTACTAGATAATCCAGAATATAGCGATGAAGAAGGCTATTCAAAAGATGAAATTCTTCAATTCTGGTATAATAACGCCCTTTATCGTAATGATTTAGATATTGAAGGAAAGAAATTCATCACTATTTCTACATGTAATGTGAAAGAATATGGATTTTACAGTGACCAAAGATTGATTCTGATGGGTGTTTTAGAACCTACTGAGGAGCCAATTGAGATTAAACACTAGAAATTAAAAGAAAGTATGGTATACTTACACGGGTGAAATTATGAAAATTTGTATAGTAACAGGTGGAACCGGAGGACATATTTATCCAGCACTCGCATTAGCGGATAAGTATGTACAAATGGATCCTGAAAATAAAATTGTATTTATTGGAAACGATGACCGAATGGAAGCCGATTTGATCCCTTCTTACGGTTATCCTTTTTATGCGTTACACACTTCAGGACTAGTCGGAAGTGTATTTAATAAAATCAAAGCGGTATTACAACTGGTAAGTGCCCGCACGAAAGCGAAAGGGTATTTAAAAGAAATCAATCCAGATATCGTAATTGGATTTGGTGGATATGTAAGTGCGCCGGTTATTATGGCCGCAACTTCTTTAAAAATTCCTACAATGATTCACGAACAAAACTCAATTGTTGGAAAAGCCAACCATTTAATTATGAACAAGGTACAAGCCATTGTCACTTGTTACACAAAATGCGAGGAAGTATTCCCAAAAGATAAGATCCACTATTTAGGAAATCCTCGTGGTACTTTGGCAAAAGAAGCGGATTTTGATGAAGAATATTTCAAAAGTATGGGATTGGATCTAAATAAGAAGACCATTTTAATTATGATGGGATCTTTAGGTTCGAGCAGTGTCAATGCGTTAATGAAAGATGCGCTAAAAGATACACCGGAAGATCTTCAATTCTTATATGTTTGTGGAAAAGATAACTTAAACGACATTCACTTATTTGATGGATATGAAAATATTCATGTCGTCGGATATGTCGATACAATGCGAATTTATGGAAAAATTGATGGAATGATATGTCGAGCTGGAGCTACAACCCTTGCGGAAGTAACTGCCTTAGGAATTCCTTCTATTATCATTCCAAGTCCTTATGTAGCCAATAATCACCAATTCTACAATGCCAGTATGTTGGTCAATGAAGGGGCTGCCTTAATGGTTGAAGAAAAGGACTTAAATGCGACAACATTACATGCCGCTATTGAAAAACTATTTATGGATGAAGCTATGATGGAAAAAACACGTCAAGCCGCTTTAAATATGGGAAAACCAAATGCAGCCTACGATATGATCGCATTATCTAAAAAGGTGATCGGAGGGTAATTTTAAGCATGATTAAAGAAAAACTAATGACATATGCCTTGGTTCTTTGTAACGAAAGTATGA
>JAGHTX010000118.1 GCA_018065105.1 Bacillota bacterium
AAGCCAATAGAACTCATTAATACACACGCTGACCGCGATCATATTTCTTGTAACAATCAGTTTGAATGGGCCTATATGCATCCCAATGAATTAATGCACTATAAAGGAAATATCAAACCGGTATGGGATCAAGATATTCTTGATTTAGGAAATCGAAAGGTACAAATCATTCATATGCCAGGACATACCCCTGGCTCTATCGGTATTTTAGATATCAGTCATCGTGTATTGTTTAGTGGAGATTCCATCCAAGAAGATGGTATGATTTTTATGTTTGGAAGTATGCGAAGCATCCCAGTCAATATCCTATCTTTAGAAAGATTGGCACAAATGGACGGTTTCGATACTCTATATCCATCGCACGCAAAATGTCCGATTCCTAAATCGACCATCTTGTTGATTAAGAAACAATGTGAAGAGATATTAACTGGAAATGTTTCTTATACAACAATGGATATGCATGGAAATCAAGTTAAGGCATATAAAAACGAGATTTCTACAATTTTAACGGATTAAAAAAAAGCCAGATGAATTAATTTTCATCTGGTTTTACTTCGTCTTCTACCGCAATATAAATTGGTTTAATAATCAAGGCGAGTAATGAATATCGTACTAAATTTAAGATTCCAAATAGAATGAATACACGAGGTGCATATTGAATGGTTTCACTATGCATATATCCAATGAACTTTGGTAAGTAGAATAAGATCCCAATGGCTTCACCAACAAAACAAACATTACACAATGTCTTTGATTTTGGGTGATCGTAATATAAGAATAGAATCGCAAAGGTCCATAATACGGCACTTAAGATACATAACATGAATATATCTTTAATGGCGAATACAACTTTACCATCGGTACTGCACAATAGTTCAGACAACAAGTTTGCCAAAATTGGAAAACCAGCTAAAGATCCATAGACAACAGCAGCTAACTTAATCGCAAGTTGTGGGAAAGTAAATTCTTCGATGACATCGATGACGATATCTTCTTCTTTTTCTGGTTGTATAAATTGTTGTTTTGATTCTGTATCCATCCATTCACCAAATAAGTCTTCTTCCTTTAAAATTGGAGGAATTGTAGGATTTGGTTTAATAGTTGGCTCAACAAAGATTTCTTGTGTATCTTCTTGGTCTTCTTCCGAATAGACTTCCAATACATGATCAAATAAGATTTTACAGAACTTGTTGTGGTTTAGATACGATCCAAAACGAGCCATTGTGGCAAGTTTTAACAACATCATCAACATCAATGCTATATAGGTTAAGAAGTGAATGGGATCGTTTGAAATAGCGACCATTGGGAAATAGTATTCACCAATCGCTAAAATAAAGACTAGCCAATAAAGGATTCTGGCGTTTTTTCTTCCTTTCATAATCAACATGTCAATAAACGCAAAGGCGAAAATTTGAATCGCCGCTAATATGTAACATGTGCTCTTAAACGAATCACTTACAGCTAGGAAAGATACTTGATTGTTTACATAAAACAGGGAAACGAAGTAAAGAATTAAAAGAAGAAACATAAACGTTGTCGAAAAGGAAACGTGTTGTTTGGCATTCTTTAAAATTCTTAAATCTTGAGAATTTCTATTTTCCATGGCAATATAATAGCACATGGAGGACAAAAAATGAAATTAATCGAAATAGAACGCATTGTGGAAGAAAAACATTTAGCCGTAAATATGAAAAGTGGATCTTTAGAAGTCTTAGCAACACCACAAATGATTGCCTGGATGGAAGAAG
>JAGHTX010000230.1 GCA_018065105.1 Bacillota bacterium
AACAATGGAAAAGAAAATGTAAAAACTGTATCTGTTAAATTTGAAAAAACATTAGGAAAAGTAGATGGTGTAAACGGATTTGTACCAAGCAAACCAGATACAATTCCAAACGGATATGTATTTGAAGGATGGTACTTAAACCCAGAATGTACTGGAGATAAAGTAGACTTCAATGCAACGAAGATGCCTTCTGCAAACTTAGTTGTATATGCACACTGGGTACCAATCGTTCACACAGTCAACATTGATCCAAGAAATGGAGAAGAGACTTCATCAACTCAAGTACCTCATGGAACAATTACCGAAGAATCAAAACGTCCTGCTGATCCAACTCGTGGAGTATATACATTCGTTGGATGGTTCTATGAAGAAGATGGTAAAGAAAAAGCATTTGACTTTGCTTCTATGCAAGTTACTAAAGACTTAAATGTTTATGCTAAATGGAGTTCTAATACATTAGTTGAATATACTATTAATTATCAATTAGAAGATGGTACAGAAATTGCTAATCCTACTAAAGGACAAGCTTTAGCTGGAAACTCTAAAACTTTTGAAGCAAAAGTAGATACTGATTTATATGCTGACTATCAAGAAGGATATTTCCCTAAAGAAGCATCTCACACTGTAGTTATGGATATTGAAGGAAATAACGTATTTACATTTGTATATAAACCGGTTCAATCTGTGCCATATACAGTAAAATATGTAGATGATCAAGGAAAAGAATTAAGACCAGCCAAAAAAGTTGAAGATAACAAGAAAGCTGTAGTTACAGAATACGCTTTAACTATCCAAGGATATTTACCAAACAAATTCCAACAACGTTTAATTCTTACTGCGGATGGAGTAAATGAAATCGTATTTATTTATACAGAAGATAATACACATGCGATGGTTTCTGTAACTCACATTACAGTAAATGCAGGTGTTGAAACAGAATATAAGCACTATGAATATGTTGGTGAAATCGGTACAGTATATACAGAAGAACAACTACAAATTCCAAATTATCGTTTTGAATCCGTTACTGTTAATGAGATTGAAAAGAATAGCAATGAAGAAAATAGCGTTGTAGTAAAAGAAAAGTTAACATCAGATGGATTAAATATCGTATTTAAATACGTAGCTCAATATCATGTTGTTTACTCTTCAGAACCAGAAAAAGTAATTACTAATGATGTTATCAAAAACGAAAATGTTACAAAAGTACATGCTGGTTATTTATATGGTGGTCTTTATGAAAATGCAACATACAATTTAGATGCTGCATACACTAACATTTGTGGAGCTGATTTCCAACCAACAGTTGGGGCAACATATTATGTTAAAGAAGTATCTGATCAATACTTAAGACCAACACAAGTTGAAGTATCTAACCGTTTTACTAATCAGTTATATGATGTATATCTAACAACTGCAATCGATAGTGATTTATACGATCAAGTAGGATTCGTTATCAGTGGTGAATACTGTCCAGTAAATGCAGTTTACAATAAGATGGTAATTCAACCAGGTAAAAATAGCGAATTTACAAAAACAGAATTTAACGCTAGCGACATTACTGTAGGTAAAGTTGATCCTGGATTAATCGCATCAGTTGATTATGCTAAGATTAATATGGATGATTTAAAAACATATACTGGAGTAGGAACAACTAGTGGTTCAAAAACAATTAAATGTTATTGGGTAACATTAGATGGTGTAAGAGTTACTGGCGCTGCTTCACGTTATTTAACAATCAAAGAATCAGATAAAGACAAAAACGACTATATCGAAGTAAACGCTGATCCAAAGGAAATTTACTTTGTTGATATGAACGTCTTAACTACTGCAGTTAAGAATTAATTATTAGGAGGTGAATACTTTGAAAAAAGGATTTATGCCAATAATGGCTCAAGACTCTGAAGGAACTTGGATTGAAGGACCTTCTACAACAGGAGGGTTCACTGGTACAAACTATGTAGGTGACATGAAAAATCACGAAGGTCATATTGATATCTGGGTAGCAGAAGATAATGCCTACATGTGTACGGAGGAACCTTGGAATGAAGTTTATCCAATTGTAGAAGAAACAACTTCTTCAGGAACTGATACTGAAGATGCTGGAGAATAATTCAATTACATTGGATTCTTACCATTAGGTTTTACACGTTTTATATAGTCATTTATTCTATATAAAACAAAGAGGAGAATGTTTAGCATTCTCCTCGATTTTATGTGAAAAAAAGGAAATAACATGAAATATTATTTTGGAGCACTGATGCTTTCAGGCATTTCTATAAACTGTGGATTTCAACATCCAGAATGTCTAAATTGTTGTAAAGATTTTCTTACAAAAAGAAATATACAAGCAAAAAGTGTTTGTGCAAAAGAATTTGAAAAACAAGCATTTCTAAATTCATTCCCCGGAGAAGAATGGAATCCAGAAGCAGAAAATAAAGCAATGATTAATTTAGTATCCGATGCCTTTTTGCCGCATAATCGAATGATTCTTCATTGTGTTTCTTTTATTTATAAAGAAAATGCTTATCTTATTACAGCTCCTAGTGGTACTGGAAAAAGTACACAATTTAAGAATTTAAAAGAATTATATGGAGAAGAGATTCAAATCATTAACGGGGATAATACGATTCTTCATTTTCAAGAAGAAGGTATAATTCAAGCTCAACCAACTCCTTGGAAAGGGAAAGAAGGATATGGTTCGATGTTAGAAGCTCCAGTAAAAGGTATCATATGGTTGAAACAAGCGAAATTTAATAAGTTAACACGTTTGAAGCCAAGTGAAGCCGTTTATGTAATTCTACACGAAATAAAAACGTATTCTAGGACTCCAGATTTAGTTCATAAGATGTTGAAATTAGAAGAGACATTACTGAATACAGTTCCTGTATATCAGTTTGAAAATACCGGGACCTTAGAATCAAGTGAATTGTTGATGCAGACTATACGAAAGGAATTGTGTAATGAAATATAAACTAAGAGAGGATGTTGTATTTGAGACAATTTGTGATCAAAGTTTATTAGTTGCGACACTAACCGCAAGAGAACAATGTCCCTATATTATGCATCTGAATGAAGATTCTGCTTTTTTTGTTCGATTGGTTTTGAAAGAAAAAACAATACAAGAAATTACAGAATCCATTATTGAGAATTATGAAGTTTCTGAAGAAGAAGCTCTAGAAGGTGCTAAGGCTTTTATTTCGGAATTAATGAAAAATAACTATTTACTTATTAAAGAGGATTAAACATGAAAAAGATTTTATCAGTTTTATTCACATTAGCTATGATTGTTTCTTTGCAAGGTTGTTTTGGAAACAAAGACAAAGAAGAAGCAGTGAAAGATAGCGGTGAAGTTGTAGAAGAAACACAAGTTCCTAGTGAAACAGAAAAAGTAGAACAAAAAGAAGTTACTCCGGTTGAAGTGGCGGAAGAAGAAGTTATTACAATTGATCAAAATAAAGATTCAAAAAAAGATAAGCAAGACAAAAATACAGATACAGATTCTGAAGAAGATGAAATTCAAATTGTAATTCATTAGAAAGGAAAAAGACATGAATCCAGTTCAACAATTGTTTTTAGAAGCCTATGTCGCTTCCTTAAAGAATATTCATTATGAACTTAAGATTCGTGATTATTCTACTTTCGTTGAATTTTTTAGATTAGCGTCTATTCAAGAAGTATTACCTATGATTTGTAACAGTGTGTTTGAATCTTCCTGTATTAAGAATAATCCAAAGGCATTTAGTTCTTATAAGGAATTGGCAATTCAAAAGGTATCTTCTCAAATTGTAAGAACATCACAGTTTTTGGACTTATATTCTTACTTGGAAAAAAGAGGACTACATCCCATTATTGTTAAAGGATTAGCTCTACGAAACATATATCCTAAATCTAATTTTAGGACTTCATGTGATGAAGATATTTTGATTCAACCAGAAGAAAAGTATTTGTATCATGAAGCTTTATTGGAATATGGTATGAGCCAACTAGATTCGAAGGAAGATATAGATACTTCTTTTGAGATGTCATATATTCAAGAATCGACAGGATTGTATATTGAAGCACACCAATATTTAATTCCTCCAGAATCTAAAGCGTATGGGGATTTAAATAAATATTTTAAAGATATAAATATCGAATATATAGAATACAATGGACATCTAATACGAACGCTAGATGTAACCAGTCATGTATTCTTTTTAATTTGTCATTCTTTTAAACATTTTTTACACAGTGGATTTGGAATTCGACAAATCAGTGATTTAGTTATTTTCTCTTCTAAATATGCTGATTGTATTGATTGGGGTAGAATTGAGGCTCAATCAAAAGATATGAATGCGTTTGATTTTGTACGAGCCATGTACAAAATCGGAACAAATTTACTTCCAGAAAATAATTATCTTACATACATCAAAGACTGGGATATTGAATCCATTGATGATTCAAGTTTACTTTTGGATGTATTAGAAAGTGGAGTACACGGAGCAAGTGATATTACTCGTCTTCATAGTAGTAACATTACCCTGAATGCAGTATCTAGTTCTAAAGAACAAAAGAAAAAAAAGAATTCTGTTTTTAGTAGTGTGTTCTTACCTGTAAACAGTTTAAAAGGAAAATACACGTATTTAGAATCGTATCCATTCTTATTACCTGTTGCCTGGATCCAAAGAGTGAGTACGTATCTAAAAGAACAAAAAAATAGTAAAGAAGTAGTTCGTAGTTTAAAACTAGGGAATGAGAGAGTTGCCCTATTGAAACAATATAAGATCATCAAATAGAAAGGGAGGGAATTGTTGATGGAAGAAAATAAAAAGTCATCCACTGATTCTGCATTCCGTTCTATTAGTACCTTAGTTTCTCGCTGGAAAGATGGAACCTTTCAGGAAATATTAGACGATTGGATCTGGATCTTTTCTTATAGTAAAAAGTACAAATTTGCGATTGTCTTTTATACCGTATTAGGAATTGTTGCTACATCTTTAGGACTTATTAGTAGTATTGCGAGCAAATACGTAATTGATATCGTAACTGGCTATAAAAGAGAAAAGTTAGTTATCTTACTTTGTATCATGATAGGTTCATCACTATTTAGCTTGTTCTTTAATAGTGTGATCAAACGCATCTCCGCTCGATTATCGATCTATATCAACAACGATATCCAAGCAGATATCTTTGATAAGATCATCGATGCTGATTGGCTAAAGGTAAGCCAATATGCCAATGGAGATATCCTAAACCGATTCAATACCGATGTCAGTACAGTTTCCAGCAATGCGATTAGCTGGTTACCAACCATCGTCATTGCCATCTATAACTTTATCGCAACCTTTGTGGTAATTTGGCACTATTCTAAAGTGATGGCATGTATTGCCTTCATTAGTGCACCTTTTATGTTTCTAATGTCTAAGATGTTAATTAAGAAACAAAGAGATTATCAAAAAAAGGTTCGTGAAATGAACAGTAAAATGATGACTTTTGAAGTAGAAACTTTCTACAACTTAGATACTATTAAATCTTTTGGGATTACCAAACAATATGGTACAAAGATGCGAGACTGGCAAGCCAAGTACAAGGATATCTTTTTAACCTACAACATGTTTACAATCGGTACCAACATCTTTATGTCCCTAATGGGACTAGTTGTACAAATGGTATCGTTTTTATATTGTTTGTATTTATTGTGGAATGGTTCAATTACCTATGGAACCATGACTTTATTCTTAACCCAAAGAGCCAATTTAAGTAGTGCCTTCAACAATGTGATCAGCATTATTCCAAACTTTTTAAACAGTTCGGTATCAGCACACCGTATTAAAGAATTAGTTGAATTGGAAAAAGAAGTGCACATTCCCGATAGCCATGAAATTGATGAACTTCAAGAATATGGATATCGTGTACGCATGAAAGATGTACACTACTCGTACATCGAAGACAAAAAGGTAATAAAAGACTCGGATTTTATTGCCTGCCCAGGAGAAATCGTAGCTCTTGTTGGTCCTTCTGGAGAAGGAAAAACAACCATGATTCGATTGATCCTAGGACTAATACATCCAGACCAGGGAAATGTAGACATCGTTGCCCACGATGGAAGAAGTATTTCTTCCAATGCGGATACGCGACACTTATTTGCCTATGTTCCTCAAGGAAATACCATTCTTTCTGGAACCATTGCTGAAAATATGCGCATGGTTAAAGAAGATGCGAGTGATGAAGAAATTATCGAAGCCTTAAAGATTGGATGTGCCTATGAGTTTGTTTCTAAAATGAAAGATGGAATCAACTCCGTGGTCCGAGAAAAAGGAAGAGGCTTATCCGAAGGACAGGCCCAACGTATTGCGATTTCTCGAGCTATTTTACGAGATGCTCCGATTCTTTTATTAGATGAGGCAACCAGTGCTCTAGATGTCACAACCGAAAGAAATGTGTTACGAAACATCATTTCCCAAAAACCAAACAAGACGTGTATCGTTACTACACACCGACCAAGTGTACTAAACCTTTGTCAAAAGGTGTATCGAGTCATTGATACCCAAGTAACTGAATTGAGTGAAGAAGAATCAAGCCAAATGGCAATTGACTTCTAAATAAGAGTACAATCGACCAACCGGAATTCCATTGGTGGATTATGCTTTTTATTTGGAAAAAAGCAGGGAGGAAAGAATTATGGCAAGAAATGACCAAAACCAAGTCAACAGAAGAAGATCGGAAAACTTAAAGAGAAAAGAATCCGATACCAATCTAATCGATATTTTTGAAATCTTAAATATCGTCAAAAAGAAGTTTTATGTATTCATTATTTTAGGTGTTCTAGGAGCGGTATTAGGCGGATTGTATACCCACTACATGGTAACTCCTATGTACGCTAGTACCGGAACTATTTTCTTAACACCAAAGAATCTAGAAACAGGAGAAGTAAACTATGGGGCAATGACCGTAAACTCTCGTTTGGTAAACACTGTTATTTCCTTAATGAAAAAGGATAATATCATGTCGGAAGTTGCCGAAAGAAGTGGTCTTCCAAGTGCTGGAAGTGTACGAGGAACTTTAAATGTAGCTAATGAAGAAGGTACAGAAATTATTTCTATTACTTCCACAACTACAAATCCAGAATTATCAAAATCCATTGTCGAAAATACGATTGCCGTATTTATCGAAAAGATGCAAGAAAATTTAAATGTTAAGAACATTGAAATTGTCGATGCTCCAAAATTGAACTTCCGCCCAATTGGAGTCAATATGCAAAGAAATATTCGATTAGGTGCGATTGCCGGAGTCGGAATTTCTTGTGCCTATGTCTTCTTTTTATTACTAACAGACAATCGTTTGAAATCAAAAGAAGAAGCGGAACAATACATGGGAATTCCTGTATTGATTGAAGTTCCAAAATGGAAATAAGAAACGCTTAGAAAAAAATATGGAATTCAAACACTAAGCGATTAGAACAAGGAAAGGATTATATCATGGCAGGAAAAAAATCAAATCAATTTGATGTAAAAGAAATCTTTCGTAATTTGCGTACAAACATTGAATTTATGCAAATGGATGACGAAATCAAAGTAATTAACTTAACTTCTACTACAAAAAACGAAGGGAAATCAACAATTTCCGTAAACTTGGCAAAAATGTATGCCGTTAAATATCCAAAAACATTATTGGTTGACTGTGACCTAAGAAATCCAAGTATTCATCGTATTTTAGGAATTACCAATGCTTCTGGATTAACTAATTTATTAACACAAATCAAAGACATTAAAAAAATTGATGAAATGTCAATGGTTCAACACATTGAATTGGATGAAGGAGTAGGAATATTATCGGTTTTAACAACAGGATCAAGTGTACCAAATCCAGCAGAAGTATTGGCTTCCAAACGATTCAGAAAATTCTTGGAAATGGCAAAAGCAGAATACGATTATATCCTAATGGACTGTTCACCAGTCGGAATCGTAGCTGATGCCGTACCTGTTTCAAGTATCTGTGATGGAACACTATTCGTTATCTCTAGTGAAGAAAATCAAAAGAAATCCATTAAGATGTGTGCTGATGGATTAAAGCGAAATGGAGCAAATATTTTAGGAATTGTCCTAAATAAAGTCGATAGTAAAACGAAAAAATACGGATATGGATACGGATATGGATATGGGTATGGATATGGAAAAGATTAGTAAAATAGGATTTATCACAGTACTCGCTTTATCCATGGTCGGATGTGCTCCAAAGGGAGTACAAGTCACTAAGGAAAATGCACTGATCATCTGTTTGGATGAAGCCTGTATTCCAAAGGATAAAATTGAAAACGAAGAAGTCAAACAAAAGAATGGTTTTATTGTAGAGTTTGACTACAAACAAAAACACTACACTTTCAAAGTTAGCGAAGGCGGTATCTTACAAAGCCGTAAGGTAGAAGAGCCTGAAGATGCCAAAACAAAAGAAGAACAAAAAAAGGATGAGGTAAAAGAGCCAGAAATTACTCAAAAGGAAAAAGATGCGATTGCTGCTTCTATACTTAATGTCGGACTTTTAGAAAGCGATGTCGATAATATAACTTCAAAAATTAACGAAGATAAGACAATAACCGTTACTTTCCATATCAAAGGAACAGAAGAAAAAATAATCACTACATGTGATCAGACAGGAACACCAATCTCAAGCCGTAGCGAATAGAAAGGAGAATACATATGGATGATTTAGAAAAAATAATTCTAAAGCGAACCGAAAAAAAGAAAAGCTTCTACACAAAAAAAGCGCTCGCATTAGCTATTTTTGAAGCTATTTCTGTATGTGTATTCTTATTTCAACTCGTACGATTGTTTGTGCTACCTGCAAAATATTTAGCCTTTTTATTTGTAGGGCTACTCTTCTTCATGGTATTTAGTGAATACCTGTTATTACGATACACACATCGTCATACCCGAAAGAAAAGTCGAAAAATACTAGCCTATGTGCTTAGTATTTTTTTATGTGTTACAAGCTGCATAGGAACCTATTTTTTACACATTACCTATGACACTTTGTATGACATCACCAAACAAGAAGATGAAAGTACCAGACATGTAAAACTCTATCGTTTAAACGATTATTCCAATAAAACACTCGAAGATGTCCAAGGAAAGACCGTAGGAATATTAAAAAACTTTTCCAGAGATCATGTCGATGCTTGTATCAAAGAATTAAATGAACAAGAAATAAAGTTTCAAATCCGTGAATACGATTCTTCCATTGAATTGATGAATAACCTAAAAGGAAAAGCCTTAGATTATATCATTCTGGATGAAAGCTATTTAACGACTATCGAAGACTATGAAGGATACGAAGACATTGTCGATTATTTATTAGAAATGTATTCCTATTCCTACAAAGTTAAAAAAGTAGATATTTCTAAAGACGTTGATGTAACCACAACACCATTTACTGTCCTAATCAGTGGTTCCGATTCTCGTGTCGGAATTGATGAAATCAGCCGAAGCGATGTCAATATGGTTATACAAGTCAATCCAATTACCCATGTTGTTTTAATGATTAGTATTCCTCGTGACTACTATGTAGAAACCGCTTGTGATGCCAAGTTTGGATGTGCAGTAGGAAAAATGGACAAGTTAACACACACTGGACTTCATGGGGTAGAAACAACCCAGGCTACAATTGAAAAATTACTGGACATTGAAATTAACTACAATGCCGTCGTTACCTTTGATACCGTGACCCAGCTAGTGGATTCCTTAGATGGAATTATTATCAACAATGGACAGGAAGTAGAACTAGATGGGTTTGTCTATGAAGTCGGAAATATCAAGGTCAATGGAAAACAGGCACTTCGCTATGCTCGTGAAAGACACAGATACGCATCCGGAGATCGTCAACGTGGTAAGAATCAAATGAATGTGGTTCGTGGAATCATCAATAAGATGATGTCTACCAAATTATTGACAAATTTCTCAAAAATAATGGATTCCATTAAAGGAACCTTCAAAACAAACATGTCATTAAAAGATATGACCAAGCTTGTCAACAAGCAATTGGATGAAAATATTCAATGGGCCGTATTCCAATACAGTCTGGATGGAACCGGTGGTACCGACTTTGCGTACGAATTAGGAGACAATGCCTACGTCATGTATCCAGATGAAAAAACGGTACAACGTGCAAAAACCGATTTACAAGCAGTAAAAAATGGAGAAGCACCAATTTATAAAAACAACTAGAAAGGAGAGAAGAAAATGAAAGATAAAATTCAAAGCAACAACAGCTTAAGACTTCAGCTTTACGATTCCATCATATTTCTTACTCTCGTTCTAGTTATATTTGCCTATTATCGAGGAGGAGGAGCATTAGATACTAGAGGAATCATTGAACAATCCCTGTTATGTCTTTTGTTCATTGGGTCTTTTCGATATTTTGGAAAGATTTACCACCAGGTATGGCGTTATGGAGGAATCAAATGTTATATTCGACTAATTATGGTTGATTCAACAGCTTTCTTATTATACATGTTCGTCGAATACAACATTCCGATTCAAAAGATCTCTTTTGTGAAAATGCTGGCATTCTTTAGTGTATTTACACTATCTACTTTATCTATGCGTATGTGTTATCGATACGCGTATAAATATGGTTCGCAAAACACAAAATTAGGAGTTGCACTACGATGGGCCATCGACTTTATGAGTGGTGGACAAGTTAGCACCGAACCCGATGCCAACCACTCAAAAATCAAGACCGCTATTATTGGAGCGGGACAAATTGGAGTTGAACTAGCTGAAGACTTGTGGACAAATCCAAATGCGCAATACATCCCTCGTTGTTTTATAGATAACGATCCAAAAAAAGTTGGAAGAGATATACACGGAATTCTCGTTTATGAAGAATCGGAAGCAACTTTTGAAATGCTTCATAAACACCACATCCAAGAAGTTGTCTTTGCGGTTCCTAACATGGATAATGACAAGAAAAAAGAATTGTACGGATACTATAAACAAGCTGGTTTTAAAGTACAAATCTTTGATTATCCGGACTTCCACTCTCCAGGAAAACGACAAATTCGTGACTTTAGTATTGAAGACCTATTATTCAGAAAACCAATTGAATGTATGGATCCAAAAGTAAAAGAATACTACAGAAACAAAGTCATTTTGATAACTGGTGGAGGAGGATCCATTGGTTCGGAATTGTGCCGACAAATCGCAAAAATGGAGCCAAAACAGTTAATCATATTGGATGTTTATGAGAATACAACATACGATATTCAACAAGAATTAATTTCTAAACACAAAAATCTTGATATTCAAATCGAGATTTCTTCTATTACGGATAAGGAATCTTTAGACAAAGTATTTAATCAATACAAACCAGAAATTGTGATTCATGCAGCTGCCCATAAACATGTTCCACTCATGGAAAAGAATGTGATCGAAGCGGTGAAGAACAATGTGTTTGGAACCTTGAATGTAGTAGATACATGTGAAAAGTACAAGGTACAACGCTTTATGATGGTCAGTACCGATAAGGCAGTCAATCCAACCAATGTCATGGGAGCGACAAAACGATTGTGTGAAATGATCGTACAAGCCTATTCTCGAAAAGAAAATGTGAAATATTCGGCAACCCGATTTGGAAATGTATTGGGATCAGCCGGATCGGTTATTCCTCTATTCAAAAGACAAATTGCTGCCGGCGGACCTATTACCGTTACCGATAAGCGAATCATTCGCTATTTTATGACCATTCCTGAGGCAAGTCAGCTTGTTCTTACTAGCGGTGCGATTGCGCAAAATGGAGAACTGTTTGTACTGGACATGGGAAATCCAATTAAAATCTGGGATCTAGCCCAAAATATGGTGAAGCTTTCGGGACAAGATGTAGAAATCATAGAAACAGGTCTTCGTCCAGGAGAAAAGCTATATGAAGAATTATTAGTAAAAAAAGACAGTCTTCAAAAAACCGAAAACAATCTTATCTTTATTGAAAAAGAATATCCTATAACAATCGGAGAATTGTACGCAAAATTGGAAATATTAAAGGAAGCAATCGAAACCAACAACGATTCTTTCGTAAAAGACATTCTACATAAGATACTTCCAACCTATAAGGATCCGAAGATCATTAACCAACAATTAAATAATTAAGTGAAATTCCAATAATATAGAGAATTTCACTTTTTTAGTGGAAAAAAAGAGGATAAAAAGATGGAAAAAGAATTACCAAAAAAAATTAACCCTAAACAATTTGATCCATCTATGCAAGAGTTATTAGATTTAATCGTCGAGTTGTATAGGGAAGAACAATCTATAAAAAAAGTGTCTATAGAAATGTCCTTACCAATGAATACAATCAAAAAACTATTGATTACAGCTGGTGAGTTAGTCTATCCAGAATCCGAAATGATACAAAAACTTTTGGCTGAAAATAAGACAATCGATGAAATTCAGGCGATTACTGGACTCGGAAAGGCAACAATTAACATTTATCTTCCTTACACCAAGTCTCTATACAACATGGATCAAGTTAAGAAAAAAGCCCAACAATTGGTATTAAATCGACACCAGAATCAAAAGATATGTGAATTCGTAGAAGAAATGAACGAAGAAAAACTTTGGGAATGTATATGTGCTTTTGAAGGCCATACGTTTTATACCTATTCAGGACTACCTTTTACCTATAAATTAAAAATTGGAAAAAAAGGTCGTTATACAAAAGAACTATTCGTGGATCGAAGATCTGCCAGTAAATCCCTGACATGGTGCAGTATTAAACAAGCTTTTAATGAAGCCTTACGCACTCTAGAAGAAGATGGAAAAGCACATGAATTTAATCGACCAAAGGATATTGGGGATATACGAGGAATCAGCTATATCTATAGCCTGTTCTATAAATTTAAGCTAATCCAGGTTCCTAGCTTTGCCAAAGAACGAATGGAAAAGTAGGTGATTGGTTTGAGGAAAGATTTAGTAGGTAAGCGATATGGAAAACTAGTTGTTGTGGAAAAGACAGA
>JAGHTX010000031.1 GCA_018065105.1 Bacillota bacterium
TACAGGGAATAATCTATTGTTTCTGTAACAAGTAATACATGCACCAACTAATGCAGAGAATGTATCAACTGTTGCAGATAAGCCTAACCGTAAGGGCTGAAAGGTGGATTTCCATGTATTTCCAACTTTTATTTTACGGTTAAATAAGTCCAAGTAAAATCTTCTGACTGAATCAGATAGCCCATTTGTTCTTTATCTTGTGCCTGTGGTATTTTTAGACCTCGTTGATATGCCTTATATTTTTCCATGTCCTTAAATGCCCATGGATTCATATAATCCATTCGATAAGCAACTTCTGTTACTATTCCATTCACCATACAAATGGAAATGCCATGTTCTTCTTCGAAGTCTGCTTCTCCACATAAAATATAGGCTATTTCTTCGCCTCTAGGCTGAAAGATGACCATCTCATCCATACTAAAATGCGCCAGTGAATTTATTTCATCATCTTCTACATATTCATTTAATGCTTCTCTCATTCTTTCCTTTTGTGCGGATGATAAGTTACGATACGATTCTACACATTTTCGAATATAAGATGCATCGATTTCTCCAAACGTGTTAATTTCAAAATCGATATCCTCAATGTCCTTATAAACTTCGGCTTCCATCATATTGATTTGGAAATTTTGATAACGCTGGTCGATTGTCTTCGCAAAACGTGAATAAACTTCATAAGAAAATTCATGGATGTAAAAGTATGAATTTTCTTCACGCACTAAATTGTAATAATCCACGATATAGCTTGGTTGATGAAAAGCAGATTTTCTTACTTCTCCATTGAAATAATAATAATTCATAAAAGTCATTATTTCGGGTTTTATGTTTTCTTTGCGAAGTACATAATTCATTCGTACAAAAAGATTTAATGGTGATTCTTCATCAATTTCTATGTCTACTAGATATCCGTTATCTTTTAACCTGGCAAGCCAATATAAAATGGGCGCACTCGCATAGGCGTAAATCTTTTCGTCGTCTTCTTCATCTATGTCTTCTTTCCCGCAATATTCTAAATATTCAAGCGTTGCCTCATCCATATAATCTATAGCTTCATAACTTTCAAAGCCATAGCTTCGATAGGTTTTCGAATTCTTTTTGGGTTTTCTTCCTTTGCCGATTAAGTATAAAGCCCCAATAAATAAGAATCCTAGAATTCCAAAGAGAATGGCCGACCCAGCCCCATCGAATATGGGATTTAAAGATGCATAAGCAGCCAGTATATTAAAGATTGCTCCTTTTTCTAAAATCCCTTTGATGATTGGAAATTGGACTTGTCTGGAAAGACTTTTCCAGGTAATCACATTAATGGTGAATAGCGCTATACACATCCAAAAAAACACACCTGCCAAGAGCACATCTTCCATAGAAAATGTCTCAATAGTATATAACAGAATAACTTGTCCAAAAAACAAAGCCTAGCCTATATCTATGATTTCTGATAGGATTAGGTATATTTTGGAAAGATTCTCTTTCATTTTATTCGGCTCCTATTATTTTTTGCGCAACATAAACTCCCGAAGCAGAAGCATGAGATAATGAGTGGGTTACCCCAGATCCATCTCCAATGACATAAAGGCCTTTATACTTTGTTTCTAAATTTTGATCAAGTTTCACTTCCATATTATAGAATTTAACTTCTACCCCATAAAGTAAAGTATCGTCATTCGCGGTTCCTGGTGCAATCTTATCTAGGGCATATATCATTTCGATAATTCCATCTAAGATACGTTTAGGAAGAACTAAACTTAGATCTCCTGGTGTCGCTTTTAGGGTTGGACGTACCATTCCTTCTTCAATACGAGTTGTTGTACTTCTTCTTCCTCGTTCTAAATCACCAAAGCGTTGTACAATCACACCGCCTCCTAGCATATTGGATAATCGTACAATGTTTTCTCCATAGCCATTAGAGTCATCAAATGGTTCAGTAAATTTCTTCGAAACTAATAGCGCAAAGTTTGTGTTATCTGTTTTCTTGTCTTCTCCTTCAAAACTGTGTCCATTTACGGTAATGATTCCATTGGTATTTTCATTAACCACAATTCCATTTGGATTCATACAGAAAGTACGGACCTTGTCTTCAAATTTCTTTGTTCGATAAACAATTTTACTTTCGTAAAGTTCATCGGTTAAATGAGAGAAAATAACGGCTGGAAGTTCTACACGAACCCCTAAGTCAACACGGTTTGAACTGGTTTCAATATTTAGATCTTTACAGATTTTCTGCATCCACTTTGAACCAGAACGTCCTACTGAAACAATACACTTGTGAGCATCTAGATACGTATCGTTATAATGAGCACGATATCCATTGGCCAATACTTCCAAATGATCGACTGGTGTATCAAAGAAAAAATCAACTTTATCTTTTAGTCCATTATATAAGTTTTCTAGTACAATATAGTTCACATCGGTTCCTAAGTGTCGCACGGAAGCATCTAATAATTTTAGTTTACTTTGCATGCATTTCTTTTTAAAATCGGAACCCGCTGTTGAATATAATTTGCAGCCTTGTCCACCATATTTCATATTGATTTGATCCACATAATGCATCAATTCAAACGCTTTTTCTTTTCCTATATATTCGTATAAAGTTCCTCCAAAATCATTTGTGATATTATATTTTCCATCACTAAAGGCTCCAGCGCCTCCAAATCCATTCATGATTGAGCAGGTTTTACATTTAATACAAGTTTTTATCTTTTTTCCATCAATTGGGCAATGTCTTTTTTCTAAAGAATGTCCGGCATCAAATACTGCTACTTTTAGCTCTGGAGCATTTTGAGCTAACTCATAAGCAGAAAAGATTCCTCCGGGTCCAGCTCCAATGATCATAATATCGTATTTCATATTTTACCTCTAAACTTTCTTTATCCATTATAACATAAGAAAAAGGGACTTTAAAAAGTCCCTTAGTGAGTAAGATTATTCTCCAGTTACTTCTAAATACATATTTCTATAGATAGCTGCTGAAGCTTCCCAAGAAACATCTTTGTCCATATCTCTTTGAACCATTTCGTCCCATTGCCAACGTTGTTCAAAGTATAATGTTTTAGCACGGTTGATTGCGTCTAATAATAATCCAGCTTCGTAACGGTCGAATGTAAATCCATTACCTTCGTTAGTATACATGTTGTATGGATCAACTGTATCTTTTAATCCACCAGTTTCACGAACGATTGGTACTGTACCATAACGCATTGAGATTAATTGAGTTAATCCACATGGTTCGAATTGTGATGGGATTAAGAATGCATCTGATGCAGCATAAATTTTGTGTGATAATGCTTCATCATACATTAAGCATGCAGCGAAGTTTCCTGCATATTGGTTTCCATAGTTACGGAATGATTCTTCGTATACTGGATCTCCAGTTCCTAATACAACAATTTGAGTGTGTTCGTCCATGATTTCTGGAACGATAGCGTTGATTAAGTCTAAACCTTTTTGGTCTGTTAAACGAGAGATTAAACCAATAACGATCTTGTGATCATCTACAGCTAATCCTAATTCTTCTTGAAGTGCTTTTTTATTTTCACGTTTGTTTGTTAGTACATTTGAAAGATCGTATTGAGATGCTAGTAATTCATCTGTAGCTGGGTTCCAGATATCAACGTCGATACCGTTAACGATTCCACGTAATTTTCCTGCGTGATAACGTAAGTGAGCATCTAAGTTTTCACCGTAGAATTCAGTTTGAATTTCATCTGCATAAGTGTTACTTACAGTACTGATCATATTTGAGTAAGTTAAACCACCTTTTAACATATTTGCATCTTCGTATCCTGTCTTTAATGCATCTTTGTTGAATACATAGTCAGGTAATCCTGTCCAGTATTGGATTGTTGGGATGTTGTATACACCTTGGAAGCGTAAGTTGTGAATTGTTAAGATAGTTTTTGCACGAGCAACTGGAGTGTCTGCAAATAAAGTTCTTAGGTATACAGGAACTAAACCAGCTTGCCAGTCGTGGCAGTGGATTACATCTGGAATCCAATCCATGTAGTTTAATGCAGCTAATGCAGCTTTAGAGAAATAGCAGAACTTAGGAATGTCTCCAACAATTGATGAGTATGGTTTTGCTCCGCTGAAGAATTCTTGGTTGTCGATGAAATCGTATACTACACCGTCCCAAACGTATTCCATGATTCCTACATAATATTGACGTCCATCAGCGCATAAATCCATTTGGAATGATCCTCTGTAAACCATTTTTTCTTGATATTTCCAAGGAATACATTCATATCTAGGCATGATAACTTTAACGTCACAATTTAATTTTGATAATGCTTTAGGAAGAGCATACATTACGTCTCCTAAACCACCTGTTTTACAGAATGGGTAACATTCTGATCCAATAAACGCGATACTTCTTCTTGGTCCTTCTAACATTGGTACTTCCTCCTCTACTACCGCTTCTTCCACAACAGCTTCTACTACTGGTTCTTCAACTGTTGCTTCTTCTTTAATTTCGTCAACAACTACTGGTGCTTCTTTGACTTCTTCGACTTTTACTTCTTCTTTTTTAGCTTTCTTAGTTGTTGTTTTTCTTGTAGTTTTCTTTGCAGGTTTTTCTTCTGCAGTTTCTTCTTTCACAGCTTTTTTAGTTGTTTTGCGAGTTGTTTTCTTTGGAGCTTCTTCCACAACTGCATCTTCCTTAGCTACTTTCTTAGTAGTTTTACGAGCTTTTTTTGGTGCTTCTTCCACTACTTCTTCTTTTTTAGTAACTGCCTTTTTTGTTGTTTTTTTGGCAGTTGATTTCTTAGCTGGAGCTTCTACTACTTCTTCTACAGCTACTTCTTCTGTCTTTTTCTTTCTAGGCATTATTAAATCTCCTTTTAATCAATAATAGTTCTATCTACTTAAATATAATAATATGGAAACTATCAAATTTCAATTTTTTGAAGCCATTAAGTCCCTAAATGACACGATTTGAGCTTATTTTGCAAATACATATACCGCAAATACATATAATAAAAACCTACTAGATTTATTCTAGTAGGCTCATATTTTTCTATTCTGCAGTTTCTTGCATTTTTTGAACTTCAGGATAAGCCGAATACATTGGTACTACATCCTTGTTGTGGAAACGACGATCAATGTAGTTTTTAGTAATAGCAGCAACTGTCATTGAACATGCCAATACCCCAATTAAATTTGGAATCATCATTAAACCATTGAATGTGTCAGATAAATCCCAAGCCAATTGTAAATCCATTGTTGCTGAGAAGAATGACATACAACAGAAGATGACACGATATACTCTAACCGCATTTTCTCCTAATAAGTATTCGATACTCTTACCACCATAGTGTGACCATCCTAGTACAGTTGAGAAAGCGAACATTAAGATTGCAATCGCAATAAACATAGGTCCGATTGTTCCAAATGTATTACCAAAGATTTGTCCAACTAACGCAGAAGCTGAAGCATCGACAATTTGGGCACCTGTATCTAGATCGAAGAATCCGCTCGTTAATACAACTAAAGCAGTTAATGTACAAACTACGATTGTATCCGCAAATACTTCGAAGATTCCCCACATACCTTGTTGTACTGGTTCTTTAACATTTGAACTTGAGTGAACCATTACAGAAGATCCTAAACCTGCTTCATTAGAGAAGGCTCCACGTTTGAATCCCCAGACAACAGCTGTCTTTAATCCATAACCAATGATACCACCTTTAATAGATGCAGCTCCAAAAGCACCTTTGAAAATAGATGCAAATGCAGCAGGAATCATACTAGCGTGCATACCTACAATGATTACGGCTCCAACAATATAAATAACGGCCATAAATGGAACCAATTTTTCAGTTACAGCTGCAATACGTTTAATACCACCAACAACTACAACTAATAATAAAGCTACCAAAATAATACCAGTAATATATGTTGGAATTGAGAAAGCTACATTTAAGTTTCCTGAGATTGAGTTAACTTGGGCAATGTTTCCAATACCGAAACTAGCTAAAGCACAGAAGCAGCTAAATAAGATAGCTAACCATTTTCCGATTGTTTTAAATCCTTTTTTAGATCCTAAACCATTTTCTAGGTAGTACATGGCTCCACCAGACCATTCATCGTTTTTATTTTTAATACGATAGAAGATACCTAATACGTTTTCTGAATAGTTAGTCATCATACCTAAGATAGACATGATCCACATCCAGAAGATGGCCCCAGGTCCCCCAGAAATAATCGCAGTAGATACCCCAACGATATTTCCTGTACCAATTGTCGCAGCTAAGGCTGTACATAAACTTTGGAACTGACTGATTTGTTTGTCGTCTGCATCTGTGTGAGCCGTAACATTTGAATCCTTAAAAATAGCTCCAATAGTCTGTTTCATCCAGTGCGCAAAATGTGTTACTTGGAATCCTTTGTTAACTAATGTCATCCAAACACCAGCTAAGAAAAGTAATGTTAACCCAATAGGTCCCCAAACGATCCCATTTAGGAAATTATTGACTGTCTCAATTAAACTCATATTTTTTCCTCCCTTAACATAAAAAAGTGTATACGTAACGTATACACAATCATGCACCATCAAAAAAACTAGACTTTTTTATTTGCCTCTGTCCTTTTGCCTGAGAGATTCTGCATACGCATTGCACCTTCGGCCTCCGCTCCTTTGCGGATGTCTCCAGAGTGTAATCCATTTACGGTCCTTTTTACCTGAGAGTATTACTCCGTCGGTTGCCACTTAGACATTTCCCGTAAACATCTGTTCACACCACACAAGCATTTTTATACCATATTTTATAGGTCCATGCAAGAGAAAAACCAAATTTATTACAAGAAAAAAAGCCCATTCAGGCTTTTATAATAAAACAAGTATCAATATCCAACCAATGAACATCAGAATGGTTGTGATCAATAAAATATAAAATTTAAATTTTTCACTCACATAGCGAAGAGCGTACGCTTCTTTAGGATTTCCAGGATTATAAAATACATTCATTTTTGATCCTTTTGGAAAAAGCATTTCCATTGGATTGGCATGGATGCTCATGAAGGCATTGCTTGCACTATCTAGATGTAAAACAGGTGAGTAAGGATCAATTTCCTTGATCTCATTTTTTCCAAGAAGGGAGGAACGGCTTTTCTCTACTACAACTTTATACTTAGGACCTACGACTTTATACTTCTTTCCATCTACCATATATTCAACCACTGGTAAATGTAGTGGAGCATGTTTTGCACGACTTCCTAATGTATAACTAATTACAGTTCCTGATACTTTCAAGGAGCAGTGTTCTTCTACGATGTACCATTTCTTATAGCCTAAAAAATAGGTTAGTACAGCTAATACTAAAGTAGCTAATCCTAAAAGGATTCCAAATACCAATCTAATAATTTGTATTTCTGTCATAATTAATCCCAAAAATAATCAGAACCGTCTTCTTGATTTTCACCAAATTGATTAAATGGGTCTGTAAATTCATTTCCAAAGATATCCGATAGATCTTGTTCATAAACTTCTTGTTTTGGAGCGAATAAAGCGTCTGCCACAAAACTAGCTAATAAAGAAAGACAAGATCCGCAGGCTGAAATAGATACAATCAAGGCAATTAGTGAAGCAAGTTTATTCTTTCTATAAGTTACAAGAGAGGCAATCACATCTCCTGCACTAAAGAAAAATACTAAGATTGAGCATAGGACAGAATAAATTGCCAAACCTCTTAATAAAAAAGCTAAAAATCCAATCGCTATACAAATATAAGAAGTGACTTGTTGTTGATCATTTTGAATCAATAAAGATACCAGCTCTTTCACAGAAGGCTTTTGAGAAGGTTCTTCTTGTGTATTTTCTGATGCTTGTACATCCACTTTATCTTGTACTTCTTCTGGAATTGGTGGTAAGCCAATGTTTTCTTCGTCATGTTCTACTTCTTCTGTACTTTCTTGCACAGCCGGTTGCTCTTTAGCTTCATCAGTTGTTTCTTGAGGATCTATTTTATTTTTTTCATCTTCTGGGATAGGTGGTAAATTGATGTTTTCCATAGAGTTAATCTCCTTTTTAATACAGTGTCTATTGTATCACAATTGTGAAAAGAAAAAAGCCCTCACAAGAGAGCTTCAAAGACAAATGGTGACGCGTACGGGATTCGAACCCGTGAATGCATGCGTGAAAGGCATGTGAGTTAACCGTTTCTCCAACGCGCCATTTATGTTAAACCTGAGAAGTGATTTCCCAAGTGCCTAAATAATATAACAAGGAAAAAGATAAATGTCAAACACTTTTTTAAAAATTTTTTATTGAAAATTTCCATTAAAAAAGCTCTCATTTCTGAGAGCTGATCTTGCAGATGGTGACGCGTACGGGATTCGAACCCGTGAATGCATGCGTGAAAGGCATGTGAGTTAACCGTTTCTCCAACGCGCCAATTTATCTTAAACTTGAGAAGTTTATCTCAAGTGCTAATAAAATATAACAGATATTTTTCACCATTGCAAGTGTTTTTTTACAATTCTTTATTTTTTCTTTTTTTATCAATTTCTAACCATTCATCCAAGGTCATTGGTTGATAATCCGAATACATACAGAAACAGTTTATAAAGTGACAAGGAATGTTTTCAATCTCTCCCCCAATAGATACATGTGTTTGATTTTTGACAAATTCTTCAAAAGAATCTATTAATGCCTGATCCTGTGTCTTGTGAATATGCCCATGTAACATATAGGTTTTGGGATTTCCATTTTCATCCTTACGATATTGTCCATTGTAACAAGCAATCGGATAATGAGAAAGAACTACCTTTCGGCGATTTTCATTCAGTTCTGCATAATGCTTGATCCAGACAAAACGTGAGGCATCAAACTTTTTATCTTCTAAAAAGCGATCGTGATTTCCAACAATTAAATAGAGTCTTCCTTTTAATTGTTCCAAGATTTCCTGGGTTTGTTGGGCATTTCCCCAACAAAAATCTCCCAAGATTACTACTTCATCGTTTTTATTTACTTTCTTGTTCCATTGTTCAATCATATATGCGTTCATATCTTCCACACTCGCAAACCCACGACAGTCCATGTGTTCATTTAATGTGCGGTGATAAAAATGCAAATCAGCAATGTAATATCGCATGGTTTTCTTATTCAGCTACGCTACAAGCATACCCTGCTTTTTGGTGTGAAAGTAAACTTTTTTCTAAAGAAACGACATTTGCATCGTCTTCCAATTCATCAATCAATTCTGCTTTTTCTAATTCTTCAATGTCCGCAATTTTATAATTTACTGTTAAAACTACGTGCACTAGATTTTCTTCCCAATATGTTTCGAATTTAACACCTTTAATATTTCCATACACCTTAACTAGGTCATCATTAACACGAGCCAATAATTCATCTTGGTTCGCATTTTCTGTTAATTCTCCACTTAAGTCTACAATCATGTGACGTTCTTCTTTTAAGATTTTATCTCCTGTCGCATAGAATGTAACTGTGTCTGCATCTCTAGTACATACTGTTGTTGTATTCTTTAATTCTTCTTTTTCAACCTTAGTTTCTTGTTGCTCTGGATTATAGTTAGCTCTTGAACATCCAATTAAGCATAGTCCCATCAAAAGAATAACTAACTTTTTCATCCAATACACCTCCCTAGTTCTTTAAGCTTTGTAACGGAGCAGGAATGCGTCCACCACGGTGGATCATTACATCGTTTTTAGTTTGGTTGATTGGCATAATAGGACCACTTCCTAATAACCCACCAAATTCTAATTCTTCACCAGCTTGTTTTCCAATTGCAGGAATCAAACGAACCGCAGTAGTTTTTGAGTTAACCATACCAATAGCTGCTTCGTCTGCAATAATTCCAGAAAGCACTTCCGCTGTAGTTTCTCCAGGAATAACAATCATGTCCAATCCTACAGAACATACCGCTGTCATAGCTTCTAATTTTTCTAAACATAAAACGCCTTCACGTGTCGCATCGATCATACCTGCATCTTCACTAACTGGAATGAAGGCACCAGATAATCCTCCAACTGTGCTACTTGCCATAACTCCACCTTTTTTAACAGCGTCGTTTAACATTGCTAAGCAGGCAGTGGTTCCATAAGCTCCACACATTTCCAATCCCATTTCTTCTAAGATGTGAGCAACACTATCTCCAACGGCTGGAGTCGGAGCTAAAGAAAGGTCAACAATTCCAAATGGAACACCTAAACGTTCACTCGCAATGACACCTACCATTTGTCCCATACGTGTGATTTTAAATGCAGTACGTTTAATTAAATCGGCGATTTCGTTCATTGGTGCATCTTTTGGCGCTTTGGCTAAAGCGGCACGTACTACACCAGGTCCACTTACACCTACGTGAATTTCAACGTCTGGTTCCCCAACACCGTGGAAAGCACCAGCCATAAATGGATTATCTTCTACAGCGTTGCAGAATACAACCAATTTAGCGGCAGCAATACAGTTTTCATCTTTTGTGACTTCGGCACATTCACGAATACATTTTCCCATCATCGCAACCGCATCCATATTGATTCCTGCTTTTGTAGAACCAACATTAACAGAAGCACAGATATGTTCTGTTTGAGCTAATGCTTGAGGAATTGCAGCGATTAGTTCCTTATCTCCTGCACTGAACCCTTTTTGAACCAATGCAGAGAATCCACCAATAAAGTTAACTCCAACAGTTTGGGCTGCTCTTTCCAATGTTAGGGCATATTTTACTGGATCTCCCCCAGATACACCAACCAACATAGAAATAGGTGTAACAGAAATACGTTTATTGATAATAGGAATACCGTATTCTTTTTCAATTTGTTCTCCAACTTTTACTAAGTCTTTGGCTTTTGTACAAATCTTGTTGTAGACTTTTTCGCAAGCCTTATCGATATCTGTATCTGCACAATCTAATAAAGAAATACCCATAGTGATAGTTCTTACGTCCAGACACTCTTCATCGATCATCTTGATGGTTTCTAATATTTCTTGTGTTTGCATGAATATTCTCCTTAGATTCGGTGCATAGAATCGAAAATAGCTTGATTCATTACACGAATTACTAATCCTTTACTTTCTCCTAGGTTACGCATATATCCTGAGAATTCACTTAATGCAACACTAGCTTCACTGAATTCTACAACCATTGTCATAGTAAAGATTCCATCTAAGATTGTTTGAGAAACATCTGCGATATTAATTTGTGCATTGGCGCATTCATTCGCGATTAGGGCTAAAATACCTACTTGGTCTTTCCCTACTACAGTGATTACAGCTTTCATTTCTATCTTCCTCCTCTAAAATTTAATAGCTAATTTTGAGAACTTCAATAATTCAAATGGCTCATAAGCACTTTGAAGTCCTTCTACATTTACATCGTATTCGTTTGGCATAAATTCTACTTTTGATTGTTTTTCAAGCAAATCTAAAATTGTACGACTTTGTGCTTTGTTCAAAGTCTTTTTCTTTTTCCAACAAATATCGTTTTCCTTATCGACTAAGTTCACTTCGATATCTACTAATTCACTATTCAATAACGACTCCTTCCAATCGCAATCTTGCACATTGAAATAGAAATCACTAGAATCGATTGATCCACCTTCTAATACAAAGATAGCTATATCTTGTGTATAACAGAAATTAAGATCCATTTGTGTTAATAGCGATAACTCATAATCTGTCCATTTTTCATCTTTAATAACTAATAAAAAACGGTTATCTACATAATCCATAATGGCACCAAAATCGATGTCGTATTCAAATTTTTCTTTTTTCATGGGACTAGTATAACATGACATGCAAGAAAAAAAAGGGAATTTTTTTAATTCCCTCTTATTTACTAGGTACTAAAGATAAAATTTGAATCCAAACACAGCTAGATATTATGAATATGTATTAAGCAACATCTTTAAAAAAAAGCCGTTCTTAACAAACGACTTTTATTTATACTACTAATTATATTATGCAAGGGCTGCAGTAATGATAGCCATTGAATAAACTTCAATCGCGTTGCATCCACGAGATAAATCGTTGATTGGTGCGTTTAATCCAAGAAGGATAGGTCCATATGCGTCAAAGTTTCCTAAACGTTGAGCCATTTTATATCCGATGTTTCCAGCATTGATATCTGGGAAGATGAATGTATTTGCGTGCCCAGCAACATCTGAGTTAGGACATTTTGTACGAGCAACACGTGGTGATACAGCAGCATCGAATTGTAATTCACCTTCAACAGCCAAGTCTGGTGCTAAGATTTTTGCACGTTTTGCAGCGTTTCTCATCTTATCTACATCTTCACCTTTTCCTGAACCGAAAGTTGAGTAGCTTAAGTAAGCAACTTTTGGATCCACACCGAAGATTTTTGCACATTTAGCAGTTTCGATACCGATTTCTACTAATTCATCTTCAGAAGGTTTAATATTGATTGCACAGTCTCCCATAGCTAATACTTCGTTTTCACCAGAAGCGGATGGACGAACTAAGATGAAGCAAGATGATACACATTTGTTTCCAGGTTTTGTTTTGATAATTTGAAGAGCAGGACGAACTGTATCTGCAGTTGAGTAAGTAGCTCCTCCTAATAAGCAGTCAGCAACTCCCATTTTAACTAACATTGTTCCAAAATAGTTACCTTGTCTTAACATTGGAATTGCTTTTTCTGGTGTCATTCCTTTTGATTTACGTAATTCACAGAATAAAGCTACCATTTCATCAAAATGCTCGTATTTATTTGGATCGATGATAGCTGAACCACGAATGTTATAACCTGCTTCTTCTGCAGCTTGATATACTTCTTCTTCATTACCAATTAAAATTGGATATAAGAAGTTCCCAGCTAATAAACGAGATGCGGCTTCCAAAATACGTGGATCGGTTCCTTCAGTAAAGACGATTGATTTTGGACTTTTTCTTAATTGTTGGATCATATTTCCAAATCCGTATGACATATTCTTTTTCCTCCATTTGCATAATAATAGTAATTCTTTTGTATACGTTTACAGTATATTCCTTTCACCTTTCAATTTCCACTAAAAACATTGTTAACTTTTTCACTTATTGTTGAAAAATAGAATAACTTCGTATATCATAATTCTTTTGTGTGATTTTAATCACACTCATAAATATTCTTTACAAACTAATAGATTTCTTCTATAATTTTTTTCGTACAGAGTAAAAGTATGAGCGTCAAGTGCACCGAACACGGGGAGTTGGTTCGATGACGAAAAGATACAAATCTTGCGGTTCATATTTTGCATCCCGCTGTTGTGATGAAATCGAATCTCCTTTTTTATCGCAATATGGATAGAAAGGAGTTTTTTTATGCAAAGAATTATTGAAAGTACAAAAGAATTGAAAAAGTTAAATTCTTTGACGGGTACAGCTATCTTAACCGCTTTAAAAGCCGTAGTCGCTGAATTCACAATCGCTGTATCCAACATCTTAGAAATTGGTTTTTCAAACATCATCGTAGGAGCCACTGCCATGTATTATGGGCCTGTCCTTACTGGACTAGCCGGAATCATGGCCGATACCATCGAGTATCTTCTTCGCCCAAGTGGACCATATTTTCCTGGATTCGCATTAAACGAATTTGTGATTGGATTTATTTATGGATGTTTCTTCTACAAAAAGACAGTCACTTTAAAAAGAGTGATCTGCGCTGAATTTCTAGTATTCCTAATCGTTAATATGGGAATGACACCATTATGGTTACATATGTTATATGGAAATGGATTCATCGCTTTATTTACAGCTCGTATCGCAACACAATTGATTAAACTTCCAATCAATATTGCCCTACTATATTTCTTATTAACAACACTACAAAGAATAAAGAAGCCTAACTAAAAGGCTTCTTTTTTGATAGTATATCAAATAATGTAATGCACAAGCTTTCTCACAACTAAAAATAGCTGGAATAGAAGCTTCTTTCTCCTGTAACAGGCGAAATGTTCTCACGAACGATTCGATCAATACGAATATATCTGTCCTCATACAATTGCTGGATTAACCAGTCAATGCCTTTTTTATCTCCCTGAATTTCTGAAACAACACTGCCATCCCATTCATTTTTTACATAGCCTGTCAGCCCTATTTGTCTAGCCAGTGCTGTCATCGTATAGCGAAAACCAACGCCTTGCACACGTCCAATAAATATTATCTTTTGTCGAATCATTTTTAGTCCTTTTAATAATCTGTCACAAAACGTTTTTCGCCTTCTACCACAGGAATGTCCTCGCGGTCAACACGCGTAATACGAATAAAACGTTCATGCATCATCTTATCAATTAATTTATCAATATTGGCAGGTTCACCTTGAAGCTCTGCACGAACGGTTCCATCGTACTCGTTTTTAACCCATCCGGTAATTTTTAAAGGCATGGCATGACGAGCAATGGTAAAACGAAATCCAACCCCTTGTACAAATCCTAAAAAGTGAACTTTTTGACGAATCATAATTCTTCTCCTTGGCTTACTATATAAGCTCGTATTTGCGATAAAAAGTATAAGGAACCACAGATTAATAAAGTGCCCTCTTTTATCTCTGTAATCATTATATCATAAGCTTGCTTCCAATCCGGAATAATTCGTACCGGATAATTGGCGGCAATGTTAACTGCTTTATCCGCACGAATATGGTCAAATTCACAAACCGTGATATTCGAACTTACTTCACACAAACTTTCCAGCATCGAATGATTCGGTTTATCCGCTAATGCCGTAAATAAGATATGAAGATTTGGGATATCTTTTACGCTTTCCACTAAAGCTGCGATTCCTTCTTCATTATGGGCACCATCTAGAATAACTCTTGGATGCTCTTTCACCAATTCAAAGCGGGCCGGCCATCGCATATTTTTTATCCCTCTATAGATTGTTTGACTATCTATGTCCATTTTCAATTGTTCAATGGTTTCTATAGCCAATGAAGCATTATAAGCCTGATATTTAGCTAAGGTATTTTCTTCTATGTTTTTATAGACTTTGTAGTCAAAATGAAGGCAAGAATCTACATAAATATTTTCTGGCTTTTCACAACAGATAAGCGGACTGCCTAATTTTTCACATGTTTTTCTAAACACATCTAAGCACTCGGGATTCTGTTCCATCGTTACTAGTGGAACACCTGATTTCACAATACCCGCTTTTGCGTGCGCAATCGCTACTTTGGAATCTCCTAAATAATCTAAGTGGTCTAAACCAATATTAGTGATTACGCTCACCTTTGGAATCATCACATTCGTCGCATCATCGATTCCACCTAATCCTACTTCCACAATCGCTATGTCCACTTGTTGTTCCACAAAATATGCGAACATGATCAAAACCTGTGCTTCAAAAAAACTCAATTCTTTTCGAATACACAAATCCCCATAGCTATTGGCATATCGTACAAAATCTTCTTCAGAGATCGGCTTCTGATTGATACAGATCATATCGTGATGTGTACTCAAAGAAGGCGAAGTAAAGGTTCCTACTTTGTATCCAGCCTCTTTCAAAATGGAATAGATCGTACTTGTTGTACTCCCTTTTCCATTGGTTCCTGCAATATGGATACAAGACAATTGGTCCTGTGGATTTCCGATTTCCTGTAGAGCTTCAATCAAAGCGTCTTTGGTAAGTACATCTCTTCGCAACAATTTGATCGCATCTATAAATTCCTGACTTGTGTTATACATGTGACTCTCCCTTATAATGTTTCAATACATCCCCCACAAAATATAAAGAGCCGCACAATAAACAATCTTCTTTTTCTTCTTTTAATCGTTTAAACATCTCTTCCATATCTATGATTGGATAACCAAGTTGTTCTAATGGATATAAACGGTAGCTGTCAAAATGAACCAGTGTAATAGGAGAACACAGTTCTTCTAACATCTTTAACATTTCCTTGGCATCTTTTTCTTTTAATACAGAAAAATATATCTTTCCTCTAAAATCTGGCAAGGAATCTACCAAAGCACGAATGCCATGTGGATTGTGTCCACCATCCACAATTCGCTTGGGATTCTCTTGAAGAAGCATACATCTTCCTTCCCACATAAAGCCGGATAGTATTTCTTCTATATTTATAGCTGGCTCTTTCAAAATCTCTAAAATAGACAAGGCCAGTGCCAAATTATCCACTTGGTATTTAGCTTGTGGGAATGGATATTCCTTACCTTTCCAGACAAAATATAAAATATCTTTTTGGATACTTTCCCCATGTGCCACTATAAAGGATGTCATCGCTTTTTGTGCTTGTTGTTCCATTACTTGAACACAGCTATTTTTTCTTTCACTGGTTAATGCAGGAACACCCTTTTTAAAAATACCCGCTTTTGTTTGGGCTATTTCTTCCACTGTATTCCCTAAATATTCTTGATGATCCAGACCGATATTGGTAATTGCGGTAACTAAATAATCCAGGCTGGTTGTCGCATCTCTTTGACCTCCCATGCCTACTTCAAAAACGCAATAATCTACCTTTTGTTCAACAAAGTAAACAACGGCCATCCATAGATCAATCTCAAACATCGTCATTTCTTTTTCTTCAAAGAAATCAGAGTATACATCATAAATTCTCTCCCAATCTTCGAGAGAAATATTTTCTTCGTTGATGCGAATTCTTTCTGTATGTGATATCAAATGCGGGCTAGTAAATACACCAACACGTTTTCCGTTTTCTTTTAAAAACATCATCAGCCACTGACTTGTGCTTCCTTTCCCGTTAGTCCCCGCAATCTGTATATTTTTTAATTCTTTATGTCTCGGACATTTTTCATCCAGCCAGGAACGAAATAAAGCTAATTCATGATTTCGTCCTCGTTTATTTTCTACTTTTTCTATTTTCTCTATCACTCTCATACATGTTATTATATCACTAGGTGATGAAAATATGATTATGAATAACGATTGGCAAGTACTTTTTGACCAGGAAATAAAAAAAGACTATTTATTAAACTTGCGCTACTTTCTCGCAAAAGAATATAAAACGAAACATATTTATCCAGCCATGGAAAATATCTTTGCGGCTTTTAAAACTACATCCTTAAAAGATACCAAAGTTGTAATATTAGGGCAGGATCCATATCACGGTCCAGGACAAGCTCAAGGATACGCTTTTAGTGTACCCGCTAACTTTCCTCTTCCTCCTTCTTTAAAGAACATGTATAAGGAATTGGAATTGGAATATGGTGTACCCGTAAACCGTAATGGAGATTTAACAGACTGGGCTAGACAAGGTGTTCTTCTTATGAACACAACATTGACTGTAGAAGAGTCCAAACCTCTATCGCATGGTAATATGGGATGGCAAAACTTTACAGATGAGGCCTTAAAAATGATCAACGCCAAAGAGGAGCCGGTTGTTTTCTTATTGTGGGGAGCCAAAGCTATCAGTGCCAAACGTTTTCTAAATAATCCAAAACACTTAGTTCTTACAAGCCCTCACCCATCTCCTTTAAGTGCACATCGTGGATTTTTGGGAAACAATCACTTTAAAACTTGTAACGAGTTTCTAATCAAAAACGGATTAACACCCATTCAATGGATATAATAAAAGATGGAGCACTCCATCTTTTTAATCTTCTCCTTTAAGTTCGAATAAAATATCGCGAAGTTGGGCTGCTCTTTCGAAGTCCAATGTACGAGCGGCCTCTTTCATTTCCTTTGTGATATTTTCAATCATTTGTTCTTTTTGTTTCTTAGATACCTTTTTCTTCTTTAAATATTTTGCGGTCATCTCTTTTGTTTCTTTCGAACGGACAACTTCATGAATCGGTTTGATAATTGTTTTTGGTACAATTCCATGCTCTTCATTATACGCAATTTGAATCTTACGACGACGATTTGTTTCATCAATAGCGCCTTTCATCGAATCGGTAATATGATCCGCATACATAATAACCTTACCTTCCGCATTACGGGCTGCACGTCCAATAATTTGAATTAGAGAACGTTTCGAACGCAAAAATCCTTCTTTATCCGCATCTAGAATCGCAATCAATCCCACTTCTGGAATGTCCAACCCTTCTCGTAATAAGTTGATCCCAACCAATACATCGTATTTTCCAGCACGTAAGTCGTGAATGATTTCTGTTCTTTCAATAGTTTTTACTTCATGGTGTAGCCAGGCAACTTTAAAGTCCATACTCTTTAAATAGGCCGTTAAATCTTCTGCCATACGTACGGTTAATGTTGTGATAAGAACTCTTTGGTTCTTTTCCATTTTTTCTTTGATACGATCTACGAGATCATCAATTTGTCCTTCGATTGGATGTACCTCCACTTCCGGATCAATTAACCCTGTTGGACGAATGATTTGTTCAATAATTTCTCCACCTGTTTGTTCCAATTCATAATCACCAGGGGTAGCGCTGACATAAATGGCCTGATTGATTAAGCTTTCAAATTCATTAAAACGCAATGGACGATTGTCCAAAGCACTTGGTAAACGGAATCCATATTCCACTAACGTTTCTTTTCGAGCTCTATCTCCGTTATACATTCCTCGTACCTGAGGTAAAGATACGTGACTTTCATCGACCACTAATAAGAAATCTTTAGGAAAGTAATCAAACAAGGTATATGGTCTTTCTCCCGGTTTTCTACCATCGATATGTCTTGAATAGTTTTCAATACCTGGACACACACCCATTTCTTTTAGGGCTTCAATGTCATATCGACATCTTTGTTCCAGACGTTCTTTTTCCAATGGTTTTCCCATCGCATCAAAATATTCTAAACGTTCTTCCAACTCTTCTTCAATAGAAGCGGCTGCTTTGTGCATAATATCCATACTTGTCGCATATCCATTGGCTGGATAAATGACATACACCTGATAGGCATTGATTACTTTTCCAGTTAATGGTTCAACTTCACAAATACGGTCCACTTCATCGCCAAAAAATTCCACACGAATTAAATATGTATCGGTATGTCCTGGAGAAATTTCAATCACATCCCCACGAACTCTAAACGTTCCATGTGCAGGATCCATATCATTTCTTGTATATTGTTGATGTACCAAGGCCAACATAAACTCATTTCTATCAATAATATCCCCTACACGTAGAGTGTAGATCATATTACGATATTGTTCTGGGTTAGAAGCACCATAGATGGAAGCTACACTGGCAACAATAATCGTATCTCTACGATCCAATACACTGTTTACCGCAGCCATACGAAGCATATCTAATTCTTCGTTTGTCTTTGTGTTTTTATCAATGTAGGTATCTGTTTTAGGAACATATGCCTCTGGTTGATAATAATCGAAGTTAGATACAAAATATTCCACACGATTGTGTGGGAAAAACTCTTTAAACTCACTATACAATTGTCCTGCCAAGGTTTTGTTGTGGACGAAAACCAATGTCGGTTTGTTGACTTTGGCAATCACATTTGAAATCGTAAATGTTTTTCCTGTTCCGGTTGCCCCTAATAATACTTGAACTTTTTTATTTTCTTCTAACCCTTGCACCAGTTTTTCAATAGCTTTGGGTTGATCTCCGCTTGGTTTGTAGTCTGAAACCAATTCAAATTTATCCATACTTTCACCTCCGACAATAAAACCGTAGTATATGCCTACGGTTATTTTAATGCAGAAATTGCGCTTTGAAGCTGAATATCTCCTTCTTTTCCATTATCTCCAATACGCACTAATGTTGCACTTTTTAAAGCTTCCCAAGTAGCGATATCGCAATTTCCCGTAGATTCTAGACCATTATCGCTTTGGAAAGCAGCTAAAGCTTGAGATCCTTGTTGCGAAAAATATTCATCTGTACGATCTACATCATATCCTAAATATTGTAGATACACCTGAATCGCTGCTGCATTTGTGTGTACACTATCGGGTGTAATCACTTCATCTTCCTGCATATCCAAATATCCAACACGCTTTGCGAGTTCCTGTTCCACTTCTACATCTGGAGCCCATCCTACATCGTTAATGTTTGTGCCATTTGGAGTAAACCATTTGGCAACTGTATACTTCATAGACGTTCCATCCACAAAAGCTATGGAAGTTTGTTCTGTTCCTTTTCCGTAGGTATTGGTTCCTACTGTTGTTAACTTCTTTCCTTCCAAATCTTTTAAGGTTCCAATCAATGCCTCACTGGCACTGGCCGTATTTCCATTTTGAAGAACTACGATTTGATCCAGCTTCACTTGTGCATATTTATCATTCGTTTTATATTCTGTTTTTTCTCCAGCGATTGTTTCATCACTAATAACGACAGAACCTTTCTTTACCAAAGAAGAAGCGATGTCTACAGCCGCAACCAAATAACCTCCGGTATTGCCTCTTAAATCAATAATCAACTTTTTAATGCCTGCATCTTGAAGTCTTCCTAGGGCTACCGCAAAATCTTTTCCAGTATCTTCTGAGAAGCTGGATACCGTAACAATCGCATAATCATCCATGATTTCGCAAACAACAGTTTGATCATAAATTGCTGGAACCACTTTAGTTTTTAGTTCTTGTCCATCTCGGATATATTTTATTTCCAGTTCTTTTCCTTCACTGCTTTTAATAAGTTTAACTACTTCAGAACTATCCACTTGGGAACAAACCAAATCTCCTACTTGAATAATTTCATCTCGATATTGTAAACCCGCTTGTTCAGCTGCTGAGCCAACAAACACTTGTTTAACCGCAAAGTTGTTGTTCTTGTTTAGGTAGTAAGAAAAACCAACCCCTACACTTGATCCCGCAAGAGAAGAAGAATAACTTTGGGCTTGTTCTAAGTTGAAATAATTTGTATGTGGATCTTGTTCCAAATGTGTCATTCCCACAATCGCTTTTTCGAGTAATGTTGTTTCTAGGTCTTCCACTTCATCTTTGAAATACCAGTCTTTTACCAAAAGATTGTAAATAGCTTCAAACTTTTGTTTCTCAGTTGAATCGGCAGCAACATTCACTTTTTGAAAAGCTAAAGGTACACAAATCCCCATTCCAAAACATGCGACGCACAATGCCACAAGCAAGGCAATTCGTGCTTTCTTTTTTGTTTGTTTATTCATATTCATTCCTCTTTTTTTAAGTTTAAAATCAGTACACTCTGTTCCCATATTACATGAATCCGTAGTTCTTCTTCAATATATTTTTTTAAGGGAAATCATTTATCCATTATATACGCCTTTTCAAAAATCGCCAAAAAAAAAGCTCACTTTCGTGAACTTTAATTTTTCAAATGGTGGAGCGTAGGAGGATCGAACTCCTGACCCCCTGCGTGCAAGGCAGGTGCTCTCCCAGCTGAGCTAACACCCCATTTATTTGAAATCCAGCAAAATGGTGGGCCTGAATGGACTCGAACCAGCGACCTCACCCTTATCAGGGGTGCGCTCTAACCACCTGAGCTACAGGCCCATAACGTCATTCACTGAATGCTAGATAATAATATCACTCGACTTTATGTATGTCAAACATTTTTTTAAAATTTTTTTAATTATTTTTCAACCCTTTTTCCAGCCAAAGAATTAATGGAATGAGCCATATAACCAGCTCCAAAACCATTGTCAATATTGACAACACTAACGCCCGTTGAACAACTATTCAACATAGAAAGTAAAGCAGACAATCCATTGAAGTTTGCACCATAGCCAACAGATGTAGGAACCGCAATAATTGGTTTATCTACCAAACCACCGACAACAGAAGCTAAAGCACCTTCCATACCAGCCACTACAACAATGACATTCGCACTTTTAATATCATCCAATCGATTAAATAAACGATGAATTCCCGCAACTCCAACATCACTGATCTGAATGACTTCATTTCCTAAAAACTGAGCGGTTAAGGCCGCTTCATTGGCTACATATAAATCACTTGTTCCAGCACAAACCACAACGATCTTTCCATTGTTCATTTCATGTGGTTTCTTGATTTCATAGAACATCTTAGAAAGTGGTTCATATGAAAATTCTGGAAACTTTTCAATTAAATATTGATATTTTTCTTCATCTACACGAGTCGCAAGAATATTCTGTTGACCATTTTTCTTCATATCCAAAATAATC
>JAGHTX010000074.1 GCA_018065105.1 Bacillota bacterium
CCTCTTTGTAGATAGTAATCAATGTTTTCGGCAGGTAAACCTTCCGTACTTGTAGAACATACCCCAATGACATCACTCAACGATTCTCCATATGGATATTCTCGTTTCCATCCGCCAAAATTGATATCGAATCCAGGGAATTCAGATTTATGTTCTACAAGATATGTTACATCTTCATCAGAAATATCTTCGATAACAACGTTTTCCTGTCCAGTTGAGAAGTTAGCAATCATACGTTGATATATGATACACATCTTCATATCCGCTGTACTCATACGGTCAATAATATCCTGGTCAATACGTGAATAAATCAACGCATAACGTTTAGATTCTCTCAAATCCCCCCAGACATTATTGTAATAATCTGATAATTCTTTCTCAGTTAGTAAGTCATTGCAGTTATATTCGGGGTCATCTTGATCTAAAAGTGAAGTATAAGTCATATAAGCTTCTTTAATATCACGTTCCGTTAAAGATTCTTCATCGAGACCAAATACTTTTACAATACGATTGGCATACATAACATAATCTTCGATTCCCATATTGTTTGGTGAAGTATAAACAATATTGTGAGAAACGACGGTTTTGGCAATAGCGTTCCCATTGCGATCAAATATCTGTCCACGCGGAGCACTCACATATTGAATAATTGATGTATAGTCTTCTTTCTTTTCTACATATTCATTATAACTAATCACTTGCAAATAAATTAAACGCAAGAATATCACAAAGAATATTCCAAATGTGATCAATACAAAATAGAAGATTCGGTCTGAAATGACTTTATCGATATTTTGTGCGGCCATCTTTTTATCCCAAAAATATATCTTTTTCTTTTTAGGATCTTTAACTGTTTCATTTAACACCTTTTTTTTCGAACGATTTCTAACTTTTTTCATTCGACCTATTTTAGGTTTTTTTAACTTTGAAATAAAGCTTTTCCATTTACTAGAAATATTCTTAAACATGCAAACCCTCCTAAGGCTATTACATAGTATACACTTTTTTTGTTGAAAAAACATTGAAACCTTTTTTAGGATTCAATTCTAGTTTATAATTATATCAAAAAAGGAGAAAAATATGAAACGAACAGAAACAAGAAAGGTCATGGTAAAAGGTGTTCAGATTGGACAAAACAACCATGTATCCATTCAATCTATGTGTAATATAAAAACCGAAAGAGCCCAAGAAGTCATCGAACAAATCTTAAGATTGGAAAAAATGGGATGTGAAATTATCCGTGTTAGCTGCATGGACATGGAAGATGCCAAAGCGATTAAAGAAATCACCGAAAACATTCATATTCCTCTAGTAGCGGATATTCATTTCGATTATCGACTAGCTTTAGCTTGTATTGAAAACGGAGCCAATAAGATTCGTTTGAATCCAGGAAATATCGGTTCTCGAGAAAATGTCGAAAAAGTCGTGGCTGCCTGTAAGGAAAAACATATTCCTATCCGTATTGGAATCAATTCTGGCTCTTTGGAAAAAGATATTCATGAAAAATATGGAAAACCAACAGCCGAAGGAATGATCGAAAGTGCGAAAAGACATATTCAAATCTTAGAAGAATGTGATTTCTACGATACCGTTCTATCTTTTAAATCCAGTGATCCTCTACTTTGTATCGAAGCGTATAAATTAGCTAGTGAGACATTTGATTATCCACTTCACTTAGGTGTTACTGAAGCCGGTACAACTATGACAAGTGCCATCAAATCTTCTCTTGCATTAGGAAATCTATTATTAGAAGGTATTGGAAATACGATTCGTATCAGTGTAAATGGAGCTCCCGAAAGAGAAATTCCAATCGTTAAAGAATTATTAAAATCTTGTCAATTGATCGAAAATGTACCAAATTTGATTGCCTGCCCAACCTGTGGTCGTACTGCCTGGGATATGGAACCTGTTGTCAATGAAATTGAACAATACTTACAAACCGTAAATAAAACCGTAACCGTAGCCATTATGGGATGTGTAGTCAACGGTCCAGGAGAAGCAAAACATGCGGACATTGCGATTGCCGGTGGTAAAAAAGAAGGATTATTGATTAAAAAAGGTGTCATTATCGAAAAGATTCCACAGGAAAAAATGGTGGAACGATTAAAAGCCGAAATCGATGCATTTTAACTAGAAAAGGAGATGTGTTACATCTCCTTTAACATTTCTATCTCTTCTTTATATGGGGCCTTTGAATCTATATAAGGCGTTTCTAAAATTTTTGGTACATTTTCAAATCTTGGATCGTGAACAATCTCATGTAAGATTTCAAAACCAATATACCCTTTTCCAATGTTCTCGTGACGATCCTTATGTGCCCCTAATGGATTTTTCGAATCGTTGATATGGAAAACGAGAATATTTTCAATGCCTAATATTTCATCAAATTGTTGTATAACCTGATCAAAGTCGTTCAGATCATATCCGGCATCCCAAGTATGACAAGTATCGAAACAAAAACCAATGCGTTCTTTCTTTTCGATATTTTGGTAAATGTAGGCTAGTTCTTCGAATGTTCTTCCACATTCGGCACCTTTTCCAGCCATAGTCTCCAATGCGATTTTTACATCACTTTCATCTTCTTTTAGTACTTCATTTAAACCGCGTACGATCCATTCCAAACCAATATCGGCTCCCGCCTGTACGTGTGAGCCAGGATGCAAAACTAAAATCTTAGCTCCCATTTGTTCAACACGCTTTAATTCTTCTTTTAAGAATTCCACACCAAACTGAGCTGTTTCGGGTTTCTTAGAATTTGCGAGGTTAATAATATAAGGAGCATGAATGACAATGTGTTCCATAGCCATTCCATTCTTTTTCATTAATGACTGCGCTTCCTCTATTTTAAAATCTTCTGCACTTTTTCGTTTAGAATTGCTAGGTGGTCCTGTATAGACCATACAGGTATTGGCTCCATAACTTAAAGCTTCTTTAATAGATCCTAAAAAGTAATCGGGTGCCTTTAAAGAACAGTGTGAACCAAGAATCATAATTAATCCTCTTGTCCTTTTTGACGAGCAATGGCTCTTTCTTTTTGTTGGCGCTTAATATCGTTACGGATCATTTCTCTACGTTTTTTACGGCGTAATGTATCAATTTCTTTTTGTTGTTTCTTTTTATAGTTTGGTTTTACTTTTTTCTTTTTATTTGTGATTTTTCCAATTTCACTACCTAATGGATCTTCTTTTTGTCCAGGTTTACGAATCTTCGATTTCACATCCACAAACGCTTTGTTCTTAACATCTTTATATAAGAAATGAATGCCATTCTTTTCTAAAGATTCAATAAATTTGGCATCTCCTTCTTTATATAAGGCGATACAGTTTCCGTCACGACTGGCACGTCCGGTACGTCCTGCACGGTGAATATAGAATTTTAAATCTTTTGGGAAACCACAGCTGATAACGTGAGTAATCCCTTCTAAGTCGATTCCACGAGAAGCGATATCACTTGCGACAATGTAACTCTTCTTTTGGGTTTGGATCATACGAATGGCTTGTTTACGTTCACGAGATTCCAATCCACTGTGAAGTTCCACCAAATCATATCCATTTTCTCTTAAAGTATTGGCAATATCGTGAGCATCGTCCGTTGTATTGGCAAAAATTAAACAAACATATGGATTGATGGCAGGTAAAACATCCAATAACTTTTGTCCATAGGTTTTGTGTTTACAATCCACCAAATAGTGATCGATATCACTTTGGAAATCTTCATTCTTATCAATTTCAATAACTTTTGGATTGGTAAGATATTTCTTTAAGAAAGGTTGAAGCGCTTCTGGTATTGTTGCCGAGAAAATCATACATTGCACCTTTGTATCCATTCTCGAAAGAATAGTATCTATATCTTCTAAGAATCCAAATTCTAAAGTCATATCGGCTTCATCCACGATAAAAATTCTTGTGGTATCTAATCGCAAAGTATTGTCGTTCACAAATAGATCTTTCATTCTTCCTGGTGTACCAATAACGATATGTGGTTGTTTGGCAATGGCACCTTTCTTTTGAATCCCTCCGGTAACAAGTTTTACTCGTACATCAAAGTGATCTGCAATCTTTTTAGCTCTTTCATACAATTGGAAAGCGAGTTCTCTTGTTGGACAAGAGATAACGGCTTGTACTTCATCGATTGTATTATCGATTTGATCAAATATAGGAAAGAAAAAGGCATGGCTTTTTCCAGAACCTGTACTAGAAATACCAATCACGTCTTGTGATTTATTTTTTAAATTCAACACTTCTTCTTGGATAGGGGTTAATTTTTTGAAATTTTCTAAATCCATAATTTCTTGAATACGTTTTGTGATCATGTTTTTTATCCTCCTTATTTGAAGCGAAACTAGTTTATCATACAAATTCTTTGAAAACATACTTTTCGCTAGTATAATATTTTTATGGAAAAAACAGTGATTGAGATTCGCCCACAGGGGTATTGTGGAGGCGTATTAAAGGCCATTCAAATGGCAAAAGAAACTCGAAAAAAATATCCTAAGGAAAAAATTACCGTCTTAGGAAATCTAGTACACAATCAATATGTAAAAAAAGCCTTGGAACTTTTAGAAATTCAAACGATAGAAAACAGTCAGAAAACCCGTCTTGAACTACTGGATGAAGTAAATACAGGTGTAGTGATTTTTACAGCCCATGGTGTAAGTACTCGTGTAAAGGAAAAAGCTTTTGAGAAAGGACTTATTTGTGTGGATGCTTCCTGTCCTTTTGTGCTTCAAACCCAAAAGGTTGTCAAAGAAAAATTAGATGAAGGATTTGAAATATTCTATATTGGAAAAAATAAACATCCGGAAGCGGAAGCTATCTATTCGACAAGTGAAAAGGTTCATTTAATTCAAAAGATAGAAGATATTCCAACTGGAATTACTTCTCCTGTCTTTGTGACCAATCAAACAACAATGTCCATTATGGATATTAAAACCATTTTTGATGCGATCGCCCAAAGCTATCCAGATGCTCTTTTCCATGATGAGATTTGTAACGCTACTCGTGTTCGTCAACAGGCCATATTGGATCTAAAAAATCAGGAAATTGATGCCCTGGTTGTCGTGGGAGATCCTTCCAGCAATAATACACGTAAACTGGCCCAAATTGGAAGTCAATCCAATATCAATCTTGTTGTATCTGCAGAAAGTGTAGAACAAATTCATTTAGAAGATTTTAAGGGAGCCACACGTATAGCGATTACTTCGGGTGCGAGTACACCAACGTATTTAACGCAACAAATTATCGCCTATTTAAAAGATCCGTCAAACAAACAAAAAATACGCATTGAGGAACTCCTCTAATGCGTATTTTTAATAATATCCAGTTTAGAACGAAGTTCCTGCCCTTTCCCTTCTGGCATATTGGCAAGAATCTTGCTTAACTTATTTTTTTCGTAATTCAAAAATTGTGAATAGACAACGTTGTATACAACATTTCTTCCTAAAAATGTCTCTTGTAAAGAAAGTGTGGCCACATCTTCTTTTACGATACAATCCAGAACCGGATAATAATGACCTTCATCGTATACCATTTTTTCTCGAAGGATTTCAATGGAATACTCTTTTAGATGTTCTCGAAGTTTTTGTGCATCCTTATGTGGTGACAACAAGAGTCTAAGTCCTGTTTTTAAAGGCGCTTTATCAAAAATTTCTAGAATGGTCATAGCTCCCATCCCGGCAATGGTTACAATATCTACATCTTCTGGAAGTTTTTCCATTCCATTCATTAAGATTGGAATGACTTTTTCTTCCAATTGACATTCCTGAATTGTTTCTATTGCCCGATCCAGTGGCCCTTGGGCAATATCACAAGCATAGCTCTTTTTTACCTTTCCTAGAATAACGGCATTACATGCCACATAGGCATGATCACATCCGATATCGGCTAAGACTTCCCCTTCAATCCATTCTAACAATTCCATTAATCGAAGAGAACACTCAATGGGTTTACTATTGGTATTAGACATGAGTTTCCTCCTTTCTCAATTCATTTTTTTGAATGATCAAAGCTTGTTTTTCAGAAGCCTTTTTTACTTTTTCTAAAGGATTGGTAATTCCTTCTATTTCTCGATTGATCAAATCAATTTGTGCCTGTAAAGTACATTCTTTAATTTTTAATATCGCATCTAAAAAATATTCTTCGCTGTATTCACTTTTGCAGTTTGGCTGATATAAGAAATCCATTAAGAAATTCCGTACTTCTTCTTCATTGATATTGGCAATTAACACATCTCTATCGATCCGTGGTGATTGTCGATACATATCGTAACAATACAACGATACGCGATGACACATACGGTTTTGAAAGAAACCAATTTCTGTCTTGAACTTTTCACTCGCTTCTTTTGACAATAGAATCATATTTAAACAAGCCAGTTCCGCCTGTGTTCGACCATCTTCCGGAATGGATACCATCATAGGTCTTCTTCGTTTTTCTTTTTTGACCTCATTTTTAGGCATAACCATTTGGGAGAAGTCAAAACCAGTTCTAGTCTTAAGTTGCGAGAAATAAGTCGTTTTTTCAAAGGAATCACAAGTCTTTTCAATAACGCCTGCAATTTCCTGAGAATACTTTAATTTATCTTCGTAATTATCCAGATTGTACTTAGTGAGTAAGAAATCCATTAAAAATTCCACAAAAGACATTGTTTTTCTTAAATAAGCTATCAAGCCTTCTTTTCCTTCACTTTCAAAGATTTCATCTGGGTCTTTCTCTGTTTTATTTTTAATAATTTGAATGGAAATGTTTGCCTCTACCGCCATTTTCCCGAATTTATAAGTGGCTTCTTTTCCGGCTCTGTCCCCATCATAACTAATTAAAACCGGAACTCTTAGTTTTTTAATGAGTTCTAGTTGTTGGCTTGTACATGCGGTTCCTAAACACGCTAGTGCTTCATGAATATCCGCTTTTTCAAAAGCCAATACATCCATGGCTCCTTCGCAAAGGATGCAGCGTCCATTTTTTCGGGCAAAGTCCTTGGCACGATGATAGTTAAAGACCAAGTTCCCTTTTTCATATATTTTGGTTTGTCCCGTATTAATATATTTTGGTGTATTGTCTTCTACCAAACGTCGAGCGGTAAATCCAACAGGATTTCCATGTTCATCATGAATCGGAATTAAGAATCGATCGTGGAATGGGTTTCGATTTCCTTCCAACAAACCTACATCACTTAATATATCATCACGAATCTGTTTGGCGCGTAAGAAGTGTAAACTTTTCTCACTGGCTGGTGCATATCCGATTTGAAATCGTTTTAAGATATCTTCGTTTATATGTCTTTTTTGAAGATAATATAAAGCTTTTTCTCCCGATTCACTGTTTAATTCATATTCTGTATATTGAATGAACGTTTTTAGGGCATCAAAGTAAATCTGATTTGGATTTTCCTTTGGCGTAAAAACATCTTGAGACAGTTGGAGAGGATAATGGATTAAATTGGCAACTTTGACAACACTTTCAGGGAAAGTAATCTTTTCGATGTTTTGCACAAAACGGAATACATCTCCCCCATTTCCACACACGAAACATTTATAAAATTGTTTTGTGGTAGAAATAGACAAACTCGGATCATGATCATCATGAAACGGGCATATGGCCATATAGTTCTTTCCTTTTTTTGTGATTGTCAAATAATTCGAGATGATATCTACGATATCGGCTTGCGCTCGAATTTGTTTCAAATCCTCATCCTTGATCCAACTCAATTTGTTCTCCTTTTAATTAAAATTGTACACGTTTTGCGATGTAATCATTTAAATCAGCTAACGCAACACGTTCTTGTTCCATAGTGTCACGATTACGTACAGTAACACAGTTATCGTTCGCAGTTTCGAAGTCAACAGTTACACAGAATGGTGTACCAATTGAATCTTGACGACGGTAACGTTTACCAATGCTTTGTGCATCATCGTAAGTTGTTGAGAATTGTTTAGATAATTGTGTAAATACTTTTGATGCATCATCGTTTAATTTCTTTGATAAAGGTAATACCGCTACTTTATATGGTGCTAAATATGGGTGTAATTTTAATACAGTACGTTCTTCTTTTTCTAATTGTTCCACTGTATAAGCTTCTGACATTACAGCTAAAATTAAACGTTCTACCCCAACAGATGGTTCAATAACGTATGGGATATATTTTTGGTTTGCTTCTTGGTCGAAATATTCCATGCTTTGTTTAGAAGTGTTTTGGTGAGCACTTAAGTCAAAGTCTGTACGAGAAGCGATTCCCCATAATTCTCCCCAGTTAATTGGGTCACCGAAGAAGTATTCGATGTCAGTTGTAGCGTTTGAGTAGTGAGATAATTCGTCTTGTTCGTGGTCACGTAAACGAATGTTTTCATCTGTTAATCCTAAGTCTTTTAAGAAGTTCTTACAGTAAGAACGATAGAAATCAAACCATTCTAATTCAGTTCCAGGTTTGCAGAAGAATTCTAATTCCATTTGTTCGAATTCACGAGTACGGAAAATAAAGTTTCCTGGAGTGATTTCGTTACGGAAGCTCTTTCCGATTTGTCCAATACCAAAAGGTAATTTTTTACGCATTGTACGTTGTACGTTTTTGAAGTTAACGAAAATACCTTGCGCAGTTTCTGGACGAAGATAGATAGCTGATTTTGCGTCTTCCAATACACCTTGGAATGTTTTGAACATTAAGTTAAATTGACGAATGTTTGTGAAATCTTTTGATCCACAGTCTGGACAAACAATGTTGTTTTCTGCAATGAATTTTTCCATTTGTTCATTAGACCAACCATTTGGTACAACTTCACCTTTTGTTGCTTCTTCAATTAAGTGGTCTGCACGGTGACGAGTGTGGCATGATTTACAATCCATTAATGGGTCAGAGAATCCTCCAACGTGTCCACTAGCTACCCATACATTTGGGTTCATTAAGATAGCGGATTGTAATCCAACGTTTTCTGGGCTTTCTTGAATGAAACGTTTCCACCAGGCATTTTTAATATTATTTTTTAATTCAATTCCTAAAGGACCGAAATCCCAAGTATTTGATAATCCTCCATAAATTTCAGAACCTTGGTAAACGAATCCAGTGTTCTTCATGTGAGCGACTACATCATTAAATGATTTTTGATTCATAATTCTTCCTCTTTTCCTTCGATAATCTTAACTTTATACTAAGACAACATATATTATACACACATTTAAGATTAGATTTAAAGTAAAAATTATAAAAAAGTCGAGCATAGAATACCCGACTTTCTCGTCTAATCCAAATGGATTCTCTTATTCTTTATAAAGATTTTTAATGCCATAATTTAACGTTGGTTGTGAAATAATCAATGCCTAAATTCAATAGTTTTAGAGCAGCATCAATTTTATCACAGGTCCAAACGACAATGTCAATACTCTTGGCAATAC
>JAGHTX010000210.1 GCA_018065105.1 Bacillota bacterium
AAGCAAGTGCTTACCCGTTTTTCTTATGCGTTTTCTTTTTCTAAGAATTCAATAACTTCTTCCAAGTTAGAAAGAATACATTCGCACATATCTCTTCCTTCTTGTGTAGGTTGTTTTAAATCAGGGATACAAATAACACGAACACCGGCAGCTCTGGCAGCGTGAATTCCCGATTCACTATCTTCGATAACTAAAGAATGTTCTGGTTGCGCATTTACAACTTCCATTCCTTTTAAGAAGATGTCTGGTGCAGGTTTTCCTCGTTTTACTTCATCACCACAAGCGATTCCATCAAATTGATCAAGAATACCATTTTGATCCAAAATGGTTCTGGCACGTTTTCCTAGACTTGAAGTCGCAAGAACTACTTTATATTGCTTCTCCTTTAAATACTTGATAAGAACTCGAGCTCCTGGTTTTAGTGGAACTCCTTTTCTTTCTTCTGCATCTTCAAAGTCCAAAACACGTTTTACGGCTTCTTCTGTTGTATAAGGAAGTCCGTATTCTTTAACTAAGTTTTCCATGTTTTCGCGAATTGTTTTTCCACTGTAGTATTGAACATAGTGTTTTACTGGAATTTCTTTTCCAAATGGATCCAACATATATTGGAACACTTTTGCCCATAATACTTCACTGTCGATCAACAATCCGTCCATATCAAAAATTACTGTATTTATCATAATTAAATTATTAAAGAAATATGTAATTATGTCTAGAATTATTAAGAATTTGTGACAAATGTAATGAAATGGTTATAATAGTTTTATGACTAATCGTATTATTACCAATTCTATTCGAAATATAAAAAAACAATTTCCCAGATTTGTTTCATTAATCATCATGAGCATGTTAGGGGTTTTTGCGTTTACGGGCTTACAAGCAACGGCTCCCGATATGATGATGACACTTCATCAATATCTTGCTTCTCATGATACATATGACATCAAAATTATTTCTACTTTAGGACTTGACGATGAAGATGTAAAAGAATTAAAAAAGATTAAAAATGTATCACAAGCAGAAGGTTCCTATAGTAAAGATACAATTACTGAAATTCATAATATTGAATATGTTTTAAATGTTTCTTCACTTTCCCAAAAAATAAATACTCTAACAGTACTAAGAGGACATCTGCCAAAAAAGAATGATGAAATTGTTGTCGAAGAAACAATGATGAATATCAAAGGATTAAAATTAGGCGATACGATTACCCTAAAAGATGATGTTTTCAAAGAAAAGAATGTAAAAATTGTAGGGGTGGTTGATAGCGCTCTTTACTATAACTTTGTTGGAACGTCCGGAGGAAGAGGAAGTACTTCGGTAGGCTCGGGAACTATAAATTATTATTCGTATGTACTCGCTTCTAATTTTGATCAAGATTACTATTCTTCTATTTATTGCACAGTGTCTAATCTAGATGGAAAGATTACCGGAAGTGAAGAATACACAGATTCTGTACAAGAAGTGGTAGATCGATTTAATGATATAAAAGAAGCTAGGCAAGAAGCTCGCTATGTGACCGTAATTGGAAAAGCGACAGAAGAAATTGAATCGCAAAAACAAGAAGCTTATGGCAAATTGGACGATGCGAACAAAGAACTAAAATCAGCAAAGAAAAAATTAGAAGATGCAGATTCTATTTTAGAAGAATCTAAGGCGACCCTTATTGATTCGAAAGCGGCGTTGGATTCAGCTAAAAAACAATTAGATGATGCACGTAGACAATTGGATAGCGCCAAAAAGAGTCTAGAAGGATATAAAAAAGAGTTGGATGACGGTTGGCAACAATTGGAAAAAGGTAGATTAGAACTCGAAGAAAAAAAGAATGAACTGGATAACGCTAAAGATACCTTAGATCGTTCTTTAGTACAGATTCAAGAAGGAGAAGAAACACTAGCGACAAATAAACAACTGTTAGAAGAAAGTGCAGGAATGAACTATGAACAAGTTATTTCTACATATTCTCGTCTTTCATGGGGTGCAAACCAAGTAAATCAGGCAAAAGGAATCTGTGATCAGATTTCAAATGCGGAAAGTGAGGAAGAAGTAAAAGAACTAGCTGGGCAATTAAAAGACATGTTATCGAGTCTGGACGGTATTATGAACCAAATTTCTCCAACGGCATGGTCTATTGTGAAACAAATGGCAGCTAATATCACGAAGCCAACAAGTCGAATTGTCAGCCGAAGCTTATCTTTAGTGCTTCAACCGATTCAATCCATTTTGAATTCTCTTCAACCCGCTTATGAAGGAGCACTACAGATTCAAGAAGGAGAACAAATCTTGAATCAAAAGAAAAAAGAATGGGAAGAAGGAAATCAAGCGTATCAGGATGGATTGAAATTGTATGAGGCGGGAGAAAAAGAGTATGCATCCAATCTGGCATTGTATAACGATAAAAAGAAAACATACGACGATTCCTATGCGCAATATCTGGAAAAAGAAAAAGAATACGATAAAAATTATAAAAAGTATTTAAAAGGTTTGATTTCTTATCAAGATGGATATAACCAGTATCAGTCTGGGTTGAATGAATATGAATCCGGAAAAAAAGAATATTTAAAAAATTTAGATTTATATAACGATTCAAAAAAAGAAGTCGATGAAAAAATTGAGGATGCTTATAAGAAATTAGAAGATATACAGAAACCAAAATGGTATGTATATGATCGTACAAGCTATTCAACATATAGCGACTATTTAGATGATGCCAATAGTATTTCCAATTTAGCTGGTATCTTCCCCGTTGTCTTTTATGCAGTAGCCATTCTTATTTCCTTAATTTCAATGAATCGTATGGTAGAAGACGATCGAGTCGAAATAGGAACATTAAAATCTCTAGGATTTTCAAATAAACAAATTCTATGGAAATATATGTCCTTTAGTTTATTGGCAACTGTAATCGGAGGAATTGTAGGTGCGTTAGTAGGAATAACGTATTTGCCATACATGATCAACAATATTTACACCATATTGTTTAGCTTACCCGATTTGATTTATTTGCCAAACTTTACAACAACCATTTTAGGTGTATTCATTTCGATTCTTTGTGTATGTGGAACGACTTTATATACGACAAATGTTGTATTAAAAGAGAAACCTTCTGAATTGATGCGACCAAAGCCACCTAAAAATGGACAACGAGTTTTAATTGAACGAACACCTATATGGAAAAACTTGAATTTCTCGCAAAAGATTATTGTGCGAAATATTTTCCGTTATAAGAAAAGAGTTTCAGTAACCATTTTAGGAATTACCGGTTGTACGGCACTAATGTTGTGTGGATTTGGAATCAAGGACTCTATTGTGGACATTCCAACATCGCAATATGGAAAAGTCTTTACTTTTGATGGATATACTTACGTAAATGGAAAAGAAGAAAAGCTAGATGCCATTTTTGATCATCCAGATATTGAATCCATCGTAAAAATTGATGCGATCAGTACAACTTTAGATAACTCAAAAGTGACGTTGTTTGTAACAGAAGATACCAAGGCTTTTGCGAATATAATTAACCTTATTGATAATGAAACCAAGGAAATTGATTCTATCGAAAAAGGAAAAATTGTATTAACGGAAAAAATAGCGAAGGCAAAAAACATTCATGTGGGAGATACGATTGAATTAATTGACCTAAACAATAAGGCATATAAACTAAAAGTGTCTTCTATTGTAGATAACTATGTGGAACATTATGCGTTTATAGATAGAGAGACTTTAGAATCTTTAGGAGAAGACTTTACTTGTAATTTGGTTTATTTCCATACCAAAGATTATTGTGATGAAAATAAACTTAGTGAAGATTTACTGGCACACGATGAAATTTTAAATATTTCCTATATGAGTGGACTGATCAATAAAGTAGGGGATATGTTAAAGTCTCTGGATAAAGTAGTCTATATCTTAATTATTCTGTCTGCGTTATTATCATTTGTTGTTTTATATAACTTATCCAATATTAATATCAATGAAAGAAAAAGGGAAATCGCAACCTTAAAAGTATTGGGATTTACGAATAAGGAAGTAGATGATTACATCACCAAAGAAAATCTAATATTAACCGTGATTGGGGTATTCTTAGGATTGATTGCCGGCTACTTCTTGACCAACATAGTGGTTGCGACGGTTGAAATTGAAAAGTGTCGTTTTATCTATCAGATAAAAATGATGTCCTACGTGTATACAGTATTGTTCTCTTTTGCGTTTACTTTTATCGTAAATTTTGTTGCGCATTTTATTCTAAAGCGAATCGATATGATTGAAAGCCTAAAGAGTGTAGAATAGTAAGAATTAACATTAATGAAAAAAAGTTAATAAATGAATAAGGATTGTGCTAATATAAGTGGGAGTTTAGGAGGTAGAAGAGAAATGTATACAATTCAAGATCTATACGATTTAGAACATACACAAGCTAAAGAATACTTAAGTCAATACACTTATCCTTGGCAAGCCTTAAAAGGAATTAAGGATATGATTATTTCTCTAGGAAAAA
>JAGHTX010000181.1 GCA_018065105.1 Bacillota bacterium
AAGATTCCAAACGTTATATGAAGGTTTCTCAAAATAAAATCGTGCCCCTAATAAGAGGCACTTTTTATAGTGATTCATTTGTCAGGGTCTGAATAGTAACATCCGATTTTAGCATCTTTTTATATACGCATATTATATGTCAAATTGAACAGTTAAATAAAACCATACGGAGGTACTGGTATGGTTTATGTATTGGGAATTATTGGAATGTTGGAAGCAATATTGTTGATCGTATTAAATAAAGTGAATCAAAGAGAAATGGAAAAAAATCAAAGAATTGAATGTACAGTAACGGATTTGATGACAGCCTATTGGAAGATGGTTATTGATTATCAGATAGAAAATCCCATGCATTATGTAGATTTTGTACGCAATGTCAAAATTATGGATATTCGTAAAGAAGAGAATTTTGAAAAACAAATTGAATTATTATTTAATCAAAGGAAAAGAGAGGGAAAATAAAAACGCAAGAGTTATTCTTCTTGCGTTTCTTCTTTGAATCGTGCAGTTAATGTAAAGTTTCCTAGAGTATTATGTTGGATAATCGTAACTCTTCTTCCACGAATATCATACCATCCATCAAAAACATATCCTGGCTTTGTAGCTTCTCGTAGTGGAATAGATCTTGAGAAGTATGTATAAGTAGAAGGGTTCTTGCGAGAGTTGCTTCCACCATCTAAATTGTATCGAATTTCATACACCGTTGGTGACCATCTTGCGTATAATGTACATTCTTTGGAAATGATATCTTCTTCCAAATATGGTTGGGTAAAATCTTCATCGTAATACCATCCTTCAAAAGTACATCCAATTTTCATAGGAGTAAGAATCTTGTCTCCATTGTGCACGGCTAACGGTTTGGATTTTAAAGTTCCACCTCCATTTGTTTCAAAGTGTACTTGCAAAGGTTCTTTGAAAGAGGCTCTTAATACAACCGTTTTTGTTTGTCCTTCTGGAAGGGTACGAATTTTTCTTCCTTCAAAAATCCATCCATCAAATGTATAACCTTCTTTTTTGGGTGGGTATAAACGAATGACTCCGGTTTCTACTGTTACATAGTTTGGGTTTCTAGGATCATTTTCCGCTCCGTAAAGAACGTATCGAACTGGGTATAGAATGGGTAGCCACTTATCATAGAATGTAGTGGCACCTGGTAATTTCCCGCTTGGGTTGATTCGCTTTGTGAATTCGGGGTCTGCATACCATCCCATAAAACGATATCCCATATGGTCGATGTTCTTTTTGCCAGATGTACTATTACCCGGCTTTCCAAATTTACTCTCTTCTGCCATATAAAAATCCTCATTTTTTTCATTGAAATTAAAAAATTATGTGATATACTATCTGTGTTGTCCTGGTAGCTCAGCTGGATAGAGCATGCGCCTTCTAAGCGCACGGTCAGGGGTTCGAATCCCTTCAGGACGCCATTTTTTTATCTCCAACTTCCGAAAGGAAGTTTTTTTACTTCTATAAAGAAGGAAGTACGCAA
>JAGHTX010000076.1 GCA_018065105.1 Bacillota bacterium
ACATTACATAAGAGAAATAGAAAAAAATCAGGTAACAAAAGCTACCTGAAATTGTCTATCTTCTAGAAATATAATTTAATACATCTTTTCTTAACGTAAGATTATTCGGGCTAAATGGATTGTATACTAAAGCGGCAAGCCCTTCTTCTTTGGCTACACTTCTAGCTAGCTCTCTTAAATCCATTCTCTCTAGTAAGACATCCTCACCAAACATACTCTGGGTTTGGGCAATTTCATAGAAGACTGGAATGGCAATCTCTCCATTTTGTCCACGAAGAATCACGAACTCACGATCGTTTTCCTTCTTTACCGGAACTAGAACATCTAGATACGACAACATCTCAATGACTTGCACATACTTTTCCTGAGAAGGTTCTTTAAAGAACGATTCACAAAGAGGATAGAAACCTTGACCAAGTTCTTCTTTTACCACTTTGATTTTCTTAAGTACATCGATATCGTGATTTAAATCGTACAACAAGTTAAGACCATATAGAGACATTTGATAGTTCTTTCGACTTTCAAATTCCAAACCCATATTAAATAAAATGGACATCAATTCCTGGTCCGGAGCCTTTGGAATACCATAGGCCTTAAAAAGCTTCATCAGTTCTTCTTCGGGTGGATAATCCTTAATTCCTGTTTTTTCTGCCAATTCCATTAAGACATCTTCCAGTCCGGGAATGGTGCGATCAAAAAAGTGAGCATAATACATGCAATACGCTTTTGTTACATCGTCTTCAAAACATTCTGCCAGATTTAGATAGATTTGCGCAATAAAATCTCTTTTATAAGCATATTCCAAAATTTCAAGATTCTTTTCTTTATACTTTTCTAAATCGTTTCTGTATAATTCCGTTTCTAATAAACGAGTTTCCAAATCGGTTGGATTCCATTTTAAACTTTCTTTAAAGTTAGCTGCCGCAACACTTTTATTTCCTAACTGGTATTCTACAATGCCGGCTAATTTATAAAAGTGACCATAGTTATTGGCAACGTTATTCATTTTCTTGGTCTTTTGATTTTTAACCGTATAAATAAATTCCTGTACCGGTTCCTCAAAAGTATGATATTCGTATTCTTCGTCTTCATACTTTTCTTGATCGGCTTCTTCAAACAAAGGTTCCATCAGATCCAGACAAGCTTGTAAATTCTGTTGGTCCAGTTCCTTTTGAATTTGTAGTAGGGTTTGATTAAAGTTCATGTTCTTTCCTCTAGTTCATTAAATCTTTTTGTACAAAATCGGACAATTCATCCGTTTCCAGTGTTAAACCATCTTCGTGTGGATTAAAGACAATACCGACAACCTCATCTTGTGATTCATAGGCCCATTGCACCACTTGTTCAACCACAACTTTTACGGGTTTATAATTTGTCAGCGTCGGATCCATTTCTTTACGCGTAAAGGCTGCAAAATACGTTTGGTCCTCTTTGGTCGCAATCGCATACTCATCTTTAGAGTCGTTTCGCTGGGCGACCCATACGTTTAGGCCATGCATTTCCAGAAGGATACGATTAAATTTTCGCTCACACGGATGTTCCATATAATCATTCAGGATTTCTTCAAATTTTTCTAACAGTTTATTTTCCAATTCATCGATTCGTTTGCTCGATTCCTGGTCTTCAATTAAATCGTGGATGGCTCTCCATACAAACATGCATTCGCGAAGACGATTGTGACTTTCGCAATAATTGGCAATGGAGAACATCACTCGTAACATTTCTTCGCTTGGCGCTTTACTGATTTTATTGTCTTCAAACAGTTTTGTCAGTGTCCCTGGTTCTATATCCGCAAGGTGGTAAGGACACGCTTCTTTTACACGGGACATGTACTTATTGGCTTTGGATTTTCGAACAAAGAAACTGGCAAAAAAAGCGGTATTGTGTGCTAATTCATACTCTTCCTGTTCTAAATACAAGCTTGATAAGAAACAATAGATATCCCCAATGTCTTCTTTTCGATACGCATAGCGAAATGCTAGATCCAGCTGTTCTTTTAGTACATCCATTTTTCCCTGTCGTTTTAATATTTCACAAAGCGCTAAATAACTGGATATAGACATAGGATTCCAGCGTAAAGCCTGTTGATACTTTTCTATGGCTTGGTCATAGCGATTTAAATGCAACAATACTTTTCCATATACCGCATATGCCTTCGCATAGTTTTCTGGTGCATTTCCTGTAGGGGTTTGAATGTTGTGTAGAACACGATAAATGCTCTCTTGCAGTCCATCCTCAAAAGTATAGAAATGAAAGATGTTTTCTTCGTTAAACATCTGTAGTAATTCAAAGGTACGAAATAGCTTTTCAATTTTTTCCAAAGCCTGGTCGTACATTTCATCTTCGATTAAATCTTCTACTTGAGAGATTTGTTCTTCAATGGCTCTGTGATTTTCTTCAATAATTCGAGCCATTTCTTTCTTGGCTTGTTTGGGAATTCGGTCGGTAATACGAGCTAAAAGCTCAAAGCCAATACTTTCTATCTCTGGATGGTCTTGATTTTCTTCTAAAATGTCGGCAATGATTTCAATGTCTTTGATGGGATCGCCTGTCATGGCATCCACAACCTCTTGCATAATTTCTTGTTTGGTTTTCAAGAAAATCACTCCCTCCTATAAACGGAAACAAATTAAGGATCCGTCTTCTTTTTTCTTTAACGCAAAATCAATACTATCTTCTTTATGTACATCTTTTGTACTTTCTGGTTCTTGAAGTAAAATACCTTCTAAGCACCCTTTTTTCTCGTTCAATCCTTTGACCTTGACCCATAGTGCTTCTTTATCAAAATGCACAAGGAAATGATCTGGATAGCAGCCATCGCGGCTTTCATCTAAAAAGTCCAATTCACGAACTTCTTTTACGGATGCTGGCGTGTGGTCATTTATTTTTTTAATTTTCTTTTCATAGATTTTTTCATCTACTTCTAATAGTTCGATTTCATTTTCCAAAATCATTTCTTTTGAAATCTTTACCGAAACACTAAATAAAGTAGGAAGTGTCTGGAACGTATCTTCTTCCTTTTTAGCTCGACATAAAACTTCGAACACCAATCCCTGTTGATAATCTACGTATCCATATCCTAAGAATCCCGTAGAATCTTCGGCATCATCAAAAGGACTTAAAAGCTTTTCAATATTTTCGCTTTTGGAGATATAACAGATTTCTCCTTCTACATCTCTAAAATTCATTTCTTTTATTTTCATAATATCACCAATACATTTTTATCATAATTTCTTTAAAAAGAGAAGATATTCGACTTTCATGCTATTCTAATACTATGAATATTATTATTGGAAATTGTATCTCGTTTGTCTCGGCCATTTTTACCATCACTTCTTCCCTGCAAAAAGAAAAAGAGAAAATATACTTCTACCAGGTCTTACAATGCGGGGCCATGGTGATTGCTTCTTTCTTTTTTGTTTCTTATAGCGGGGTATGTACCTTCTTCTTATGTACGATTCGTAATTACTTATTGATGAAAGATCGTTACGATACGAAAAAATGTATTCTTTTTATGTTTGCGATTGGTATATTAGGTGTGTTATCGAACAATCGTGGATGGTTAGGTATGATACCGGTGATTGGTTCTCTTATTTATACCTATGGCACTCTTATTTGTCACAAATCCATTCCAATTAAGATCAACATTATGATCAATCTTTTGATGTGGGCCATCTATGAAGGCATGATTTTAGATTTTGTGTCCACTATTATTGATGGTTCTTCCGCTATCATTACGTTAGTTTCCATTGGAAAAGAAAAAAGAGCCGAAGCTCTATAGTTGGTCAAAATATGGTATCAGGGAAGCTGGAATTATCAAATAGTTTGTGAGAGGATCGAGTACTAGATCCTTCTTTTCTTTCTGGATATATTTATATAGCTCCATAAATTCCACTTCCATACGCGCTACAGAAGGGGCCATCCGCTTCATTTGTTCTACATTAGTAAATATTCCAATGTATTCCTTTCCTTCTTTTAGAAACGTTTCCAGGCTATAATCTACGCCTTCTATCGTTGTGATTATCGGTTTTGTCCCATCACTTTTTAGACAAGGTACATATACAGAACTGTCTTTTAAACATTTTAGAACTCGAAACAGAGTATTTTCATTTTGATCCTTTTTAAAATCCTGTATCAATTGTCTTAATACAATTCCTTCTTTTAACATTTCTTTTTTCATACTTACTCCTTTGCGGGTTGAATCTTCTTGATCCATTTTCTTGAACGCAGACGGAAGATACACCATACAGCTTTAATAAACTGATCAAGTTTTAATGCGATAAAGATCCAGAATCCAGGTAAATGCCAGACCAGACCGGCTAGTGCACCTACAGGAATGGAAACGACCCATAAAAAGATAATATCGGCTATCATTAAAAACTTTGTATCTCCCCCACCTCGTAAGACACCTTTGGTCAGGATGGAGTTCATACTTTGGAAAACCACCACAAAGGCCATCGCATCCATCAAGGAAAGCGCTAAGCTCTTGGTTTCACTAGTAATACTATAGAAAGAAACAATAAAGTTAGATAAAAGAAGAATAATGCCACAGCCAATAAGTCCAATAAAAAATCCTAAGGCCGCAAAAGTTACCCCTTGTCTCTGGGCTTTTTCAACATCGCCTTCTCCTAGTGTATTTCCCGTAATGATACAGCTTGCCTGAGAAATTCCCTGGATCACGACCGTTGATAATTGTTGTACCACTGTAGTAATCGCATTGGCCGCTACAAAGGTAGCTCCAATATGTCCCATGACAACCGCAACAGCACTATTTCCTAATCCCAGTAAAGAATCGGATACTAAAACCGGAGAGGCAATACGAATATATTCGGACATAAGATCTTTACAATCCATTAAAAGATCTTTAAGTTTCAATTGTACATTTTTTTCTTTCAGAAATAGAAAGCCCATGATAAAGACAAATTCAAACGAACGAGCAATGAGCGTTCCTAAGGCAGCTCCTCTTACTTCCAGTCTAGGCATTCCCAGTTTTCCATAAATGAATACCCAGTTAAAAAATACGTTGATAAAGAAGGCAAATATACTAGAAATTAAAGGAATGTTTGCCTTTCCTACACTTCTGAGTACCAGACTGGTGGTCAAAGAAAAACCTAACAGGTAGTAACATGGAATACTGATTAGAAAGTAATCCACACCCGATTGTATAACGCCACTCTCACTGGTAAACAGATGCATTATGCCATTAGGAAAAAGGAGAGTCGATAAAGCGAAAATAGTAGCCACAAGAGCGGTCATACGAAGCATGATCACTATAGATTTTTTTAAGCTTTCTATATTTTTCATTCCCCAGTATCGACTGGTTAGTACACTTGCTCCCATCCCTAATCCCATACAGCAGATCTGAAAGATGCTGATGTATTGGTTGGCTAGAGTGGCTCCGGACATCTTGATTTCTCCTAAAGAGCCTAACATGATATTATCCATCATATTGACCCCTACAGTAATCAACTGCTGGGCGGCTATAGGGAGTCCAAGTATCAATAACTTCTTATAAAAACTTGTATCTTTTACAAATAATTCCATAATCTTATCCCTCTTTTTTCATTATAAAAGAAAAAAGAAGCTAGTACGAGACTAACTTCTTAGATTTGTTTTCTTAGAATTTGATTACTTTGAAACAACGATCGCATAAGCAGTCTTCGTTGTGTGATTTAGTTACATTCCAGCAACGTGGACAAACTTCACCTTCTGCCTTAACAACGTCAACTTTTAAGTCACCTTTAACAACTGTAGCTTCGGAAACGATTAACCATTGTGCAACATTTGGTAACATTTCTTCTAATACGGCTTTAGTATCTGCATCCACAGAAACTGTAATAGCGGCTTCTAAAGATTTACCGATTGTCTTAGCAGCACGTGCTTCTTCTAATGCCTTAAATACAGCGTTACGTACTTCAAAACATTTAGCCATTTTGTCTTTTAAGTCAGCTGGTGCTTCAAAATCTAATGTTGGGAATGATTCTAAGTGAATTGATTCTTCATTAAATTTCATGAAGTTGTTGATTTCTTCTGTAGTGTGGCAAAGAATTGGTGCCCATAATTTTGTAAGAACATCACATGCAGTGTAAAGAACAGTTTGCACTTCACGACGAGCACGGTCATCTTCTTTTTCGATATATAGAATATCTTTTGTGTAGTCTAAGTAGTATGCGGATAATTCGTTAGTCATGATGTTAGTTAATGTTTGTACTACATCTGAGAAACGGTAATCGTTATACGCTTTGATTACGAATTCAATTGTTTCTTGTAAACGAACTAAGATGTATTTGTTTAAATCGCTTAATTCATTTAATGGTAAACAGTTTTCTTTTGTGAATTGGTTGTCATCTAAGTTAGCCATTAAGAAACGGAATGTGTTACGAACTTTACGATAGTTTTCAGATACTTGTTTAAGGATTGATTGTCCCATAGAAGCATCGGCTTGGTAGTCTACACTACTTGCCCATAAACGTAATACGTCTGCCCCTTGTTTTGTAGTGATTTGTGCAGGAGCTACCGCATTCCATAAAGATTTAGACATTTTTTGTCCTTTTTCATCCATTACGAAACCGTGGCTTAATACTTGTTTGTATGGTGACTTACCGTGTACAGCAGTACCTACGATTAATGAGGAGTTGAACCATCCACGATATTGGTCAGATCCTTCGAAGTATAGATCAGCAGGATATCCTAATCCTTTTTCCATCATCGCACCAGTGTGAGATGATCCTGAGTCAAACCATACGTCCATTGTATCTGTTTCTTTTGTGAAGATTCCGTTTGGTGAGTGTTCTGAAGTATATCCTTCTGGTAATAAATCTTTAACATCTCTTTCAAACCATACGTTTGATCCATATTCTTCAAATAATTTAGCAACGTGATTGAAGATTGCTTCTTCCATTAATGGTGTTTCATCTTCTCCATAGATAATTGGGATTGGTACACCCCATGCACGTTGACGAGAAATACACCAGTCTCCACGATCGGCGATCATGTTGTGCATACGTCCTTCACCCCAAGCAGGAATCCAACTTACCGAGTGGATTTCACCTAATAATTCTTGACGAATTTTATCGATGGATGCGAACCATTGTGTAGTTGCACGGAAGATCATTGGTTTTTTAGTACGCCAGTCGTGTGGGTAGCTGTGGGTAATGAAAGATAAAGCTAATAAGCTTCCTAATTCATCTAATTTTAAAGTAACTGTCTTGTTGGCTTTGTCAAATTCAGCCGATACTTCTTGACCAGCTAACCATTCTCCACAGTCTTCCATCATACGTCCTTGTCCGTCTACGTTACAGTAAACTGGAAGGTTGTATTTCATACCGATGAAGAAGTCGTCTGCCCCAAATCCAGGTGCTGTGTGGACACATCCAGTACCCGCATCAGCAGTAACGTGTTCACCACACATAACTAAAGATTCTCTTTCTGGATATAATGGGTGTGTACATGTAATGTATTCTAATTCTTTACCTTTGAAAGTTTTAATGATTTCGTATTCTTCAATTTTGAATTGTTTGCATAGATCTGCAACCATTTCTTCTAATACTAATAAGTTTCCTTTTTCTGTTTTTACTAACGCATAAATGAAGTTAGGGTGAACAGAGATACCTAAGTTAGCAGGAATTGTCCAAGGAGTTGTTGTCCAAATAACGAAATAGTCATCTGTAGTTAAAACACCTTTTCCATCTTTAACTTGGAATTTTACGAAGATTGTTGGGCTCTTAACGTCTTTGTATTCTACTTCGGCTTCGGCTAAGGCAGATTCAGAACTTGGTGACCAGTATACTGGTTTTAATCCTTTGTAGATTAATCCTTTCATTGCCATTTTTCCGAATACTTCGATTTGACGAGCTTCGAATTCTTTTTCTAATGTGATATATGGGTGATTGTAGTCTCCGATTGATCCTAATGATAAGAATCCAGCTTTTTGTCTTTGTACTTGTTCTAAAGCATAGTCGTAACAAATTTTACGGAATTCAGCGATTCCCATTTTTTTACGATCGTATCCTAATTTAGTAACAGCTGTTTCGATAGGTAAACCGTGAGTATCCCATCCTGGTACGTAAGGTACTTTGTACCCTTCCATAAATTTAGATTTGATGATTACGTCTTTTAAAATTTTGTTTAAGGCGTGTCCTAAGTGGATGTCTCCGTTTGCGTATGGAGGTCCATCGTGTAATACGAAAGGTTTAGCATCTTCTCTGGCTGCTAACATTTTTTCGTATAATCCCATTTCTTGCCATTTTTGTTGAATTCCTGGTTCTTTTTTTGCTAAGTTTCCACGCATTTCAAAACCAGTTTTAGGCATGTGTAACGTTTCTTTGTAATCCATGTTCTTTCTCCTTCCAAAAAAAAATACGTCCTCGCTCTAAGGACGTTATAAACGCGGTACCACCTTAGTTTCCATATATGTATTATATATAGACACTCGACATGTGTAACGTACATGAACGGATATTCTTACTTTCCTTTTCAGAATATCAGCCAAGAAGTGATACTAAAATAGTTCCTTATATAATTCTTTCACCTTATGAATTACTCTCTAAATAATTTCCTTATTTTAACGCGTCTTCTTCGTTGCTTATGAATATTTTTCAAATTTCAACATCAATCGTTCCTTCTTCGTAGTATTTACGATTTCAATATATTGGAAACGACCAACTTTTCTAATTGAAACGAAATCATTATGGCACAATTGTTGGTTTGTTTCAAGAATGACATCGTTTAATTTTACAAAACCTTGTTTTATTTTTAATGCAGCCTCTTTCCGGGAACAATGTGCCAGACTGGCAACGATCGCATCCATACGCAAAGAGCTGACATTTATAATCAATTCCTGTTTTTTAGGACCGGTCACATCCACAAAATCCACCCGTTCAAATTGAATATTCATGCGTGCAATATTCGTGCAGTTCATTTGAATAAAATCGGCTATTTGTTCTTTCACAAAAACGACGATTCGATCTTCTTCAATGCAGATATCCCCTAGCACTTCTCTTTCTAATCCCAAATGTAAAAGGGAGCCCAATACATCTTTGTGTTGGATTTGTCGAAAGTTTGAATTGTAAGTGGCTTCTAAGATAACCAGGTCGCTATCGTACATCTCTTCCATAGGTGTTATACACGCAATCTTGCGTTCTGCATTCTCATATCCACCATTAAAACAGACATATAGATCTTTAGGACAAATCTGTTCCACTATATTCTGTTCTGGAAGCGATAAAAAAGAGGTCAAGACCGGTTTATTGAAAGATGTAGCTACGTGAAACTGATCACGAATCTTCGCAATAAAGTCATCCTGACCTTTAATATAAAATTGAGAATGTTCTGTTTTATTCTTCTTCATCAACATCGTCAGCTGAACCTAAAGAGATAGTTCCAGCAATTCCAATGTTTTGAGGAGAACATAAAATTACATTAGTTCCTACTTTTTGGATTTTTCCATCTAATGCATAAACAACACCTGTTAAGAAATCGATTGTACGTTGAGAGTAGTCACGATCTAATTTGTGTAGGTTAACTACAACAGCTCTACCTTCTTTTAAACGTTGACCAACTTCTTCACATTCACCGAATGAACGAGGTTCGAATAAAACCATTTTAGTTCCAGCGCTTAAATCAGAACCGCTGTTTGCTGATTTTGGTTTTTCATAGTAGCTTTGTGATTCGCTAACTACTGGTTGAGCAGCTGGTTGTGCTACTGGTTGTGCTTGTGCAGGTGTGTATTCTTCAACTTCATCTTCATCTTCATCATCATCAACTGGGTTGACAAATTCTTTAAATTTATCCATAAATGCCATGGTATAAATCCTCCTTATCGCAATAATTATATCATATTTTTATAGATTGAAAAGGGGGTGTAATTAAAAAACTATGATTAAACACGCATTTAAAGGCCTTTTTTTCGTCTCTTGAGCAACCTTTTTACACATAAAACAACGATTTATTATACGCAACGAGTGATTTTCCTAAACGGATCAAAGATTCATTATCGGAATGTATAGCTTGTCCGACATAACTATAAATGCCATATTGTAGATAGAGCGAATCCGAATGAATGTTAAACATCTCTGACATGTTCGTAATGTTCGATATTTTTACAATCGTATAGTTCCCTTCTTTTTCAGTCGAAACAACTTCATTGTTTATACGAATTGTACCTTCTCCTAAGAAATATAATTTTAAAGAAGGACGTGAAGTTAGAAGCAATCTTGCGCCGACAAATTCAATGGAAGGCTCTTGTCCATATGTATAATACTGATATTTTGCCCAGGATAGATCCAGATCTTCTAAAGTGTTTGTTTCCTTTGGTACCTGGTCAATTTTATATCCAAAATACTCTTGGGTATATTTTCCATAGGTCATCATAGCTTTGGCAATTTCGATGGAATGTTCTTCGTAAGTTGGGACATGTTCGATTAAATATTTCGCATATTCTTCCACACTATAATGATATTCTTTGATTCCTTCTCCTTTTCCATTGATAAGCTTTGCCTGAATATCTCCTGTCATATCTTTTGCGCTTACTTCACAGGTAAACACATGATAGATTCCATCTTGTTTGGCTTGATTTACATTCTCTTTTTGAATTTTTCCATCTGGAGAAATAAATTCCATATATGCATTTTCATCTTCTGTGATTTCTTCATTTAATCGCATATAAAAATTTACACCAATGTTACCAGATAAAGACAACGAATAGCCTTCCAGGCGACTTGGAATGTCTTGTACGATAACTTTGCAGGTTGCCTGTTTTCCATCGTGACTTGCCACATAGACTTGAGTTTCTCCTTCTTTTAGAGCTTTTATTTTTCCATCATCCACACTAATAATATTCTCATTTTCACTTTTCCACTCCAAAATAGTATGTTCTACCATTTTCCAAGGTAAAATCTGTACTTCTAATTGTGTTTCATCCCCAACAAATAGATGGACCTGCTGTGTATTCAGTGTGATCGAATCAATCTCTTTTCGTTGCCATATCGCATACAAGTACAAGGAAGAATTTAATGTATAAGCCTGTCCAGGATGATAGCTTCTTCCTGTTCCATCCATTTCTTCATTCCATTCGACAAAGGTATATAAATATCTTTCTGGAATATTTGAGCTTAGCACAATATCTTGATTGTAGACTTTCTCCTGATTTACGGGAATGTTGTAGCCACCATTTCCATCATAAACAATGGAATAGGTTTCTATTATAAATTTAGCGGTTAAGACGATATCTTCTTTTTGATAGAAAATACTATTTGGCTGGATCGTTTCTCCTTGTGTGGTTTGCCAATAAAGAAAGGTACAGCCTTCTTTTATCGGTATCGGTAATTGACCATATTCTTTTCCATCTAGCATATACATACTCTTCTTTGTGAGGGTGGCATTATCTGCTTGAAAAGTAATCGTATATACCTTTTCTTGGTTATTAGCAGCTAGTATCTCGTTATAGGCATCCAGGGCCTGATCATAGTTCTGTATTGCCTGTTAAAGAGAATTATAATAGTCCATAAACATGGCTTCGTATTCATCATTCGTATATGTTTTTCCTTCTCACAAAGAACACTTGTCCAAATATTTTTCGCTTGTTGTTCTTAGATACCGCAAAGCCAGTCACTGTTACCTTTTTGTCAATGATATTCAAGTAATGTCCTGTTTGTACATCGTCTGTATCATACAGATTTAGAGCTTTTACCACTTCTGCCGGAGTGGCTTTGGGATGTTCCTTCATATACTCATAAACTCTTTTTTCTTGTGTATACTATCCATCAAAAGGATCTTTATAATAAAACGCAAGATTTTCAGAGACATAATATTGTCGACAATGGCGCATTAAGTATTTTGCGGCATTGGTGTTGGATTGGGAAATAGCCATCATCTCATGGGACACCCTTAAAGGGGCAACCCCTTCCTGTTGTCGCAAGCTGTTGCATTCGCGAATAAAGGCAAGGCTCTCTTTCATATTTTCTAACGAAGTGGCATCTTGTTCATCGCCGATATTTGTATAATAGGCATATGTCGCATTGTTTATTCTGGAAATGGCAACACTATCCTGTACGTATTCAAAAAATCCAACGGAGCCTTTCGCAATCTGTTCTTCTGCCTGATTCTTCAAGATTTCGGCTTCTCTTAACGATTCTTCTCGTTGTTGAAGTTCGATTTCCAGCTGATTCGAACGTTCTACTTCCTGTTCGCTGGCCTCTTCTTCGTTTGTGATTTCTTCCTGCATTTGTTCATCTTCGTATACTTCTTCGACTTCTTCCTGGGCTAAAACGGTCGTAAAAAGTATAGAAAAAGATATGGTGACTGTCGTCAAAAATGCCACCACTTTTGTAAAAGTTCTTCTCATTTTGGTACACCTTTTTTATCTAAAGAAAGTATAATCATTTCTCTTTTCTTTTCATTTTTAGTTACAGAATTTAAACAAAAGATGTAGAAATTGACATAATAAAAAGAGGTACTTTTTTTGTACCTCTTAAAGACTTTTATTCAGTTTCAATCAATCCATAACCACCATCGTTACGTTTGTAAACAACGGCGATTTTTCCAGTTTCATCGTCTGTATAAATGTAGAAGCTGTGTCCTAATAATTCCATGTTCATGATTGCTTCGTCTAATGACATTTCAGTTGGAACAATTGATTTTGTCTTAACAACTTCATCATCGTCTGTATAATCATCAAATAATTCTACATCCAGGAATGCTTCTGCCAAGTGTGTTTTATTCTTGCGAGTTAAACGTGTTTTTTGGCGACGAATTTGATCTTCTAGTTTATCAATGACTAAATCAATGGCTGCGTATAGATCATCGTGAGAAACTTCAGCACGAAGAATCGCATTTTTTGTAGGAATAGTCACTTCAATTTTTTGTTTTAAAGGATATGTACGAATCAAAACATTAGCTGTATCTTCCTCATCGATTACATAATACTTTGATAAACTTTCTAGTTTCTTTGTAACCTTATCACGAATACCAGGTGTAATGGTAACGTTTTTTCCAACAATGTTAATTTTCATAATGTGTACCTCCAATAGTTAATATGTATTTGTTGTCTTTATTATACCACTATAAATATAGATACAAAATTTTGACCGAATAAACCAAATTAGTGACCATTTTGGTAAGTTCATTTGACAAGCGATATCTGATAAATATGAGTATTTTTAGATTGATTTTTTCTTATATTATCATCATAATATCTTATGTTAGGAGGATTTAAATATGAACTATGGACTAATTGGTGAACACTT
>JAGHTX010000151.1 GCA_018065105.1 Bacillota bacterium
GATTATATGGAATATTTAAATGCGAGTTCTTATGATTTCGATACTTTTTGTATCTATAATCCAAACAAAAATATTGAAGAAGTTTTAGAAGTTCAAAAATATTTGCACGAAACAAAAAAGAATATACATGGAATACTAAATCGTCACTATTTAGATGTTGTGCAAAAAGACGTAACAAAAGGGAATGGTATTCAAATTCTGTTATCTTTGTTAGGAAATAATTATGAATCGTTTGGAATTGGTGACTCTTATAATGATTTTGCGATGTTTGAAAATGTACAATATCCATATACATTTCACAAAGTGACAAAAGAAGTAAAAGAAAAAACATGTGGCCAAGTTGATTTTGTATATCAGTTGTTACAGAAGATTGAATAAATAAAAAGGATAAGGTGGTTAATCTGAAAATAAATATTAAAAAAAATAACATTTAAGCATGGTGCCCTCTTTCCCCCAGTAGTTAGCTAGTTTATTGGGACGGGAATAGAAATAGTTGAATCACTTTCAGAAGGTAAAAGTTCTCGGATCTGATCTAAAGTGATTCCATTGTTTAGTAATTCTTTTAGTGTTGATTTTAAATTGTTCTTTAGATATTTAACTCTTGTTTGCACTGGAGTTTCGATATCTGCTAAATTTGCTGACTACAATACCTTACTCATGTGTGCCTGAAGAAACCAAACTTGCACTGGTTTTTATGCTGGCTTGATCGTTAGTAAAGTTGTGAAATTCGCAACTCACCTCACCGTGCTCTGTAGTATATCCATCTTCACATACATATTAAAAATAAAATTAGACTGGCGCACAAGGTATTTTTCATTACCATGTGTGTTTAAGCATGCGAAAGAGCTTACCTGTATTGATTTAGAGAATGGGGATATTGTTTTCTTATTATCACTTTCCTACAAGATATATCATTTTATATACTAGATGGAATCCTAACGGATTCCTTTTTCGTCATTATTGCCGAAATAATGAGTATTTCATAGATAACTTTAACATGGGATTCATATATTTGGTTTGTTAGTATTTTAACAAAAGGTAGGTACTTATATGAAAAAATATCCAAATTTATCTAAACCACTTACTATTCGTGGAGTTACATATCGAAACCGAATTTTCTCAACTCCTACTGGATTAACGTATCCAGATGAATATAGTGGTCAACCAGATTTTAGAACTGTATTATTCTATGAAAAGAAAGCTCGTGGTGGTGTTTCTAGTGTTAACTATGGTGAAACACCTGTTAATAATGTAGATGCTGTTCGTAGACCAAATGTTGATGTGATTCGCCCAGATTTTAGTCGTTTTATTTTACCGGCTAAAGATTGGATTAAATTGACAGATGCAATTTCAAGACACGGTGCAAATTCATGTGTCCAATTGTGTCATGCCGGATTATTCGCTATGCCTTTTTTCAACAGTGCATCAAATGGTGTTGTTGTTGGTCCTATGGATATGGATAAAGAAATGGGTGTACATGTAAAAGCAATGGACAAAGAGGATATGGATCGTATCACAAATGATTTTGCAGAAGCAGCATTATGTGCAGTTCAATCTGGATTTAATCAAGTTATGGTTCAATGTTGCCATGGTTGGTTACTTGCTCAATTCTTATCTCCTCATTGGAATAAACGTAATGACGAATTCGGTGGAAGTATTGAAAATCGCGCTAAATTCCCTCTTCAAGTATTAAAAGCTGTTCGTGAAAAAGTTGGACCAAATATCGTTATTCAAATTCGTATTAGCGGTGATGAACATCAAAAAGATGGAGATGGATGGTCTATTGAAGAATGTATCGCATTCTGTAAGATGGCTGAAGAATATGTAGACATCATTGAAATCTCTTCAGGAGATTATCATAATTCTGAACATTATTGCTGGAATAACCCATTAATGGGACGATTCACTAATATTCCAATTGCCAGAGAATTAAAGAAAGCTGGTATCAAAGCATATTTAACAGCAGTTGGTTCTCACAACGATCCTAAGTTAATGGATGAATTAATCGCAGAAGGAGCAATTGATTTCTTCTCTATTGGTCGTGGTATTTTAGCTGATCCAGATTTACCTAAGAAATGGTTAACAGGTAAAGAAGAAGATGTAAAACCTTGTATTCGTTGTTCAGACTGTATGGCTGGTTTATATACCGGATTCTATCGTTGTAATATCAATCCTACCGCTGGTCAAGAAGCTTATTTATTAAATACCTCAAGCCCTAAATCAAGCAAAGATGTTGTGATTGTAGGTGGTGGTGTAGGTGGTATGGAAGCCGCTATTACTGCATGTGATCGAGGACATAATGTAACTCTTGTTGAGAAGAATGATCAATTGGGTGGTACTTTATTATTTGCTGATCATGGTCATAAACAAGAATTAAAAGATCTAAAAGATTACTATGTAAGACAAGTTGAAAAACGAAATATCAAAGTTATGTTAAATACGGAAGCAAATAGTGCTTTACTTGATTCACTAAATCCTTCAGATATTATCGTAGCTTCTGGTTCGACTCCTCGTATCCCAAATATCCCTGGAATTGAAAATGCACGTTATGGTACGGCTGCTTATTTCAATCCTGAAACAATTGGTCAAAAGGTAATCTTAATAGGAGCTGGTTTAATCAACTGTGAAATTGCTGTCAGCTTATTAAAAGAAGGAAAAGAAGTTTACTTAGTTGAATTAACCGACACTATTGCTCGTGATGCCAATATGTTTATTAAACCAACTTTAAATGATATTTTCGCTAACTATCCTGATCTATTACACATTGTTTTAAAAGCTTCTACAAAAGAAGTATTAGAAAATGGTATTGTGTATACTGATGAAAACGGTGTTGATGTTATGATTGAAGCGGATACTGTTCTATACGCAATTGGTAGTGTTCCTAATTCAGCTATTGTTGAAGAAATTCAAGATTGGCCAAATTGGGAATCTTTCAGAGCTATTGGAGATTGTACAGGCGCTAGTATCGTTAAGAAAGCCATTCACCAAGGATACTTTGCTGCATTAGATATTTTATAATTCGGATGTTTATCATCCGAATTTTTTGTGAGAGAATGAATTTATGAAAATCAATTTACCAATTATTTATGATCAAATTAAGAATGAATGTAATTTACTCGTAAAGTGTTCTACTTATGATTTATCTATAAATCAAGTTCGTTTCTTTCATACAGATTGTAAATTACAAAAAGAATGCATTTATATTATTAGTGGAGAAGACTTTGACTTGTATTATGACAAAATCTACACATTTTCTTTCATTATCAATGGAATAAAGAATAAAATTCCTAAGCAGAATGCGATTTATTACCAAAATAAAGTGAATAAATATGAGTTATTTGATGAAATACAGGATGTATTTATTCAGTTTGAAAATTGGAATCAACAAGTCCAAAAAGAAATCGTTAAGCATAAAAATATTGTTAGTCTATCAAACGAAATTGGACTTATGTTACAAAATCCTATTGCGCTATTTGATCTATCCTTTCGCTTGATTGGTACAGCTGGATCTATACCAAGTAAAGAAAAGTTGAATAGAGAGTGGTTAGATATTGTAGAACATGGTCTAGCTCCAGTTGACAGTTACAATATTCCTGATCAAGACATATACTTCTTTGCCAAACATAAGAAGGAAATCTATATTCCAGCAGGAAATCCTTATGGGAATACTGATTTATTTGCCAACATTTATGTGAATCATGAACTATTTGGTATAGTAGCGATTACCAATCTTATTCAGGAAATTTCTGATGGAGAAAAAGCTGTTTTATCAATTGTTCGAGATTACTATGAACTATACTTTTCATTATCATTTAAAGAAAAAAACAACTACAATGTAATTCATTACTATCTTCAACAGCTTCTAGACAATAAATCAATCCCATTTGAAGCATTGGAATACCATCTACATAAAGCGAACTGGGATACAAACACAATTTATAAATTAGCTTGTCTTTGCCATATTTCAGATGAATATATTAATCAAGCTCAAATTGAATATGCATATTCTCGTATTCTTCGTAGATGCAAGGATAATATTTGTTTCATATTCCAAAATAATATTGTTATCCTATACGATTCTAATGAATATTCCTTACATTCTTTAAAAGAAGAAATAATAAAACTAAATTTATGTTGTGGCATTAGCTTTGTCTATAACGATATAATGGATATTCGTATTGCCTATCAACAAGCTCTTGTTTCAATTGAATATGGAAGAAAGTATAAGAAGGAGGATATCCTTTGGGATTTTGAAATGACATATGCTCACACGTTAAAGCATGCACTGGCAGATAAAAAAGATTTTTTAATTCATCCTATGATTAAAACTTTATCAAACTACGATGCATTAAATAACACTAATTTTATTCAGATTCTTAAAACTTATATTCTTTCAGGTGGAAACAGTAAGAAAACAGCCGAATTGTTGTATATGCATAGAAATACCCTTCTTTACAAGCTGGAGAAAATAGAAAGTATTTTAAATATTAAACTATCTGATTTACAAGAAACCAGTCGCGAAATTATCTTATACTCCATTTTATTAATGTAAATAATACACTTCGTTTTCTTAAAAATCCTGACAGGTCCGACAAATGTCGGATTTTTCTTTTATTTATCACGCAAAATGACGCTTATTTTATACAAAATATCTTCTTATAACGCTAAATTAACTTTATTTGTTGCTAATGGATATTAATTCTCTTGAAAAATATGAAATAAAGTAGGTATTAGAAGAAATAGAATTTATGAAAAAGTTGCAATTGATGAAGTAATAAAGTGTCTATTCTTTATTAATTAAGAGTAAAAAATGCAATTATGTACTATAGCTTTAATGAATTAATATTATTGAGTAAATTTTATTGTACTTTTTCGTACATTGTGGAAAGTACTTTTTTTGTGTGTTTGATATTACTGAATAATTAATGTATATGTGCAAAAATGTACATGTAGTTTACATACACTATGAGGATATAATATGAGCAAAATATGGAGATATATACATGTCAGTACCCGAGGAAAGAAGATCGACAAGTTGAAGCAATTAAGCCGTTTGTTACAAGTGAAGCACATATAATAGTTGAAAAAATGAGTGGTAAAGACTTTCAAAGACCACAATACTTATGGCTTAAACAAATCATGTAAAAATGGTGATACACTTGTTATTAAATCTTTAGATAGATTGGGAAGAAACTATATTGAAACAATTTGGATTGGATGAGAAAACAATCGACAAGAGCATTAGTGAGTTTACTTACTAGTGACTCTTTCTTTAGTTATACAAATTCTTCAAAGTTAAGGATAGAAATCATATTGGATAAAAAACAATTTCTATTTGCTTCATAAAGATAATTATAAAGATTTTAACATCTTATTAATCAACTTTTTCTTTTGCTCTTTAT
>JAGHTX010000018.1 GCA_018065105.1 Bacillota bacterium
GATGGAGCCATCACTGAAAAAGACCTAGAAGATTTTAGTGAAGAATTTCAAGAACAAATACTGTATATTTACAATCTCTAGTTTGTATATTTCTACTCAAACCAATCTACTCTTTAATTATTAGTCCGAATGTAGTAAGGTATTAAGCGTGTGAAGAATAGGAGAAGAGTAGTATGCAAATCTTTTATAAATTATTTCGCCAAGATCCAGAAAGCCGTGATGGAATTATTACGACAACATCCGGAATTGGAATCTTAGCCAATCTATTTATTGCTCTAACAAAAATCATTATCGGTTTATTAGCTTCCTCTATTGCGATTGTTTCTGAAGGAGCTAACAATGCTGCCGATGTATTAAGCTCGGTAATGACCTTAATTGGAGCCAAACTGGCAAAAAAGCACCCCGATGAAGAACACCCATTTGGATATGGAAGAATTGAATACATCAGTGGACTGGTCATTGCGGTTATTATTCTAGTAACCGGAATTGAAATGTTAATGAGCTCGGTAAAATTGGTATTTAACCCAGAAGAAATCAGTGTTTCCTATTTAGCTCTATGTACGGTTGCCTTCTCAGCTGTTATTAAATTCTTCTTAGGAAATTATACAATCAAGATGGGACAAAAAGCTGACTCAGGAGCCTTAGAAGCCGTAGGAGCCGACTGTAGAGCGGACTCTTATGCATCCACAATTACCATTATTTCTGCCTTGGTATTTATCTTCTTTAAATGGAACATTGATGCCTATGCCGGGGTTATCACATCCTTATTGATCATAAAAGCCGGATATGATGCCTTAATGGGAACATTAGGGGATATTATTGGTCGTCCTGGAGATGAAGAACTGGCAGCGCAAATCTACAAAGAAATTCGTTCTACCGAAGGAATTTTAGCTGCTGTAGATATGATGCTTCACAACTATGGACCCGATGCCTGGTCTGGATCGGTCAACGTAGAAATTGATCATAAGAAAACTGTAGGAGAAATCTATCAGTTCCTACACGATCTACAGCTTCGTATTATGCACCAATATCATGTTGTCATGGTATTTGGAGTTTATGCGGTAAATCACGATGCCGAGTATATTAATACAATGCGCAAAAACATTCAATCTTTTATTCATGATAATGAACATGTAAAAAGTTTCCACGCTCTATACTTAGACGAAAAAACAAACGATATCTATTGCGACTTTATCGTCGATTACGATCTAAAAGACTGGGATGCACTGCGTTCAAAATTTGAAGATTACATGAAAACGATCTATCCAGAACAAAACGTAATCTTAACAATCGAAACCGATTTTGTTTAGAAAAAAATTCAGGTAGGCACATAGAGTGTCTACCTTTTTGTATGGTAAAATAGAAACATGATTCGAACAAATTTAAACTTTCAAGGAAAATGGAGAACCTATCAACAACGCGTTTTAGATCATTCTTCTCAATATTTAAAAGATGGCAAAATTCATATCGTTGCCTCTCCGGGAAGTGGAAAGACGACCTTAGGCATTGAACTGATTGCCCGTATCAATAAACCCGTTTTAATTCTTGTACCATCGATTACCATTCGTGAACAATGGAAGGATCGCATTGTAGATGCCTTCTTAGTAAATAAAGAATTAGAAAGTTCTCTAATTTCCCAAAATCTAAAAGATATAAAACCCATTACGATTACGACGTATCAATCCATTCATGCCTGTATGAGCAAATTTAAGGGAATGGATGAAGAACAGGAAGAAGTGGATTATTCCAACTTTGATCTATTCCATGCGCTATATACAGTAGGAACTTCAGTACTCTGTCTAGATGAATGTCACCATTTAAAAAGTGAATGGTGGAAATCCCTAGAAGAATTTAAGAATAAACTCGGTAATGTAGAAACCATTTCTTTAACCGCAACACCACCCTATGACAGTGGTTTGCAACAATGGAATCGCTATATTTCTATGTGCGGAGACATTGATGAAGAAATCAGTATTCCCGAACTTGTAAAAGAAGGTTCTCTTTGTGCCCACCAGGATTATATTTATTTTAACTATCCGACCAAAGAAGAAACCAAAGTCGTGGAAGCCTTCAATCAGAAGAGTAAAGAAGTTGCCTTAGCCTTTTTACACGATGAACAGTTTGAAAAGGTCATACTAGGCCACAAAGTATTTCATCAACAAATGTTTCCCAGTGAATTATTAGAAGATCCAAGTTACTTATCTTCTTTATTAATTTATCTGCAGGCAAAAAATTATCAAATACCAGTCTATCTACAAGAACTGATTGGAAGCCAGCACTTACCAAAAATCAATCTACACTGGATGGAAGTACTCCTTCAAAATGTGCTATACAATGCGATAGAAGATTTTGAATATCCAGGAGAATGGAAAGAAGTCTGGATCGATTATTTAAAATCAAAAGGCTGTATTGAAAAGAATCAGGTACAGCTTTGTTTAAATACGAATGTAGAAAAACTACTCATTCATTCCATGGGAAAACTAAACAGTATTGTCTCCATCGCTCAAAGTGAATGGGACGCTTTAGGAAAAGATCTACGCTTACTTGTGCTAACCGACTACATTCGAAAAGAACAGGAAAAGAATCTAGGAACGGAAAATTTTGTGCCGAGTCTTGGTGTTCTTCCATTTTTTGAGACATTACGAAAACACTTTGAAAATCAGGACGTTAAGATTGCCGTATTATGCGGAGGATTAGTCATCTTACCCGAAAGTGCAGTTGATGACATGTTAGCGTATATCAATGAGCCCGTATCTTTAGAAAAAGTCGGAAAGATATCCGAAGATCAATATGTAAAAGTATCGGTAAAAGGAGATTTTCATGCGATGGCCTCCATCATGAGTACACTCTTTTCTCAAGGGGCTTTCCATATCCTGATTGGAACTAAATCTCTACTAGGTGAAGGATGGGACTCTCCTTGTGTGAATTCTTTGATCCTGGCTAGTTTTGTCGGTTCGTTTATGTTAAGCAATCAAATGCGAGGAAGAGCCATTCGTGTCTTTAAAGAAAATCCCAATAAGACAAGTAATATCTGGCATCTTGTCTGTATCAAACCAAACTCCATTCTAAAAAAAGAGAAACAGGAACATGCCGATTTAGAAGTGGTGGAAAGTGAAGATTGGCTCATTGTTGAAAAAAGAATGAAACACTTTCTAGGTCTACACTACAGTGAAGATATCATTTGCGATGGAATCGAACGCTTCAGCTGCATTCAAAAGCCTTTCACCAAAGAAAATGTGGAAGCCAGCAATCAAAAAATGTTAGAACTTTCCAAACAGAGAGACAGTTTAAAAGAAAGATGGAATACCGCCTTGGATGTATCTAGTAAATTTGAAATTGTTCAGGAAAATGAAGTGCATACAAAAGCCATTCCTAAGGCCAACATTGCTGAAAAATCTATGGTAGCTCTAGGCTCTCTAGTATGTTCGATTGGCTTATTTGCGCTATTTAAAACGCTGGATTTTGAAGCCTTTCGTTTATTATCCATCAGTTCCGGACTCGTTGGCGGACTTTTCCTTCCCAATATCTATGCCTATTCAAGTCCGGTTAAACGATTAAAGAAAATGGGGGAAGGATTGATTTCTGCTATGAAAGAGGCCAATCTATTACAGGAAAATGAGTATGCCTGTATTGTACATTCTTCGGGAGAACATCAATCAATCTATCTACAAGGAGGCAGTGAAAGAGAAAAAGAAATGTTTGCGAAAAACGTCTCTGAAATCTTTGCACCAATCAACAATCAAAGATATCTTTTGAAAAATCGAAATCATTATTATTGTGTTCCGGAAAGCTTTGCGACCAATAAAGAACTAGCGAATTTATTCTATTCCCATTTAAAAAAAGTGATGGGAAAAATGGACATTATTTATACACGAAGTGGAAAGGGAAGAGAAGAATTATTAAAGGCAAGAGCGTATTCGTATGCCAAACAAAACAATCCTTTGTCTTCCAAGAAAAAAGTAAAAAGTCGTTACGAATAAGTTGATAAGTGAACAAGAATCTGTCAGAATAATGGTATACATGTGTCTTGTCATGTGTATAGGATATCGGAGGGGTGTATGAGAGGATCTGAACGAAGAACTAAAATGGTACAAATGTTAAGAGAGTCCAACTCGCCTGTGGCAGGAAAGGACCTGGCAACTCATTTTGGGGTAAGTCGCCAAGTAATTGTACAAGATATTGCGCTACTAAGAGCACAGAATTTAGATATTTTATCAACCAATCATGGTTATATTTTAAAAGAAATTGAAAAAGTCGAACGTGTATTTAAAGTGCACCACAACGATGATCAAACTAGGGAAGAACTTCAATTGATTATTGATTTTGGAGGATGTATCGAAGATGTCTTTGTCTATCACAAAGTCTATGGTGTAGTAAAAGCGGAATTAAATATCCGTTCCCGCATGGATATTGATAACTTTCTAGCCGATATAAAAACAGGAAAATCATCCTTATTAAAAAATGTAACGGCAGGATATCACTACCATACCGTGAGTGCACCAACCGAAGTGATCTTAAATTTAATACAAACCCAATTGGAACAACATGGCTTCCTAGCTCCTTTACAAGACTATGAACCTATTGATTTCTGGAAAAGTGAAGAATAGTTTCGACTATTCTTTTTTTGTTGTGACACGTGGCACAATGATGACACAATCCTTTCGATATAATAAGAATCGTAAAGAGGAGAGTAAATATATGGAAAACAATGTTTTTGATTTAGACCACTTACCTAAAACCTATTTCAGTATGGCCTTACCGGTTGTTATGGGAATGGTAGTCAGCCTGGTTTATAACCTAGCTGATACCTACTTCATCGCCCAGACTATGAACACAGCTCTAGTTGCTGGGGTATCAATCTGTAGCCCAATTTTCACAACGTTAATGGCATTCGGAAATATCTACGGGCAAGGGGGAAGTTCTTTAATTTCCCGTTTGTTAGGAAAACAAGACACAAACGGAATTCGTCACGTATCATCGTTCTGCTTCTATGTCGCAATCGTTACTGGAATTGTGATTGGAGCCTTAATGGTTGTCTTCCAAACACCATTGTTACACTTAATAGGAGCGCAAGAAGATACCATTGAATACGCAAGACAATATTATGTAGTCCTAGCTGTATCGGCACCAATCGTCATCTTGTCTTTCATCCACTCCAACTTACTACGTTGTGAAGGTATGGCAACACAATCCATGGTCGCTTCAGTCACAGGAACCATTATCAACATTATCTTAGACCCAATCTTCATTTCTGTCTTTGGATGGGGTGCTTTTGGAGCTGCTGTGGCAACCGTTATTGGATATATCTTTAACGTATTGATTTGCTTATTCTTTGTGTTAAAGAAATCAAAATTCTTATCGGTTGTTGTTTCCGAATGGAAAGTAGGTATGGCCGAAGTCAAAGATATCTTAGGTGTCGGAATTCCTGCTGCTCTAACAAACTTGATGCAAAGTTTATGTATTGTTGTTCTTAACATCTTCTTAGTAAAATACGGAAGTGAACGTGTAGCCGCTATGGGAATCGTATTAAAAATCAATATGATCTCTCAACTAATCTTAGTCGGATTTGCCTTTGGTGGTGTACCACTATATGGATATTTATATGGTGCCCAGTTAAAAGACAAGTTAAACGAATTGATCAAATTCTGTTTATTATTCCTAGGTGGATTGAGTTTAGCCTTTACAGCCGTTATGTTTATCGGAGCTGAAGGTATGATGAAAATCTTCTTAGATACAGGAAAAATCGTAGAATATGGAACCGTGATGTTACGCTGGCAAGTATTAGGAACTGTATTTGGAGCAGTTGTACTTGAATTATCGGTACTATTCCAGGCATCTGGACAAGCTTTCCCAGCTTTAGTTATGTCATTATCTAGACAAGGTATCTTATTTGTCGTAATCTTGATCATCTTGGTACAAATTTTCGGATATACAGGATTAATCGTTTCCCAATTTGTAGCCGATGTAGTGAGTGCAGGATTAGGTTTAGTCTTATACTACAAAACAATGGTTCAAAAATAATGAAATAAGAAAAGCAGAAATAAAAAAATTCTGCTTTTTTTCATATTAAAGAATGATATTATTAGAGTATGAAAAAGATAATTTTACTACTTTCACTATTGTGTATAAGCTCAATACATCCGAATATATCAACTCCTGTTTATGCAGAAGAAATCCGTGAAGAACAATCCTATCTCGATTTGTCCAAGACAACTTATAGTATTGTCCTTGATGGAAATGGAGCCACTTCAGGTAAAATGACCACTCTATTAAATCGAGTACATGACAAAACGTATGCATTACCAGTTAATACTTTTAAAAATACGGGTTATACGTTTAAAGAATGGAATACAAGTAAAGATGGAAGTGGACAATCCTTTCAAAATAGAAGCAATTATACAGCACTCAATAGTGAAGAAAATCAAGAAATCACTTTATATGCGATCTGGAACCCCGTTACCTACAAACTATCCTATTCTATGAATGGTGGTATCAATACTTTGGACAATCCTACAAGCTACAAAACTGGCGATAATCTAGTATTCTCGACACCTGAAAAAAAGGGATATGAGTTTTTAGGGTGGTACAAGGAACGTACTTTTAAAAACGAGGTTAGCGAGGTATCGGATTTTGTTGGAAACAGAACTTTATACGCCAAATGGAAACCCATCTCTTATCCAATCACATATCAATTGAATCAGGGAGAGTTTTCTAAGAAAGTTGTAAATTCGTATACAATAGCCCAGTCTATCACCTTACCAACACCAAAAAGAAATGGTTATAAATTTGGTGGATGGTATACAAACTCAGAATGCACAGAAAAAGTAACATCCATCCGTAAAGGAAGTTGTGAAGAAAAGATTTTTTATGCGAAATGGATTCCCTGTACATACAAGATTTCCTATGTACTAAATGGAGGAACAAACAGTTTAAACAATCCTGGTCTTTAT
>JAGHTX010000139.1 GCA_018065105.1 Bacillota bacterium
CGATGTGACATAAATTGAACAACTTTAGTAAGATCTTGTTTTCCAATAGGAACACAAGCTGCATGAATTTGTCCTCCAAGTTCTGCATCTTTTTCACATAGTACAACGTGATGACCACGTTTCTTGGCAAGGAAGGCAGCTTCCATACCGGCTACACCACCACCAATAACTAATACGTTCTTCTTAGTATCGGCTTCTTTTAAAGTTTCTTCATTTTCTAATTCAAAAGAAGGATTCATTGTACAAGCAATACGCTTACCGAACATGATTCCATTCAAGCAGCGTAAACATCCAATACATGGACGAATGTCTTGTAGTTTTCCTTCGTATGTTTTATTCACAAATTCTGGATCACATAGGTTAACTCGTCCCATCATGCAGGCATCTGTATATCCATTGGCAATTAATTCTTCGGCTAACCATGGCTCCATGATACGTCCTACGGTTGCCACTGGAATCGATACGGCTTCTTTAATTCTTTTAGCGGCTTCTGCATGAGTTCCTTGTTTAGTACCAGGCGCTGGAATAGAGCTGGCACGTTTGATGGTTAATCCACCAGAAACATGAAGCATGTTGACTCCGGCTTTTTCTAGTTGTTTGGCCACATAAACCATATCGTTAACATTTAATCCACCGTCGCTGTATTCGTCTCCAGAAATACGACAATCGATGATAAAGTCTTCACCACATCTTTCTCGTACTTCTTTAATGACTTCCAATGTTAAGCGTAGACGACCATTGATGTCTCCACCATATTCATCACAGCGCTTATTAAATAGTGGGGAAAGGAATCCGCCTAATAAACCATGGGCATGTGCTGCGTGGATTTCTACTCCATCCCCACCAGCCTTTTGTACACGTTTGGCTGCATCTCCAAATTGTTTGATGATAACTTTTAATTCTTCTTTGGTGACTGGTCTAGGCGCTTCCTTGGCATAGTATGGTCCAACATGGCTAGGTGCAATTAATTGTGGAGTGCCTGGAATAGGGAAGGCCATATAAGCTGGGTGGAATAATTGAGGAAGTAATACGGCACCATATTTGTGAACTTCTTCGTAAAGTTTTTTCCATCCTTCGATATAGGAATCATCATGGATCGACATATCTCCTGGTAAGTAGATATACGTTGGTTCAATTGTGCAAACTTCTGTAACAAATAACCCAACACCGCCTTTGGCACGTGCGGAATAGTGTTGGATCAATTCCTCTGTCACATATCCTTTCTTAGCTAAGTTTGTAGAAAGAGGTGGCATGAAGATACGGTTCTTAATGGTTTTCGAACCGATTTGTATTGGTGTAAATAAATTAGGGAATTGTGTCATAATATTAACCTCTCTATTACTATTATTTTACAACATTTAGAGAATTCTTTGAAAATAATAAATTAGAAATGTGAGATTACGAAACGTAATTGAGAATTACGATATGAAAGAAGGGGCATTGAAAATAAAAAGAGTTAATGATTGAATATAGATACAGAGTCGACACTGTAGTAGGAGAAAAATATGTATGTAGAAGGTAAAATGGATGAAAAGGATTTTGAGATTCTTAAAGTGATTCTTAGAAATGCGAGATTGAGTTATTCTCAAATCGGCGAAAAAGTCCATCTTTCCAGAGTGAGTGTAAAAAATCGAATGGATGCTATGGAAAAAAGAGGAATCATTCTTGGATATGAAACAAAAATAAATAGGGAAGGAAGAAAATTCTTTATCGATATTTATACAGAACCAGAATGTTTTGACAAAATTATCCGAAAAATTTCTTCTTTTGATGTCATCAAAAAAGTTTACGCTATGACTGGGGATAGTAAGATTCATATTGAAGGAGATGCCTCTGATAATAAGAGCTACGAAATGTTTATGAAAGAAATGAAATCGGATCAAAAGGGAATACGTGCTTTTATTGTGCAAGACGTTCTATATACATATAAGAATGAAAACTAGAGAGGATTTATTATGACATCGCTTAGTTGTCGGCAGACAAAAAAAAGAGAAGACCCTTATATTCGTATCAAAACCATTTTTTACAATTATTTTCCAGAAGTAGAATTACAGGACGTATTGAAAAACGGAAATTTCACATTCCCCATGTGTCTAACCAGTAAACAAAGAAAAAGAGATCTTAGTATGTTGGATATTGAATTGTCTATTCGCTCTTACAATGCTTTGTATAGAGCTGGATTTCGCTCCATTGGAGATCTATGTGACGGTATTGAAACCAGTCGCGATTTAGGCAATATTCGAGGAATGGGTAAACATTCCCAAAGAAATGTGATGTGTGCATTGTTTATATATCAGTTTAATTGTCTAAATTCCAACCAGAGAGAAGCGTACTTGCGAAAAGTTATTGAACTTTCTTTAGAGAGTGAGAGAAACAAATTTCCTGGTTTATGATTGTCTTGTGAATCTGTGATATCTCTTGTCTTTTCTATAAATTGTGTTAAAGTGCAATCAGAAAGGATGGAGTGTATGACAGATTTTATAGGCGTTGCCTGGCCTTGGCTTCTTCTAGGAACATCCATTTTCTTAGTTTGTGTTTCAGCAAATATGAATAAACTGGATCTAGAAAACTATGCCTTATTAGGGATGGTCATGGGTTTGGCTCTTGGATATGTATTTGGAAAGATATTAGGACATCCTTATATTTTTACATGAAAAACTACAAGTTTCATCTCGCTCTTAAAAATGACTAAGGTTCTTGAACAATTATTTCATTCATTCTTTGTTTGGTATCTTTAAAATAC
>JAGHTX010000179.1 GCA_018065105.1 Bacillota bacterium
GTCGAAAACGAAATTATATATATTAATAAAGATTATATTCGTCAGGAAGAATTGAACATTAAAGAATTGTTGTCTTCCAGTGATCGTTTATTTAATAAACGAAATAATATAGGAAAAACCATTGAAGAATATATAAATAAATTAGAGTTTGATCTAGAAGAAAACATCGAAGCTACAAAAGCTATTTTAGAAGGGGAAGAACCACAAATGTTGCGTTCCAAACTTTGTACAGCTTCCAGACGATGTTCTTATTATGATACTTGTTTTGATGATTCCAATCTAGAAGATGATTCAGTTTTGTTCTTAACTACCTCTCGTAGTAAATTAGAAGCTTTTCATAACGGGGTAGAAAAAATTGCCGATTTAGATTTAGATCAATTGGATGGATTTCAGTTACAGTATGCTCAATATAAGGCAAGCCAGTGTACCTATTTTGCGGATAAACTTGCGATCGGGCAATGGTTGACCAATATCAAATATCCAATCTCTTACTTAGATTTTGAATGGGATACATTTGCGATTCCGCCTTATAAGAATATGAAACCTTTCGATGTTCTATGTTTTCAGTATTCATTACACATTGAAAGAGAAGATGGAACTTTAGAACATACCGATTTCTTTGATGTCGAAGATTGTCGGGAAGGCTTTATTCAATCCATTATCCAAAATGTACCAAAAGAAGGAACCGTTTTGGTTTACAATATGGAAGGAGCCGAAAAGCTTCGTCTATTACAATTAGCGGAACAATTTCCTCAATATGAAAAAGAATTGAAACAGATCTGTGAACGTATGGTCGATTTATCCAAACCTTTTGAATTAGGTATCTATTATCACAATAAAATGCGTGGGCACTATTCTTTAAAGAGTGTATTACCAGTTTTTACCAGTGAATATTCTTATGCCGATTTAACTGTAAAAGATGGTTTAAAAGCAGTTCATGCCTATCGTAATTTTGCCCTGGTATCCGAAGAAGAAAAAGTGTCTATTCGTGAAGATATTCGTGAGTATTGTAAAATGGATACGTTTGCGGAATACATTGTTTATCATGGTCTTTGTGACTTAGTAAAGGAGAAATAATATGCCTAATATTATTACACACATTTTATTTGCACGTGATATGAAAGATCGCGTGGAAGAATCGTTACGTACTCGAATCGAAAACAATCAGCAACTTTTCGAGATTGGTTCAAATGGTCCCGATTTCTGTTTCTTTTATGGAACAGATCCTCGAAAACACGAAGAAAAACTTCCAATTTCTAAAATTGGTACCGATATGCACAAGGGAAATGTCAACGATTTCTATCGTTCTTGTTTAGAAAGCATTCGTGCACAAAAAGATGAACAAATTAAGGAAGATATGACGGTGTATGTTTGGGGACACCTTTGTCACTGGGCTTTGGATTCTACAACACATCCTTATGTTATGTATCGTACCGGTGATACAAATGTAGGAAATGCCAGCTGGTGGCATCACCGTTTTGAATCTTGTCTGGATGCGATTTTATTAAAGTTAAAAACCGGATTGACTACAAAGGATTTTAAAGCGAAAGAAATCTGTGATGTTTCCAAGGAAAAGGCTAGAGCAATCTGTCGTATCTATATTCCTTTTATCCATAATGTCTTTGGCATCCAGGAAGTAAAGGCGCATCACTTGTATCAATCCTTACAAGACTGGTACTTTATTCAAAACGTACTTTACGATGCGAAGGGAATGAAACACAAGGTCGTATCTAATATTGAAAAAGTATTTGGGGTAGAACATGCTCTTTCAGGATTGTTGGTGCCTCATGAACCAATTGATGATTACGATATTTTAAATTTGAATCACGATACATGGCTTCATCCAGCGGATGCTTCCATTGTTAGTACAGATAGTATGTTAGATCTTTTTGATCAGGCATTAAACAAAGCCGAAAATGTAATCCGTCTATTTAATAAGGCATTAGAAAATCCAAAATTTGAAACGGATCTATTTAATTATATTGGTGATCGTAACTATAATTTGAACATGGATCAAATGGCACCAATGGTAAATTTTGATTTAATTCAGGACCGTATGTAAGGAGATGAAAATTCTCCTTTTTATTTTACATTATTGTTTTCTTTAATAGTGACAATCCTCATCAAAAGTGCTATATTATATTCTAGATTTTAGCGGGGTGAAAGAAATGTATAAAATCTTAGAAAAAGTTGAATTAAATCCTACTGTTACAAAAATGGTAATTGAAGCACCTTTTGTCGCAAAACGTGCAAAAGCTGGACAATTCATCATTTTGCGTGTAAGCGAAGATGGAGAACGTATTCCTCTAACTATCGCTGACAGCAATGCAGAACAAGGTAGTGTTACTATTATTTTCCAAATCGTTGGAAAAACTACTATGTTATTAAATAAGAAAAATGTTGGTGAATTCTTACCAGACTTCGTTGGTCCTTTAGGTAAACCAAGCGTTATCGATGGAAACAAAAAAGTTTGTGTAATTGGTGGTGGTGTAGGATGCGCTATCGCTTATCCAACTGCAAAAGCATTCCACGAAGCTGGAGCTGATGTTACTACAATCGTCGGTTTCCGTAACCAAGACTTAGTTATCTTAGAAGATGAATTCAAAGCTGTAAGTGATAAATATTGCTTAATGAGTGATGATGGATCTGTTGGAGAAAAAGGTTTAGTAACAAACAAATTGGAAGAATTAGTTTTAGCTGGTGAAAAATTTGATGAAGTTATCGCTATCGGACCAGTTATCATGATGAAATTCGTATGTTTAACAACTAAGAAATACGAAATTCCTACAACTGTAAGTATGAATCCAATCATGATCGATGGTACAGGTATGTGTGGATGCTGCCGTTTAAAAGTAGATGGAGAAATGAAATTCGCTTGTGTTGATGGACCAGACTTCGATGGACACAAAGTAGATTTCGACGAAGCTATGTCTCGTAATGCAGCATATAGAGACTTCGAATTAAAAGAACGTGAAGACACATGTAACTTATTCAGTAAGGAGGTACAATAATGGCTAATATGGCACCAAATAAGGTAGCAATGCCTATCCAAGAACCTGAAGTTCGTATCACTAACTTTGAAGAAGTTACTTTAGGTTATACTAAAGAAATGGCAATCGAAGAAGCAAATCGTTGTTTACACTGTAAAAATCGTCCTTGTGTTAGCGGTTGTCCAGTAAATGTAAATATCCCAGATTTCATTGAAGAAGTAAAATCTGGAAACTTTGAAGAAGCTTATAAAATTATCAGCGTAACATCTTCATTACCTGCTGTTTGTGGTCGTGTATGTCCACAAGAAAGCCAATGTGAATCAAAATGTGTACGTGGTATCAAAACAGAAGCGGTTGCGATCGGTCGATTAGAACGTTTCGTAGCTGACTATGTACGTGAAAACTGCAACACACCTATGACTAAACCAGAAACAAATGGTCACAAGGTAGCTGTTGTCGGAGCTGGTCCTGCTGGTTTAACTTGTGCAGGTGACTTAGCTAAAGCTGGTTACGAAGTAACTGTATTCGAAGCATTACACGTAGCTGGTGGGGTATTAATGTATGGAATTCCTCAATTCCGTTTACCTAAAGAAATCGTTCAAAACGAAATTTCTCACTTAAAAGAATTAGGTGTTAACTTCATTACTAACTTCGTTGTTGGTCGTTCTGATTCAATCGATGCTTTAATTGAAGAAGGATACGAAGCAATCTTCATCGGATCTGGTGCAGGTCTTCCAAACTTCATGAAATTAGAAGGTGAAAACTTAAAAGGTGTTTACTCAGCAAACGAATTCTTAACTCGTATCAACTTAATGAAAGCTTATCGTGCTGGTTCTCCAACTCCTATCCAACACCCAACTAAATGTGTTGTTGTAGGTGGTGGTAACGTAGCAATGGATGCTGCTCGTTGTGCTCGTCGTTTAGGTGCTGAAGTTCACATCGTATACCGTCGTTCATTAGACGAACTTCCTGCTCGTAAAGAAGAAGTAGAACACGCAATGGAAGAAGGAATTATCTTCGATTTATTACGTAATCCTACTAAAGTTTTAGGAAACGAACAAGGATGGATCAACGGTGTGGAATGTATCAAAATGGAATTAGGTGAACCTGATGCTTCTGGTCGTAGACGTCCAGTGGAAATTCCTGGTTCAGAATTCGTTATCGATGCAGACTGCATGATCATGTCTATTGGTACAAGTCCAAACCCATTAATCCGTCAAACTACTGAAGGATTAGAAGTTAACCGTAAAGGATGCTTAGTAGTAGATGATACTAACATGACTACTCGTGAAGGAATCTATGCTGGTGGAGATGCCGTTACAGGTGCTGCTACAGTTATTTCTGCAATGGGTGCTGGTAAAAAAGCTGCTGCTTCTATCCAAGCTTACTTAAATAAGTAATAAATTAATTTTAGAGATTTGTGACAATGCAAATCTCTTTTTTTATACACTTTTTTTGAAAAAATGAGCGAAAATATGAATGTAAGGGTTTACATTCTTTAAAAAATATATTATTATACTATCGTAAAGAGATTAAGAAATGGCTCAGTCTTAATCTACGTAACTCGCATACAGACATCCTTCCTAAACGTATGTGAGATTTTATTCATATCGATTCCTTTCGATACTTGATAAAAGCGCAATAATAAGCGCTTTTATCTTTTTTTATAGGTTGACAAACAAAACTAAAACAGTAGAATAATAATGGCAAAGCGAGGTAATAAAAATGGCAATTCCAATTAAAGAATGTAAAGCTGGAACATCATATATTGAAGATGGTGAATTATTCTTATGCTTATTTAACCAGCAAAATAAACAAGGTCGTTTATCTGGAAAATATTTAGTAAAAAGAAAAAATATGAGAACTGGATCTATTACGGAAGTTTCTTATAACCCAACTTCAAAAGTTGAACCAGCTATCATTGATAAGAGAGAATATACTTATTCTTATACAGATGGTGTATCCTTTGTGTTTATGGATCCTGAAACTTTCGAAACAATCGAAATTCCTTCAGAAAGATTAGACTGGGAAAAGAATTTCTTAGTAGATGGTTCTGAATTATTAGTTAATATTCGTGTATTTAACGGGGAAATCTTAGACATCATTTTACCAGATAAAGTTGAATTAGAAGTCGCTGAATGCGAAGGAGCTGTTAAAGGGGACACACAAAAAGCAGCTGAAAAGAATGCAGTACTTGAAACTGGATTCGAATTAAAAGTACCTCTATTCATCAACCAAGGTGAAAGAATTGTTGTTAGTACATTAGACGGAAAATATTCAAGTCGTGCGAAATAAAAGATTCCTTCGGGAATCTTTTTTCATTTCGAATGATTCTTTAAAAAAGATAACTTTCATAGTATAATATCATAGGATTTTAATAGGAGGTTTTTATTATGGCCAAATTATCCAGATTAAAGAAAAATCAAGAATTAAGAGAAAAAATCGACTCTGAAAGTATTATTTCTTCTCCTGCAGATGTGTTAGTTTCCTCAAATGCAGAAACTACATCAACACACGCAAAGAAGGACTATCATCCATATAAACAAGTACAAGCTACTCCAAATCAAGCTTCTACTAGTTCTTCACCTGTTATCAATGATTTATTAATGGAAGTAAAGAAGTATAACATGGAAAATGGAGATCGTGTTTCTTCGGATACACAAATTAACATTCTTAAATCTTTAGATGAAGAAGAACCAAATTTACGTAGAAACAATCACTTCTTGCCAATGGAAGAAGATGAAGAAAAATTAGGTTCAACTATGAAGCTTCCAAGAACAAGTTTAGAGGCTTTACAACACACTACAGATGTTTTAAGTACTACTCGTTCGCCTAAATTAAATCGTATTTCTCCATTGGTTGAACACGATGATGCTAAAAATGAAGAAAAAGCAGTGGCTTCAGTTGAAATAAAACCGGTAAAAAAAGAACAAGATGAAATTTCCAGTGTCTTAATTAAACCAGCTCGTATCGAATTCACCGAACCAATGATCATCGATTCATCCGATTTATTCCACAGCGAATTTGAAGACGAATCTATGGAAGAAGATGAAGTCGATAATATCGATTCAGAAATGGAAGAAGATCACTTAGAAATTTTAGAATTTGTCTTAGATAAATCCAATAAAGAACCAGTCGTTGAACCTGTAAAGGAAGAGTTTGTTGAAGAAGAAAAGCCAAAACTATTTGGCTGGATGAAAAAAGATAAAAAAACTAAAAAAGAAGAAGATCCAGTAGATACTGAAGAAAAAATCGAAGTGGAAGAAAAGGTTAAACCAGAAGAAGTTCCTTCCAAAGCGGAAGAAATTAAAGTTGAAATGGTGGAAGAACCAAAGAAAGAACAAGATGACGATGAAGAATATAATTTAGAAGAATTAGAAGATGCTCCTTCAAAAGGTTCTAAAGCTTTAAATATTATTCTTGTTGTCTTATTACTTGCCTTAATTGCTTGTACTGGATTTGTATTATACACAATCCTTTCTATGGGGAAATAAGCCATGAAAAAGTTTAACATGGCTGTAGATGGAACAAGCGGAGTAGGGAAAAGTTCTGTTTGTGATATTATTGCAGATAAATTAAATATGACACACTTGGATACTGGTGCGATGTATCGTTGTGTTGCTTTATATTTGAAAGAAGGAAACACAAATTTAGAAGATCTAAGTGCAGTAGAATCTGCTTTGGACAACGTTCATATTCGTTTTGATGGAGATAAGGTCATTTTGAATGATCAAGATGTTTCAAAAACAATTCGTACCAACGAAGTGGGCATGATGGCTTCTAAGACTTCAGCCTTAGCCCCTGTTCGTACTAAATTGGTTTCTTTACAAAAGGAAATAGCAGCCGCTAAAGGATATATCGTAGATGGTCGTGATATTTGTAGCGTTGTACTTCCAGATGCCGAAGTAAAGATCTTTATGAGCGCCACTGCCGAAGCTCGTGCACAACGTAGATATAAAGAATACGTTTCTAAGGGCATGGAAGTGGACTACAAGCAGATTTTGGATGATATCAATCAAAGAGACTATCAGGACTCACATCGCGCTATTTCGCCTTTAAAAAAGGCAGAAGACGCTATTGAAGTAGATACTTCTGAATTAAATATTGAACAAGTAGTAAATAAAATTTTAGATATTATAAAAGAAAAAGTAGATTAGGAGGGATTTTATGTTAAGAGGGACAGTCGCAATCGTTGGTCGTCCTAATGTAGGTAAATCCACTATATTTAACCGATTGATTGGAGAACGAAAAAGTATCGTTGATGATACTCCTGGTGTTACAAGAGATCGTATTTATGGTGAAGTAGAATGGTTAACACAAAATTTCCGATTAATAGATACTGGTGGTATTCAAATTGAAAACCAAGATTTTGCGGACGAAATCAATATGCAGGTTGACATCGCAATTGATGAAGCAGATGCCATTATCTTTATCGTTAGTGCTAAAGAAGGGATTATGACAGATGATACAGCTATAGCTCGTAAACTATTGAAGTCAAATAAACCGATTATTTTAGCTGTGAATAAAGCCGATAACGATTCGTTATTGATGCAAATTTATGAGTTCTATCAACTAGGTGTAGGAGATCCTATTCCTGTAAGTGGAGCACATGGAATTGGTCTAGGAGATTTATTAGATCAGGTTATTGAAGTGCTTCCTAAGAAATCTATCAAACCATACGATGGAATTACATCTTTCAGCTGTATTGGGCGTCCAAATGTTGGAAAGAGCTCTTTAGTAAATGCGATTTTAAATGAAGATCGTGTTATTGTCTCAAATATCGAGGGAACGACACGTGATGCCATTGATACTCCATTTAAATATGAAGGAAAAGAGTACATGATCATTGATACCGCTGGTATCCGTAAGAAAGGTAAGATTTATGAGGATATTGAAAAATATTCTATTCTTCGTGCCTTGGCAGCTATTGATCGTAGTAATGTTGTATTATTCCTAATTGATGGGGAAAAGGGAATTATCGAACAGGATAAGCACGTTGCCGGACTTGCTCACGAAGCAGGTAAGGGGGTTATCATCGTTTACAACAAATGGGATACAGTAGAAAAAGATGATAAGACCATGGCTAAGATTGAAAAAGAAATTCGTGCTCAATTCTTATATTTGTCTTATGCACCAATCGTATTTGTTAGTGCGAAAACACATCAAAAGGTTAATCAATTGATTCCTTTGATTGATCAAGTACATGAAAACTGTTCATTACGTGTTCCTACGAACGTTTTAAATGACGTTGTTTTAGATGCACAAATGTTTAACCCACCTAAGCCTCACAAGGGAAAACAACTTCACATTTATTACGCATCCCAAGTATCCGTAGAACCACCAACCATTGTGTTATTTGTGAACGATCCAGAATTGTTCCACTTCTCATACAAACGTTATATCGAAAATAAAATTCGAGAAGCTTTTGGATTTGAAGGAACACCAATTCATATCATCGCTCGTAAAAGAGCCTAATTGAATCAGTGCATTAAATAATTCCTATAAAAAGGAATTATTTTTTGTTATAATTTTCTAAAGAGGATTGATTATGAAAAGGTTTATTAAGTTTATAGTTTCTTTTTTGTGTGTTCTTTCATTGGCTGCGTGTATG
>JAGHTX010000036.1 GCA_018065105.1 Bacillota bacterium
ACTAAACCATATGCACCTGTTGGTTCCATGTATCATATTGTTTCAAGATTTCTCACTAGAATAGGTATTGAACCGTCACAGGGAAAAATAAAAGGAAGCCATCTATTTCGATATTCTCTTACCAAAAGACTGCTTGAAATAAAGGTTCCCCATCAGATTATAACAGATGCGTTAGGACATTCATCGAAGGATTCGGATAAATACTATTACTCACTTGAGGACGAGATGCTCAGAAAATGCTGCCTGGATGCAAGGTGGATTGGAGTAAAGTCATGGAAGTAAAGATTTACAATTATCAGTATAGTAGTCCCTTTGCTCCACATATTGAAAATTTTATTCGATTAAAAAGGAATGCCGGATTTCCCTATAATAGTAGCGCAAGAATATTACGTGTATTCGATGAAATGATAATGGATAAGTTTCCAGATTCTCGCTATTTTACGAAAGAAATAGTGGATGCATGGATCTCACTAAAACCTAATGAACATCCTAATGGGTTATTAAGACGAATGACTCCTGTAAGAGGGTTGAGTCAATACATGTATAAAACGGGTATTGGCGATTATATTATTCCTGGTCATATTCCAGATCATCAAATTAAATATGAAGCACACATATATACGAAAGACGAATTGATTTCCTTCTTTAGAGCAGCAGACAATATCCCATACAGCTCATTTAGCCCCTATAAGTGTTATATTATTCCTGTGATTTTTAGATTATATTTTCTATGTGGTTTACGGCTCTCTGAAGGGATACATATCAAAAGAGAAGATATAAATCTGAACACAGGGTGTATTACCATCAGTGAATCAAAAAGCTGGAAGCTAAGAAAAGTTTATGTTTCGCAGGAACTTCTAACGATGCTCAGGGAATATGATGAAATAATAGATAATAAAATGCCCGACAGAAGATGCTTCTTTCCAACTTTTAATGGAGATGGTTTTATAGCCAAATGTACAATCGGAAACTGGTTTCATGAAATCGAAAAGACAGCTTTTAAAGATATTCCTCTTGTCGGAAATAAACGAACAACGCACTGCTTTAGGCATACTTTTGCGACAGAACGAATAAATAGATGGATCGAGGATGATGAAGTGAACGTTAATGTGATGTATCCTTATTTAAGTCAGTATATGGGGCATTGCCATTTTGAAGATACCGACTACTATTTAAAGCTTGTTGCTTCATTTTATCCTGAAATAAACAAAAGAATGGCAGAAGTAAATTCTAATGTATTACCAGAGGTTGATGAGTATGAAGAATAAAACCTTGCACGATTATTTACGAGAGTGGCTGCTAAATTATCTTCCAAACAGAAGATGTTTTTCAGAAAAAACTATTAATTCCTATAGACAGTCAATTATTCAATTCAAAAACTGGATATACACCAATAAAAAGGTACGTTTTGAAGATTTTACTTTTGATACTTTCAAAAAGGATAATGTATATGATTTTCTGCTCCATCTGAAAAACGAAAAAAGTTTATCCACAAATACTTTAAATTTAAGACTGGCTTCAATAAAGTCCTTTCTAAAATACTGTGGAGAAGAAAACATCGAGTTATATTCATATTATGTTTCAATAAAGAAGATTCATAATTTTAAAGGAACAAAGAATAACAGAATTGAATATCTTAATGAAGAGCATCTAAAACAATTGTTTGCTCATCCAGATGTTGGATTATCAAAAGGACAGAGAAATCACTTCATGATGATATTTATGTATGAAACAGGTGTACGTGTATCCGAACTTGTGAACATCAAAGTAAAGGATATTGATTATACCCATAGTGTTATGAGAGTTCGAATTTTTGGAAAAGGAAATAAAGTTAGATATGTGCCTTTACCATCAGAAGTTAATAAACATCTGGATATCTATCTTAAAAGATTTCATAAAGAAAATGATTTAAATGAATTTCTCTTTTATACAAATCATGAACACAGAAAAACTCAAATGTCGCCCGGCTCAGTAGATTCTTTTCTGAAAAAGTACGCAAGGGAGATCCATTCAATCGATTCAAGTTTCCCGTTGAATCTTCATGCACACATGTTGCGACATTCAATTGCGATGGCTATGTATAAAAAAGGTATTCCAATTTCATATATAAAGGATTTTCTTGGACATACCAATCTTGAAACAACCGCAAT
>JAGHTX010000113.1 GCA_018065105.1 Bacillota bacterium
CCTATATTATTTGTAACTATTTACATATAATTACGTATTTAGTATAGTGAGAACGTAAAAAAGAAGTTAAGAAATTTTGGCCAATGTTTCATTCTTTTAAATAAAAGAAGGAGAAAAAAATGAAAAAATATAACGTTTGTATTGTTGGTGGTGGAAGCACTTATACATTAGGATTTTTGAAATCTTTTGCAAGAATGCAAGAAGAATTTCCACTAAATAAATTAGTATTATTCGATATTGATGCAAAAAGACAGGAACCAATTGGAAAATATGGTGAAATCATGTTCTCAGAAAGATATCCTGAATTAGATTTCTCATATACGACAGACCCAAAAGAAGCGTATGAAGCAATGGATTTTGTATTTATGCAAATGAGAGCGGGTGGATTAAAGATGCGTCAAGCAGATGAACATATTCCACTTTCAATGGGAATGATTGGGCAAGAAACATGTGGTCCAGGAGGTATGGCTTATGGATTACGTTCGTGCAAAGATATGATTGAATCTGTTCATCAAATTCGTGAATATGCACCTGATGCATGGATCTTAAATTACTCAAATCCTGCTGCAATTGTTGCAGAAGCCTTAAGAAGAGAATTCCCGGATGATAAGAAAATTTTAAATATCTGTGACCAACCAGAAAATGTAGTTCGTTCTACTTCTCGATTATTAGGATACGATTGGAACGATTTAGACCCTGTTTACTTTGGATTAAATCACTATGGATGGTTCACTCATATTTATGATAAACATACTGGTGAAGATTTGTTGCCTAAAGTTAGACAAATTGTCAAAGAAAAAGGATTCCTTCCTCAAGATGCTGAACAACGAGACCAATCTTGGTTAGACACTTACGGATTTGTGCAAACTATGTTAGAAGATTTCCCTGATTTCTTACCAAATACATATGATGGATATTATTTATATCCTGAATACAAAGTAAGCCACTTAAATCCAAACTTCACACGAGCTGATGAAGTTATGGCAGGAAGAGAAAGTCGTGTATTCAAAGAGTGTTTAGAAATCATTAAAGAAGGAAAATTAGGTGATAAATTTGATTCAATTTCAGATGCTCATGCTGAAATGATGATCAAAGTCGCTGAAGCCATCGCATTCAATACAAATGGTCGATTCATTTTGATTGTAAGAAACGATGGAGCAATTTGCAACATGCAGGATGATGCAATGGTTGAAGTTGTATGTGAATTAGGAATTAATGGGCCACGTCCAATGCGTGTAGGACCTATCCCTCAATTCTATCTTGGATTACTTGTTCAGCAAGTATCTTCTGAAAAATTACTAGTAGATGCATTCTATGAACATTCTTATCAAAAAGCTTTAATGGCTTTCACTTTAAATCGATTAGTAAACGATGCAAAGAAAGCTCGTAAAGTATTAGATGCATTAATTGAAGCAAATGGTGATATGTGGCCTGAATTAAAATAATAAGCAAAATATAGGATATAAAATAAGGAATAAGAGATATATGAAAAATAAAATTATGGGATTCTTCTCCGACTTAGGAAGAAGTTTAATGATGCCGATCGCGGCTTTGGCAGCATGTGGTATCGTATTAGGGTTATCGTCTGCATTAATGAAACCACAAGTACAAGCAGCATTGCCATTCTTGGCTTCGGCTGTTCCACTATTTATTCTAACTGTATTAAATAAAGTTTCAGGTATTGTATTTACATTGATGCCGGTGTTGTTCTCAATTTCTATTGCACTTGGATTGGCAAAGGAAGACAAAGGAGTTGCGGCTTTCGCTGGATTCTTAGGATATTATGCATTCTTAGTTGCTTCATCATTAATGATTGGAACAGGAATCATAGATTTCTCTGCTATGAAAATCTCTACGATTCTTGGAGTTGAAACAGTCGATATGGGTGCCACAGCTGGTATTATTGCAGGTTTAGTGACAGCTGTATTACATAACAAGTATCATAAAGTTCAATTCCCGGCTGCTATCGCATTTTATGGCGGAAAACGATTTGTTGCATTAATTGTAATTGTAACAATGGCTGGTGTTGGTTTAGTGATGCCACTTATTTGGGAACCAATTTCAGTTTGTATCAATGGATTAGGTGGTGTTATTCATGCGGCTGGTGCATTCGGAGTATTTATTTTTGGTACTTTAGAGCGTTTATTAATTCCAACTGGATTGCATCACGTATTAAATTCATTATTCAGAACAACTCCTTTAGGTGGTGTTTATGAAGGGGTTGAAGGATGTTTGAATATTTTCTTACAATTTGTTGATCAAGTTCCATTAAAAGATTTACAACCTTATACTCAATTCCTTGGACAAGGAAAAATGCCATTTATGATGTTTGGATTACCAGGAGCTGCACTTGCGATTTATCAAACTTCTCCACAAGAAAAGAAATCTAGAGTTAAAGCATTAATGATTGCAGGTGTGGCGGCATCATTTGTATCGGGTATTACAGAACCATTAGAATTCTCATTCTTATTTATTGCTCCAGTATTATTCTTATTCCATTCATTGATGGGTGGTTTATCATTCATGTTAATGTCTGTATTAGGTGTAATCGTAGGTAATACAGGTGGTGGTATCATCGACTTCTTTATCTGGGGTGTATTCCAACCTGGATCAAATTGGTTCTGGATTATAGTAGTAGGAATTCCATATGCATTTATCTACTACTTTGTGTTCAAATGGTACTTATCAAAGAAAAACATCTCAATTGAAGTAGCAGAAGAAGATGAAGAAATGAATCAGGCTCTTTCTTTAGATGAAAAAGCACAACAAACAGCGGCTACAATCATTGAGGCATTAGGTGGATTTGAAAATATCGTTGTAGTAAATAACTGTATTTCAAGATTACGTGTGGATGTTAAAGATATGTCTTTAGTAAATGAAGATATGTTAAAGAAAACAGGTTCAATGGGAATCGTTAAACCTAGTGATAAACACATTCAAGTAATTTATGGACCTAAAGTTGAAAAAATTGCAGACAATGTTAGAGCTGTATTGAAATATTAAAAAAGAAAAATACTAGGAATTCTTTTCCTAGTATTTTCTGAAAGGAAAAAGTATATGGGATTATTTGATAAGTTTAAGAAAAAAGATAATACTATTTTATCTCCTGTCAGTGGTATGCTGATTCCAGCAAGTGAAATTTCTGACCCCGTTTTTAGCGAAGAAATGATGGGGCAAACAATTGGATTTATTCCAGATGATGGATACATCGTTTGCCCGGTTGATGGAATGGTTGAAGTTGCTTTTCCAACAGGACATGCTTTTGGAATCAAAGGTGTAGATGGAAATGGTTATTTAGTGCATATTGGGATTGATACGGTTTCTTTAGAAGGAAAAGGATTCAATGCTTTATTGAAGCAAGGCGAGAAAGTTAAAGCCGGTCAACCTGCAGTTGAGATGGATATAAATCTTGTAAAAGAAACAGGACTAAATACAACAACTATTTTAATTATTACAGAAAAAGTTAAAGATGTTCATTATATTGATTTTAAACATGTAAATAAAGGAGATAAAATCAATAAATAAGAGGTAGTCAATTTGACTACCTCTTTTGCATCAACATTTCTATAATAATTTGCACAAATAATAAAGAAGTCATTTTTGTCATCAATGCATTAGTTGATATAGTTACTTCATTCGCACAAATATAGATGTCATCCTCTTGAACTAAGGAAAAATCAATTTCTTTTGAAGATATCCATATAATCTTTATATTACGTTTTCGACATTGTTCAATAACAGAAGAATAAGATTTTTTATCTCCATAGTTTGTGAATAGAATTAAGATAGAGTTTTCAGGCATGGTGCTTGACAGCGAGATTAAGAATTCATGCCAATTAATCAAAATACATCGTATATCCATTGTCAATAACATAGAATACAAATATTTTGCTGGAAAAGAAGACATATTTTGACCGTAAATATAAATAGACTTATTCGTTAATATATAATCACAAATTTGATTCATTTGATTTTCATTCAAAGAATCAGCAAAGTCTTTTAAAATTTCTGTGTTTTGGGGAATGATTGTCCAAAAATCACTTGAAAAGGTTGACCTTGAAAGATCAGTTTTCAATTTGAATTTAAAATCATTATATCCACGGAACCCGATTTTTTGGCAAAAACGGATAATACTGGCATTTGAAACATACAATTCGTCACAAATTTCACTTAACGATGAATAGATGACTTTTTTTACATTTTCTTTAAAATAATCAAGAATAACGGACTCTGTATCTGTAAGATTTTCATAAGAAATATTATTTAGAAAGGTTTTCATCATTTTCGACTCCTTTCTTATAAAGAGCAAAGAACTCGATGAGTGAACTCAATACAAAGAATGTGCTGAGTCTTGATGCTGCATCAGCACCAACATTTTCTCGTTGTCTTGAAAACAATCGAAGATTGTAATCGGATACTTCCGCTAAATCATTATTTTCGATAGAAGAAATAGAGATAACGATCATTCCATGTAATTTTGCTTCCTTAGCAACATCTACAGTGGAAGAGTAGGCACCCGAATTACTAATAAAGATAAATACACTATTACTTTCAGCAGTATGGATTAAGTGCTGTGTTAATCTTTTTGATGAAGATTTCTGAACATATCGACATCCTGACAAAAACAACATACTTTCTAAATAGTTTACAGGAACATCGGTCAAACCTCCAGGTTTATGCAAATAAATAGGAGGATTATCGGATAAAATATTGGCGATTTGTAAGATGTTGTCTGTATTCAATAAACCTGTTGTCCCATCTAAATCCATAAAAATGGAGCTTTTTATTTTAGAAAAAGATTGAATATTTGATGTCGTTGTATTTTCTATGTTTTTATTTGTTTTAAGACTGTATTTAAATTCTGGGAATCCACTGAAACCCAATTTGCGACAAAAACGTAATACAGTTGATGTTGAATAATGAATCTCTTTTGCAAACGCTTGTATGCTCATTTGAGACACTTCTTGACTATGATTGTGCACATATTGTAAAATTTCTAATTCTTTTTTTGTTAATGAATGTAGTGAATTTGTATGCGAGAATTCCACAATAAATCTCCTCTCTTGATATATTATAATGGATTCTTAAGATATGGTAAAATATAAAAGTGGCTGTAACGAGCAACAGTTCTAAATAGAAATAAAAAAGACGTCGGTCTATGAAAATAGATCGACACTTTTTTTTGTATAATTTATCTACCAAAATGAAAAATACCGTAACTAATACTAACCTATATCAGCCAAAATTACTATATGATTTTAAGATTTCTTACGAAAATGATATCCCATCGGATGATATCTTTCGTACTGTTGTGGAAGTCGTAGAAGGAGCGAACATTTTAAGATATGTCGATTTTTCCAACAGGAACTCTTACGGTTATGATGTTATGCTTATGCTCGAGGCTGTTATCCTTGCCTTTTCTATCTACGGATATGCATCTACAAGACAGCTTGAATCTCTTTGCAGATATGATATCCGCTTCAAATTTATCATGCGTGGTGATACTCCATCACACATGGCCTTTCAGCGTTTTCTTTCCAGTGATCTTTGTATGCCGCTTGAAGATATATTTCATGAATTAAATAGATATATCGAGAAAAATGATACGATAGATACTTCTATTCTATATATCGATGGTTCTAAATTCGAAGCAAACGCAAACAAAATGACATTTGTATGGAAGAATGCATCCCTTAAATACAGAGAAAAATTATGGAAGAAAATAAATCAGGCTCTTGTAAGATTGAATAGATATCTCAGTGAAAATGAGATGAATATTGTATTTTCTGTTTTGAGAGAGCCAAATCTGGAATACCTTCTTGAAATTGTACGTCAGCTAAAAAATATAATCATTCAGAACAGAATTGAAATAAAAAATGGAAAGGGATGCCGAAAACATCCGCTTCAGAGATTCCATGAGGAATTCGATGGCTATGCAGCATCCCTGTTCAAATACACGATCCAGTTTGATCTGTTTGGAAACAGGAACAGCTTTTCGAAGACGGATCCGGATGCGACATTCATGCATATGAAATACGATTACTATAACCATACAAATGTGTTCAAGCCAGGATACAATGTGCAGATAGGAGTAAGCGATGGATATATAAGACATATGTATGTAAGTGCAGATTCGAATGATGTAAATACATTCATCCCATTTATGAATGGATATCATGAAGCATATGGAGAATATCCTAGAATGACACCGGCAGATGCAGGATATGGAAGCTTTGACAATTACAGCTACTGCAGAGAGCATGAGATCGAGCTGTATATGAAATATCCAATACAGGCAAAGGAAAAGGAGAAATTGAATCTAAATTATAAAATCACACTAGAATATAATTGGTAAAGATATTTAGAGTTTAGTAAGTTTCAAATGTATAAGGTTCCAGCTAATCTTGTAAAAAAACGCGAGGTTCTGTGAGGTTACTTATGTAGTCCTGAATTGTTGTGAATAGCGCTGAATGAACACTTACGTGCAACAAAAAGTGCCAAATAGCCTTTAAATAAAGGCAACTTCAATTCTCTAAACGTTAGTCAGAAGAAGTATTTTTCAAGAAGCAAGGATTTCCTTTATGGAAGTCCTTTTTCTTTGATATGAAGTGTACTTTAAAAGTATACTTTAAGTGTACTTTGAGAAGCATTATTTTATGTTTATAGGTCACCGTATGTCAATAAAAATGGATAAGCTTCAGAAATGATTTATTGTAATCGGCAGAAAAGATAAAATTATAACAGTTTTCATATTATTGATTTGGATGTTACTTTAAAAGTAAACTTTAAAAGTGTACTTTAAGTGAACCAAATGGTATACTTTATCATGAAAATGAGATAAGTAAGGAGTCAGACAATGAATCTTGGAAAAGAAAATGAATATCAAGAATTTAAAGAGAGTCTCAGTCAACTCGATAAAGGACTAAAGTCCATAACTTCAATGCTTAATAAGCATGGTCAGGCTACTGTATATTATGGTGTAGATGATAATGGGAATGTTTGCGGGCTCACTGTTGGGAAAAATACATTAATGGATATAAGAAATCGAATCAGGGATAAAATAGAACCACGTATATACGCAGATATTCAAGAATTAACGGACAGTGAAGGAAGACAGTATATACGAGTAACTGCAAATGGATTAGATATACCATATTCATTTGATGGTAGATACTATTTACGCAATGTATCTGCGGATGAGCAAGCATCTAATGTGATTCTACGAAAGATGTTAGCCTCCTCCGATTCTGATATTATTCGTCAAAAAGCCTCACCTAAACAGGAACTTTCATTTACTTCTCTGTTTTCTATTTTATCTGGAAGAGGAATCCATCCTAAAGCGAGTAAAGAGTTTTATGCAAATTATGGTCTATTAAATAGAGAAGGTAATTTTAATGTAAATGCTTATTTATTATCTGATGATAACGAACTTTCTTTGAAAGTTGTAACTTTTGATGGAACTGACAAAAGTGTAATGTCAAGAAGAACGGAATATGGTGGTCGTTGTTTATTAGTTTCTCTATCTGAAATAATGAATTATTTTGAAGCTATTAATATTACGAATGTGAATCTGAAAGGTTTAGTTCGGGATGAACAACCTTTATTTGATTTTCCTAGTTTTAGAGAAGCATGGATTAATGCGTGTTTGCACAACGATTGGAATAATGCAATTGCGCCTTCAATTTATTTGTTTGATGATCGTATTGAGATTGTTTCGTATGGGGGATTACCGTTTTCATTGTCACGAGAAGGATTCTTTAATGGCAACAGTATTCCTGTTAACAAGAGCTTACTGACTGTATTTATGGCTGCGAATTACGCAGAACAAAGTGGACATGGTATACCAACAATTGTAGAGAAATACGGAAGAGATGTCTTTTCATTTGATGATGGTATGCTTAAGGTCACCATTCCTCTTGCTTTTGAAAGACCGGAAGTAGCTATGCGCAAAAATAGGATTTTATTAAAAAAAGGACTTACCGCTAATCAAAAAAAGGTATATGATGCATTATCTGAAAATGGTTCTTTATCCTTAAAAGAAGTTGCAAACCAAACTGGATTAAGTATTAGTGGTGTAAAGAAGATATGCAGTAAACTTCAGGAATATGGAATTCTAGAGAGGAGTGGAGCTAAGAAAGATGGTCGATGGTTGACAAAGTAAGCTTTTGATAATCCGTGATATATAATTTTTAAAACTCTAATTGATAAGAGTTTCTCGAATGAGAGAATCCTTGGTATGTATTTAGTATTTGTATGAAAAGACAAATACTAAAATAAAACTTCAAGGATTATTAAAGAAACATTGGAAAAAGAGTAATTAAAGCAGTTGGTACTGATACTATACCAAGATATATGCGATAAATTCTTATTTCGGCTTAAATCTAAGTTGCAGCAAGTTGCAGAAAGAAACAAAAATGTGCAAAATTTGATAGAAAATAGCTAAAAAATGCCCAAATTTGCATTATTTTAAAGAATTTTAAGTTGCGGTAAGTTGCAAGAGTATAGGTTTCTTGGAGACCTCGCATAACAATTGCGAGGCTTTGCGAGGTTGTTGCGAGGTTACTTATGTAGTCCTGAATTGATGTGAATAGCGCTGATTGGTAGCATGTGTGCAACAAAAAGTTCATCAGAGCCTTTAAAATTAGGCTCACTCAATTCTTTAAACGTTAGTCCAAAGGATGTTTATTCAAAAGAAAGACTCAGAAGAAATCGAGAGAAAAGCCTTTATTTATCGGCTTTATCGACCTTCGGGGCTTTTTTTATTTTGTCTAGAAAAGCCGATTTTTACCACTTAAGATAGCAATAAGATAGCAAATGTTTCACACATAAAATGTGGTGCTGGAATGTGGTTTTGCTATCTTATAGCTATTTTATGATTCAATCTCATCTTTCATAAAATCAGGTAAATAGATCTTATTTACAGCATCAATAAATACTTTTACATCTAAGTGAGTATATACTTTTTCAGTTAGTGCCATTGCACCTTTATGACCGACTATTTTTTTGATAATTGTGGGTGCAACATTAGCTTCAGCCATTAAAGATATACATGTATGTCTTGTACAATGTGGTGTGT
>JAGHTX010000164.1 GCA_018065105.1 Bacillota bacterium
TTCTTCATGTGAGGGAATAATAATACTTCACGGATTGTTCTTTGATCTGTTAGTAACATTACGAAACGGTCAATTCCAAGTCCAACACCACCTGTTGGAGGCATACCGTATTCTAAGGCTTCTACATAGTCTGTATCCATTTCGTTAGCTTCATCATCTCCTAAGTCACGTAATTCTAATTGTTTTTCGAAACGTTCTCTTTGATCGATTGGGTCATTTAATTCAGAGAATGCGTTTGCGTATTCGTGACCACAGATGAATAATTCATAACGATCAGCAAAACGAGGATCTTCCGCATTTTTCTTAGCTAATGGAGAAATGCTTGTTGGGTGACCATAGATGTATGTTGGTTGTACTAAGTTTTCTTCTACGTATTTTTCAAAGAATAAGTTAATTACGTGACCAACTGAGTTGTGTTTCTTTTCTAATTCGATATCGTGTTCTTTGGCGATAGCGGCTGCTTCTTCTAAAGTCATTTCTTGCCAGAAATCTACTCCACAAGCTTCTTTGATCGCATCAACCATGTGTAAACGACGGAAAGGTGCTTTTAAAGATAATGCTTGTCCTTGGTAAGTTACTTCTGTAGTTCCTAATACTTTTGTAGAAACAGATTCAAATAAACGTTCGATTAAATCCATCATTCCTTCTAAATCTGAGTAAGCGACATAAGCTTCTACAGTTGTGAATTCTGGGTTGTGAGTAGCGTCCATTCCTTCGTTACGGAATAAACGACCAATTTCGTATACACCTTCTAAACCACCAACGATTAAACGTTTTAATGGTAATTCAGTCGCAATACGCATATAGAAAGGCATATCCAATGTGTTGTGGTGTGTGATGAATGGACGAGCTGCAGCCCCACCAAGAATTGGTTGTAATACTGGAGTTTCAACTTCCATCAATCCTTCTCCATCAAAGAAGTTTTGAATAGCACGAATGATTCTTGGACGAGTAATCGCAATTTTCTTTGCTTCTTCGTTCATGATTAAGTCTACATATCTTCTACGGAAACGTTCTTCAGTGTCAGTTAATCCGTGGAATTTTTCTGGTAATGGACGTAATGATTTAGAAAGGTGTGTATAATCGGAAGCACGAACCGCTAAATCTCCGTGGTCTGTACGCATGATTGTTCCTTCGATACCAACGATATCCCCAATGTCATTTTTCTTGAAGATTTCATATTTGTCATCTCCAATTGCATCTTTTCTTACATAAATTTGGATTTGTCCATCTTTGTCTTGGATGTGCATGAAACCAGCTTTACCCATACGACGTTTTGTCATAATACGACCAGCAATTTTCACTGGTTGTTGTTCCATTTCAGCAATTTCTTCTCTTGTGCAGCTGTCAAATTGTTCTTTGATTTTTCCAGATGATGAAGTTCTTTTATAAGCGTGACCAAATGGATCGATTCCCATGTCTTTTAAATCTTGCATCTTCTGACGTCTAACTTTTTCTTGTTCTGATAATTTTTCTGCCATGTTCTTTTCCTCCTGAATAAATAAAAAAGACATTCCATCCAAGGGACGAAATGTCGTGTTACCACCCTAATTTATTTTCTAAATTGCTTTAGAAAACCTCAATCACTGTCTATTAACAGCGTTTCCTTTAATGCAGGAATTACATACAGCTCCAAGTTTTTATTCGCCTTAGCCCGTTGCTTTTTTCCACCAACCAAAAGCTCTCTACGCCCGATTTCTAAGGGTACTCGTCCTCTTCATAGCCTTTCGACAATCCACATTCTACTGACTAATTAATATGTTGTCAAACCTTTTTCCAACAAATCTGTACCAATTGAATAGATTTCGCTTTCAATGGCATCTTCCAGCCAATCAGCTACACTTATTTGTTCCTGAAGTAGCTCAAAAGGAAGGTCTGGAAGAACCATATGCTTCGTTAAGGCATATTCTTCGCTTACCACAAAATCATAAATATATACACCACTATTTTCGAATTGCTGGATGCCTTCTACCATCTCTTTTAAATTGGAAAAGAATGTATCCCCCGCTTCTTTGTTGTACATGAAAATACCATGATCGATGTATCTCTGATACGATTGTAAAGCACTATCCCGAGTCGAACACACAAATAAGATTTTTACATCTTCTAACTGTTCCAGACTGTCTAATACAATATTGTTGGAATGAATTCGATTGATAATGTGTTCTGGAGCATTCCAGTATGTAGCCGCTTCTTTCCAGGAATCATAGAATAGAAAACCTGCATCAATCAAACAAGTAACATTCTTTGTTTCTGGAAAGTATTCTTTTATATCTTCCGTTAATAAAGCAGCCGCAAAGCCACCTGCCGAAGAACCCGTCACTACCAGTTTTTCCGGACTATTGATTCTAGGCTTTAATGTTTCCATTAAAGATATAAAGTTTGTATATCCATGATGATAAACCGTTTCTTCTTTTCCCTGTTCATTAATATAGGTGTATTCTCCTTGTCCTATGTGTAAATCTCCACTGGAATAAGGAACAATGATAAAACTCCAATCTTTATAGGGATTCTTTTTTGATTCCGAAAAAATACGATAATATGGAAGCTGATCTAAATACCATAGATTTCGTTCAAAGAATTGTTCTTCCTTATCCATATCCATCTCCGGATCAAAGCTCATTCCGCCTCCAACAAAATATACAAGAAGATTGTTTTCTTTTCCTTGTTTATACAATCCTTTCCAAGGACTGCCATCCGAAGAAATACCATCTGGGGTTGAAATGGTTTCCCACGTATTCTTTGGAAGTTTTTTTATAATGGATTCTTTAACATTTTGATGCGTATGAATATAGTACAAACCAAATCCATTAATAAATAGAAGAATGACTATACCAATCAGCAATATGTTTCTAATTTGTTCCGTTTTCATACTTTTAGTATACAAGAAAACATCCCCGAAGGGATGTTAATTATCGTTTGATTAATAATACAGCGACATCGTTTACATTTGTTCCTGTCGCACCAGTGATGATTAGTCCATCACACTTTTGTAGGGCATGGTATGCATCGTTATTCTTTAGTACTTCAAAAATATCAATTCCTTGTGCTTTTAAAGTAGCCTGGGTTGTATGATCTACATATCCACCTGCGGCATCGGTAGGACCATCGGTTCCATCCGATCCAACACTGAAACAAGCTGTATCTGTACAACTGGCAAGACCTACAGCACTAGCTAGGGCAAGTTCCTGATTTCTTCCTCCCAGTCCTTTTCCAGTCAAGTGAACAATGGTTTCTCCACCGGCTATATACGCAACGCTTTTTTCTACATTTTGATTGGATTTGGCAATGGCAGCTAAGAAAGCCCCTGCTTCTCTTGCTTCACAATCCAATTGATCCGTTAAAATTATTGGTTCGTATCCAAGTTCCTTACAAGCTTCACTGGCGGCTTGACAAAGATTACGAACACTTCCTGTAATAATTGTGGTTACATTGTTTAATTCTTTTGGGGTTTCCACTTTCATACATGCCATAGCTTGTTCACTTAGCTTAAGATTGTATTTTTCAATAATAGCTAAAGCTTGTTCACAAGTGGATGTATCAGGATAAGCGGGTCCGGAAGCAATCATATCTAGAGGATCACCTAAAATATCACTTAGAACAATACTGTATACATTGGCTGGAGCACAAATTTGAGCAAACTTTCCACCTTTTACTAACGATAATCGCTTTCTTAAAGTATTTATTTCCACAATATCAGCTCCACACGCTAACAATTGTTGGGTAATTTTTTGTAGTTCTTCTCCAGAAATAATTGGCTTTTCAAATAATGCAGAACCACCACCCGAAAGTAAGAACAATACTGTATCTTCTGGTTGTAAATCGGATACTAGATCCAAAGCCGCTTGTGTTGCCTTAAACGAGTTTTCATCGGGAACCGGATGTCCAGCTTCGTAACAAGTCATTTTTGAAATTTCCCATTTTACGTGATCGTATTTGGTAACGACTACACCCGCTTCTACACTATTTCCTAAAATGTCACTAGCAGCTTTTGCCATTTGCCAGGCAGCTTTTCCTGCGGCCACTACATAGATTTTCCCTTGTGAAAAATCTTTTCCCTGTAAAGCTTGATAAACGGCTTCATCTGGTAAAACACGCTTAATCGATACTTGCGTGATATAATTCGCATCCTCTCTGATTGTCATAATAATTCTCCTAATGTAAGAACAAAGTTAATACGAAAATAAATACAATCGAACATATTCCTTCTACCAAAGTAGCTGCGGTTTGGGTTTTATATCCTTGTTCTGGTGTCATTTCACCAAAGTTTGTTACTACCCAGAAGTATGAGTCATTCGCATGAGACACTGTCATAGCACCGGCTCCAATAGCCATTACACAAAGGACAGCTAAAACTGGTGTGTTGTATCCTAATACTTCCATTAATGGAGCCATGATTCCTGCTGTTGTTGTAATCGCAACAGTAGAAGATCCTTGACTTGTTTTTAAGATAGCAGCTAATAAGAATGGGAAGAAAATGCCGATAGATTGTAATACATTGGCGTGTTCAGTAATAAAGGCAACTAAGCTAGTTGCAGAAATGACCTTTCCTAATACAGAACCAGCTGCTGTCACAAATAGTATTGGACCAACAGTTTTTAATGTATCATTTGTTAATTCATATAACTTGTTCATCATACCTGCGTTTGCTAATACAATAATACCAAATACTACACCTACCGCCAAGGCTACAATTGGTGTTCCTAAGAATTTGCATGTAACAGATAGAGCTCCAGTCCATCCTAAAATTGAGGCCACATTTGATAGAGCCATTAATAAGATAGGAATTAAAATTGGTGCCCAAGACATAAATCCACTAGGAAGTTGTCCATAAGAAGCTACTAATTCTTCATATGTTTGTACAATCTCATCATTCGAAATTTCATCGGCTGATTTTTCTTTTTTACCAATATATTTTGCATAAAAATAAGCACCTGCCATCGCTGGGATAGAAACTAAAGCTCCCAATCCCATAACCAATAAGATATGATTTCCTACACCCAAAGTATTTGCAGCAGCAATTGGACCTGGTGTTGGTGGAATAAATACGTGTGCACAATATAAACCGGCTGCCATACAAACAGTCATAGAAACGGAAGATGCATTGGTACGTTTCACTAACGCTTTACGAATTGGATTTAATACAACGAAACCGGAGTCACAGAAGACTGGAATAGATACTACAAATCCCATCAATTCAATCGCAAGTTCTGGATGACTAGGTCCTACAACCTTAACAACCATATCTGCAAGTTTTAATGCTGCTCCAGTTGCTTCTAAAAACGTTCCAATCATAGCACCGAAAATGATAACGATACCGATGCTAGAGAACGTTGAAGAGAAACCAGCCCCAATGATATTGGCAATACCTTGAGTTACAGTTCCATCGTCGTTTGTAATGTCCGCAAAAGGAATACCTCCTAGAATTCCTAATACCAACGATACAAGAAGTATAGCTAAGAATGGGTGAATGTTGAATTTTGAAATCATTACGATCATCACAACAATCGCCAAAATGAACACAATTAAAAATGGAATGCCCGACATAATCAATTCCTCCTTATCCTATTCCTTTTTAATTCGTTACTACTATTAATAAGTATATCGTATTTATGCACTTTTTTGTATCTGTATCGTTAAAATCGAACAAGAAATTGGCAGATTCATAGTATTTCAATGGGATTTCATATATAATAATTTATACTGTAAAGGAGAGAGAGTATGTCTGATTTATTTCAATTAGAAACTAAAGAATTAGATGAAGTTATGAATCTCTTGATGGATGATTATCGAAAAGAAAGAATCATCGATCGAGTAGAGTCCTTTGATTTACCAAACAGCGCGGAAGTGCAGGAAATTTTAAAAAACATTCAAAACATTATTTATCCAGGATTTTATACAAATGAAAAATATAAAGTATATACCGTAAAGAACAATGTTCAAATGTTGCTGGAAGATACAATGTACCGTTTAATCCGCCAAATTTCTGTAGTGCTAAAATATACAGATGAATATAAAAATGCCGATAATGCGCAGCTTCAAAAAGTTGCCCACGATAAGACCATTGCCTTCTTTCACCGCATTCCGATCATTCGTGAATATATCGATACCGATGTACAAGCCGCTTATGTAGGAGATCCTGCCGCTTTCAACCATGAAGAAATCATCGTATGTTATCCAGGATTGTACACAATTATGGTCAATCGTATTGCACATGAATTGTTCTTATTAAACATTCCGCTTATTCCTCGTATTATGACAGAATTTGCCCACAGTAAAACGGGGATCGACATTCACCCTGGAGCTACCATTGGAAAATATTTCTTTATCGACCATGGAACAGGTATTGTAGTCGGAGAAACTTCTGTGATTGGAGAAAACGTAAAAGTATACCAAGGGGTTACCATTGGTGCCCTTTCCACTCGTGGTGGTCAACAATTAAGAGGAAAAAAACGTCACCCTACAATTGAAGATAACGTAACCATCTATTCGGGAGCTTCTATTTTAGGAGGAGATACAGTAATTGGACAAGGTGCCATTATTGGGGGTAACTCGTTCATCACTAAATCCGTTCCTGCTTGTGCACGTGTCAGTATTCACCAAGAAGTGGACTACAACATTCGTAACACAAACCAAAATTGTGATTGTAAGAGCGAAGAATTCCAACAATCAGAAACCTGGTCAAACGAATAAACAGCTATCACATGATAGCTGTTATTTTTTTGCCTTAATTAATTTTTCGTCTTCTTTAATAACGTCTACCGTTGGAGAAGAAATCTGATACTGCATTGTTTTTCCTTTATACGGTGCCAACAAATCCGCTAATTGTTCTGGTGAATACGCTTGTCCATCGATCACAAAGAAAATGTGTCCTAAATCATCTTCATGAATCGAAATTTGCCCAGTTTCAGCCATTTGCACATCGGCTAATTCACTCTTAAATACATTCCATGTCTTTGACATAAATGTTTTCTTTACTGTTTTTGTATATACAGTATCCACTAATTTTTCAATAAAACCTAAATAGGCATTTTCAAAACTATCTTCAATGCTCGCTAAATATTGAACTTCATAGAAGCCATCTTTCTCGCTACAACTCCATAAAAATCCTTCTTCATTAAATGAATGCACAATAGAAAATACGTGTTTTATCTTTCCTTCTAATATCGTGATTTCTTCTGGATACACAAATTCGTTTTGTTTACGAAGAGAGTTATAAACAATTTGTTTGTAACAATCTAAACAAAATACTTCTTTATTTGTCGTTAAAATTACAGCTTCTTCCGCTTTACATTCGCAACATTTCATATATTTCACCACTTTCAAGATTTAGTATATCATAATTCCTTTTTTCTTCAAAAAAAGTGTAGACCAATCCGGGACATCAACATGGTATAATGGGTAATATGGAAGAAAACAATGTATATCAATATAAAATCAACGATGGAAAAGCGACATTATATCGAGTCTATGGAAACAATGGGCATATCGTTCTTCCCGAACAGATAGATGGCTATCCCCTTGTCTCTATCGGTCCTTATTGTTTTTCTAGAAGTCAAAGAATCCCTGGGGATGCGATCTATAGCGGAGAAATCGATAACCGCTTTGAACTTTGTGGCCCACTTGTGGAATCCGTAGAAATCAGCCATTCGATCACTTTTATTGACTCACACGCTTTTTATAACTGTAAGAAGCTGCAACACATCTCATTGAGTGCTTCGCTAAAAGATATAGGCGGTGACATATTTGTCAATGCGACAAAGCTTCACGATATCACCATTCGTGAAAAAGCCTCCTGTCCTACGATTCTTCGTGCCATCCTTCATCAGATTTCCTGGGATATCGAAATCCATTTTCAGGATCTATCCCTATTCTATCCAGAATATTATGAAGTGTATGACGAGATTGGACCTGCACATTTATTTGGAATGAACATTCAGGGAGAAGGATTTCGCTTACGCCAGTGCATCAAAGAAGATGTAGTCAATTTAGAAGAATTCGACTCTGTTTTTGAAAAACTGTGTAAGGACGAATCCGCCAAAACATTGATTCATTTTGCGCTTGTTCGCTTTGTTCAAAATCCCGAATTTTATAAACCCTATATCTTAGAACATCAAAAAGATGTAGAGCGATTTGAAAATTTGAATCTGTGCTTGATTGATTCCTTATTAGCACATGCCGCCCTCACAAAAGAGAGTCTAGATGTACTCATTGCCCAAAGTCGTTCCGCGAGTGAAACAACCCAATTGATTGCGTATAAAAAGAAGTACTTTCCAGTAAAGAAGATGAGCTATTCTTTTGAGGATTTTTAATCATGAACAAACACATTCAAACCCAGAGTGAATGGGAAAATGAAATGGTTAAGAAGATATGGGAACTTGTAAACAATGAACTTTTCATTGATCTTCCCTATCTTTCTCTTGCGCTCAATTCTTTGGAGCCTAGAGAAAACAATTCCATTTCCACAACCGGATGCAACGGCCTCTTTTTATACTACAATACCCAAAAGATTCTTTCTTTGTTTCAAAAGAATCCGCTTTTCATCAATCGAGCCTATTTACACAGCGTCTTCCATTGTCTATTTGGCCACCTCTGGCTGCAACAAAATAAACAACAAGATTTATACAATCTTGCTTGCGATATAGCGGTTGAATATACCATCGACCATTTAAAAGGTCCAAGTACCAAACGTATTCTTACACTCCATCGTCAAAAAACGTATGAACAAATAGAAAAAGAATGCGATGGGGTATGGGCAAGTGCCATTTACTACTGGCTGTTGAAACAAGAGAATTTATCCATTCTTCAACAAGAATTCTATACCGATGATCATCGTTTCTGGCCCAAAGAAAAGAAAACACAAGCTTCTAAGGAGCCTTCTTCTTTGCAGCAACATTGGCAAAAAATAGCTCGACAATCGATGTTAGAAAATCAGCGTAGAGAAAAAGAAAGTCAGGAAGGAGAAAGTGTACTCAGTGCGCAATTCAAAGCTTCGAAGAACAAACGAAACTATAAAGATTTCTTAGAAAAGTTTTCCATTGTTCGGGAAGAACTCCATGTCAATCCCGATGAATTCGATATTTCTTACTACACGTATGGTCTGCAGCTCTATAAAAATATGCCTCTGATTGAAGAAGTAGAAACCAAAGAAATGAAGAAAATTCAAGAATTTGTGATTGTGATCGATACGAGCTATTCCACCAGCAATGAGCTCGTAAAAAATTTCTTAAAAGAAACGTATACCATCCTTTCACACACCGATAGTTTTTTCAAACAGAGCCATGTTCGTATCTTACAATGCGATGATCGTATACAGAGCGATGAAAAGATTACCAATTCCCAGGAAATGCAACAATTGTTAGAACGCTTCACCATACTCGGCGGAGGGAATACCGATTTTAGACCTGCATTTACCTATGTAAATGAATTAATAGAACAAGGGGAGTTTAAGAACTTAACCGGGCTTCTTTACTTCACCGACGGAAAAGGAATTTATCCTCGAACCTGTCCAACGTATAAAACCGCCTTCTTATTTTTAGAAGACTACGATTTTACGAAAGTCCCTGCCTGGGCCATTTCCTATCCATTAGATCCAATGGAATTTAGAAAGGATTCGTATGAACATTAAACAAGCGAAAATAGAAATAAAAAACACGGTACAAGCCTATTTAAAAAAAGATGCTTATGGGGATTATAAGATTCCTTCGATTCATCAAAGACCGCTTCTTATGATTGGTCCTCCAGGAATTGGAAAGACGCAAATCATGGAACAGATTGCCAAGGAATGTCAAATCAGCTTGGTTGCCTATACCATCACGCACCATACCCGCCAAAGTGCTGTGGGACTTCCTTTTATTGAAAAAGAAGAATTTGATGGAAAAGAATATTCCATTACCGAATATACCATGAGTGAAATTATCGCCAGTATTTATAAAGCACAAAAAGAAACAGGATTAAAAGAAGGTATTCTTTTTATCGATGAAATCAACTGTGTATCCGAGACACTTGCACCTACCATGCTTCAATTCTTACAATGTAAGACATTTGGAAATCAAAAAATACCGGAAGGCTGGATCATCGTTGCAGCTGGTAACCCACCCGAATACAACAAATCCGTGCGTGAATTCGATATGGTTACGCTAGATCGTGTACGTTATCTAGATGTACAAGCCAACTATTATGTCTGGAAAGAATATGCCTTAGGAAGAGTACATCCAATGATCCTAAGCTACTTAGAATTAAAACCCAATCAATTCTACAAAGTGGAAAATACCATTGATGGAATGCAGTTTGTGACCGCTCGTGGATGGGAAGATCTAGGAAAGCTGATCTCTTTATACGAAGAAATGGATATTCCCGTTACCCAGGAAACTATGCAGCAATTTCTACATCACGAAGAAGTCAGTGAAGATGTGGCTGCCTATTATCAAGTGTACAAAAAATACGAAGACGATTATGGAATTTTGGATATTCTGGATGGAAAAGTATCTACCACACTTTACCAGCGCGTCTTTGATGCCGCTTTTGATGAACGAGTTTCGTTAGTAAACTTATTACTCGATGGATTGAACAAAAGAATGAGCGACTATACGCATCAGAAAAAACTTGTGGATACTTATTATGAATTTTTAAAAACGTATCGTGCAGGTATTGAAGAAATTTCTTATGAAGAATTAGTTGTTCAACAGGAAGAAGCTTTCCTTCTTCAAAAGAAGAGTCAGCTTCTCACCAAAGAACAGATCCATTTCTATCAAAATTTCTTATCCAGATTAAAGAAAGTAAGTATTTCCGATTCTCTATCTTCCAAAGAAGCCTTTTACTTAGTCAAAGAACCGTTTGATGCTCTAGTCGAACAGTTACAGACTATGGAAGCAATTTGTGAGAAATCTTTAGTCCACGCTTTCCAATTTATGGAAGATGCTTTCCCTAAGGGCCAGGAAATGGTTATTTTTATGACCAATCTTTCTATGAATGCACAAAGCGCTTTATTCTTAAGTGAACACGAAAATGAAAAATACGAAGAATACAAACAAACTCTATTGATTGGTACAAGACGTGCTCAATTATTAGACGAATTAAATCACTAAAAGGCATCGAGGATGCCTTTTTTACTTTAATATCGATTGAATTCCTTTCAATATACGCTGGTCCACATCTTGAAAATGATTTCCTGGATTCATTTCCAATGGACATTGAAGCAGCTCCTGCGCCAATATGATTCGCTTCTTTACTTCGCGCATGTAGGGATGTTTTGTCTTATGCTCTTTTGTACCTAAGCTTAAATACACCTGTTTTGCCTGGAAAGTATGTTCCTTCATATACGTATCCCATTCTGGAAACCAAACAGAAGGAGAACAGGCAACGATGAAATCAAAAAAATTGGTTTGATAGCCCACCCACAAACTAAATAAACCGGCTAAAGAATAACCAACGAGTATATATGTATCGGCTTTTATCTTTTTTACTTCTTCCAGAAGTTTTTGATAGGTATCCTGGGCACCTTCTCCAAAGTTTAAACAAGTCCATGGAGAAAGATCCTGGTTCCAATCTTCAACCTGTAAAGCCAGGTACGAGAAAGGAATTTCAATATTTTCTTTATAGTTTTTTACTCTTTGATCTAGAGTCTCTAGATTGTGTTCTCCAATCATTTCGACAACACAGATTGTTGCGTTTTCCTGATACAAATACGTCTTCATAGATTTACTATACATCATTAGAGGATGTCACAAAAGCTAGAATTTCTTCCATACGCTTTCCTGCATAGATACTATAAGAAGCAAGTTTTTGAATAGTTAACGTATTGTTTTGATATTCCATGGTTAATTCATATACAGGTATAGCGAATTCTTCAATTTTAAAGTTGCGAATGCGTTCTTCTACCTCTTCATTACAGACAACAAGGTCATCAATAGGAATACCTAAAAGTTTAGACAAGGCAACAAAATTATCGACAGAAGGTATAGTCATTCCGTTATACCAGCTATAAATCGATTGGTGTGAAGAAATGGATAGAAGTTTTTGAAGTTGTTTGACCGTATATCCCTTTTCTTCGATTATTTCTTGAAGCCGTCTTCCTGTTTTCTCCATATCTATAACGGGCAATTCTCTATTTTTACGTGGCATAATTTTACCTCCTTTCTTTGCCTATACCATATCGCAAACAATAATAATTGTCATTCTAGTAAAAGTTGCGCAATAAGAAAAAAGCTCTCCGAAGAGAGCTCGTGAATTCTAAGAATTAATCTAAATCAGTTCCTTGAGATTCGATACATTTCTTGTACCAGAAGAATGAGTCTTTACGAGAACGAGAGAAATCTCCAGTTCCGTCATCGTGACGATCTACATAAACGAATCCATAACGTTTAGCTAATTGTCCTGTTCCTGCAGATACTAGGTCAATTGGTCCCCAAGTAGTGAAACCGATTAGTGGAACACCATCTTCTAAAGCTTGGTTCATAGCGATTACGTGATCACGGAAGTAATCGATACGGTATGTATCGTGGATAGATCCATCTTCTTCTACTTTATCGAATGCACCAAATCCGTTTTCTACGATCATTAATGGAGTGTGTGGATAACGATCGTGTAATTGATTTAATGTATAACGTAATCCCATTGGGTCAATTTGCCATCCCCAGTCAGAAGCTTTTAAGTAAGGGTTCTTAGCTCCTTTTGACATGTTACCAGCTGTAGTTTCTGCGTTTTCATCAACTGTAACACAGTTTGACATGTAGTATGAGAATGTGTGGAAGTCAACTGTACCAGCTTTGATGATAGCTTTGTCAGCTTCAGTAATGAATGATGGGTCAACTCCCATTTTCTTCATCCATGGGAAGATGTAAGTTGGGTATTCACCACGTACTTGTACGTCACAACAGAAGTTGTTCTTAATGTTTTCTTCTTCTAAGCATGCGTATACATCCACTGGATTTGGAGTTAATGGGTAATCTGTAACGTGAGCAATCATGTTACCAATCATGAAATCAGGATTGATTTTGTGTCCTTCTAATACAACTAAGGCAGAAGCTACGAATTCATTGTGTAATGCTTCCATAGTAACTTGCCAGTCTGATTTTAATTCACTTAATGGAATACGGTGATCTGCGTTAACATCTTCTGGATCCATAACACCTAATCCGTAAAGGTTACCAATTCCACCTTCACCCATCATAGCGATGTTGATTTCGTTGAATGTTAACCAGTATTTAACTTTACCATTGTAACGTTTGAAACATGTTGTACAGTATTTAACGAACATGTCGATTACACGACGGTCTGCGAATCCGTTATATTTTGTAACGATAGCCCATGGAATTTCATAGTGACATAATGTGATCAATGGTTCCATTCCATATTTTAAACATTCATCAATTACACTTTCGTAGAATGCTAAACCAGCTTCATTTGGCTCTTCATCATCACCATTAGGAAAGATTCTTCCCCAGTTAATAGAGAAACGGAATACAGTCCATCCCATTTCAGCGAATAAAGCGATGTCTTCTTTGTAGTGGTGATAGAAATCTACCGCTTCGTGTGATGGATAGAATGCAGTTGGATCTGTTTTAGGTAAGAAAGTTCTTGGTGTATTCACATCTCCACCTAGTAACATATCTGGTACAG
>JAGHTX010000222.1 GCA_018065105.1 Bacillota bacterium
ATATAATTTCGTTTTCGACAATATTTACTCCGCAATGTGCACAGATTTCACGATTGATTTTCATAACCAGTGCTACATTCTCTTTAGGAGATGCACTTAGATGTGGGTAAATTGCTTTGTATCCTTCTTCCAATTTTATTAAAACAGGAATTTTGGTACGACAATCTTTATAGGAAAAACGAGCTTGCAGCACAATGTTTGTTTCTTCAAAATAAGCAAGGGTTGTTTCGTTTGAGTCTCCTGTACTTCCTGTTACATAGTCTTCAAATCCATAGTATTCCATCCATAATTTGGAAAAAGGAAAATCCATATGATAAAATCCCTCATATGGTAATTTCCGATATTGACTGTTCCAACAGTATTTTGGACATTTTAAGCTATGTAATATATCACTAACATGTATCATTTATTTCACCAACTATTCTTTATAGTTTTGCGAAATAGAGAATATCATATCTCTATAGCTGTCGACAATACTTTTTGGTTCCAAAAGCTTAATGTCCTTACCCATTGCGAAAAGTTTACTAAATAAACTATATTGATTTTCGACAAAGAAAGAATAAGTAATACTATTTAAATTAACACTTTCTTCTTTAAAATCCGCTCCCCATTCCATTTCTTTGAATAATGGAACCGCCTTTAGAGCCACTTCCACAACAACCTTTTGGTAATTCGCTTTTACAAGATGTGTTTTTCCAATATAATTTTCGATATGGAAATTGGAATCTCTTAAAAACTTACGAGAAGAGATCTTACAGTCCAGCATACGTTCTTCACTAAAACGATAGTTACGATAATCATTACGCTTTAATGAAAAAGCTAACATATAATAAGCACTGTCGTAGTGCAAAATTTCATAAGGTTCTACTAAGTAGGTTTCCGCTTCGTCTGCATTTACTTTGCGGTAAGTCAGTTCCACACATTTTCCTTCTTCCATAGCCTGCTTACAAATATGAAGCATATCCTCTTCTTTTTTACTAATCCGGCTGGATCCATTGGCTACGAAAAATGTATCATGACGATTTTTATCGTAAGATGTATTTAATACTTTATCGATGGCATCGTTATAGTGATTGATATCGACAACATCCTTACGACTTGTTAGATATTGTCGTCCATCAATCAATGCTTGTTTTTCATCATCGGTTAAAACAGGAGAAGGCAGGATATGTTGCTGCATTAAGGAATACCCTCCATATCTTCCCTTTATTTCCTGAATATAAAAACCAGCTTTTTCAATTTCTGCTCGATATTCACGAATATTTCTTTTATTAATTTCTAACGCTTCGGCTAGTTCGCTTGAATTCATAACTCCACGTGCATTTAACAACATCAACATTTTAATACAAGACGAAGTTTTTGACATAGTACCCTTCCTTTTCTATTTAATATGCGTATTGTTGAGGAAAGGCACCAAATCCAGGACGAGGTAAACATCTTTTAGGAACTATACCTCGATAATACAACATCGGAATTACTTCTCCGATTTCTCTTTCCAGCGCAAACCCAAAAGCTTCCTGAAGCTGGTCGGCTCCTTCATCAATCAATAGTTTAACAATCTTTTTGTTTCCTAGATTTACGGCATGTACCAAAATAGGAAAACCATTAAAAATCCAGCTTGGACTGGCTCCTTCTTTAATACATTCACGAATCATTGGAATGTTTTCTTGATATACATAATTTAAAAACTTAATCGCTAATCGTTTTTGTCCATCCATATTTTATCCTTCTTTCTATAAAAAAAGGATAAAGGTTAAAATGACATTTATTTTGTCATTTTAACCGATGTCTTGGTTTTCTTTTTCTAGAATACGCGCTCTTGCGTGTGCTTTGACAAGTTGATATACCGAAGAAGTGATTGGAATGAATAAGATCATACCAATAATTCCCGCTATATTCCCTCCAAGGGTAATCGCTAGAATGATATACATTGGCGGAAGACCAATAGAACGTCCCACAACATTCGGATAAATCAAGTTACCTTCAATCTGTTGAATGATCACAAACATGATCATAAAGTATAGAGCGCTCATTGGCGATTGGATGGCAATAATCAAACAAGAGAATACGCCTCCTACAAAAGCTCCGAACATCGGAACTAGAGCACAAGCTCCTACCAGTACTCCAGCAAGTAGAGCGTATGGAAGACGTAATAAAATACAACCTACGGCGATAAGTGTACCTAGAATCAAACATTCCAGACATGTACCACTGATGTAGCTTGTAAAGGTTGAAATGACAATTTGTAGCCCATTGATCGATTGCTGATAAGCACGGTCTGGTAAATAAGCGTGTAACAAGCCATACACTTCACGAATCAATGTTTCTTTATTGAATAGACAAATAATTGAGAACATAACCGCAATCAATACCGATAAACCAGTATTTACGGTTGTCGTAATAAGGGCAACGATACTATTCATGATATTTCCCATTTGACCATCTGCCAGCATACCTAACATATTGCTAGTTTCACTTGCACCTTTTTCGGCGGCAAATAAAATATCATTCAATTCAATGATCCAGGTATGAACGGTAGATACATTTCTTGTTGCTTTTAAAGCCCATTCATAGATGTTATTAAGGGCAAAAGGTAAATTTAAGAAAATGCTCTGAATTGAATTGTAAATCTGTGGCAGGATAAAGATCACAAAGATTGCCAGAACTAGTAGTAAACAAATGATAGATACGACATTTGATATTGTTTTTAACATCTTGCTCTCTTCCAGCTTAAACAGTTTCTTAATCGCAGATTTTACACCTTTGGAAATGACATCCAAAATAAAAGCCAGAATTCCTCCAATAATAAAAGGCAAAAGAACTTTAAACAACCATACGATCAGATCTAAAATGTTCGTGAAATATAGCACAAACATGACCACTACAGCGGCAAATAAAATAATATTTTTATATAAAGTTTCTTTATGTTGATACTCTTTTGGTAATTTAGACATAATATTCCTTCTTCTTCTCCATTAATTATACTTTTTCACACATAAGGGTTCAAGAAAAAGACTTTTAAATAAGGATTTTTTTGAATCACTTGTAAAGAATGTTTTTTTCAATTAATATATGTCAAGGTAGTTAGTCTACCCATCTTATTTTTTAGACCTCATATTACCCATTCTAAAAAATAGTTGAATGTTTTATGTAAAAACAGTAAATATCTCTAAATACCCTTTAGAGAGCTCTATTGATTAAAAAAATCAATAATCCCGACATTCATCTAGATATAGATTTAATCTAGAATTATCGAAAAGGAGTACCCCAAATGAGAGTTGTAGATGAATTTTTTGCCTGCGACGTCTTTTCCCTTTCGGCTATGCAAAAATACCTGCCAAATGTTGTATATAAACAAATGGTAGACGTTATGGAAAATGGAAAAGAACTACCTAAAGAAATCGCAGATACAGTCGCAAACGCTATGAAAGACTGGGCTATTGACAAAGGTGCTACACACTATACCCACTGGTTCCAACCTATGACAGGATCCACAGCGGAAAAACACGATGCCTTTATCAATCCAGCTGGACCAAATGCAGTAATTAGTGACTTTAGAGGAAAAGAATTAATTAAAGGAGAACCCGATGCCTCATCCTTCCCAAGTGGAGGAATTCGTTCTACCTTCGAAGCTAGAGGTTATACAGCCTGGGACCCAACCAGCTTTGCCTTTGTTCGAGAAAAAACATTATATATTCCAACATTATTCTGTGCGTATAATGGAGCGGCTCTAGATAAAAAGACGCCATTGTTACGTTCCTTGGATGCCATCAATAAATCCTGCTTACGATTACTTCGTAACATGGGATACGATGTACATAAGACAGATGTAACCGTTGGACCAGAACAAGAATATTTCTTAATTGATGAAGAAGTCTATAAACAACGTTTAGACCTAGTGGTAACTGGAAGAACTTTATTTGGCTCCAATCCAGTAAAAGGACAAGAATTAGATGATCACTACTTTGGTAGCATCGATGAACGCGTAAAAGCCTTTATGGAGGAAGTTGACCAGGAATTATGGAAACTTGGTGTTTATGCGAAAACCGAACACAAAGAAGTAGCACCATGCCAATTTGAATTGGCGCCTGTTTTCTCTTCGGTAAACTTAGCAAATGATCAAAACCAAATTATGATGTCCACTCTTCAAAGAGTCGCAAAACATCATGGTTTAGTATGCTTACTACATGAAAAGCCATTCGATGGAGTCAACGGTTCTGGTAAACATGACAACTGGTCGATCAGTGCCGATGGATTAGGAAATCTTTTAGATCCAGGAAAATCACCTAAAGACAACATTCGTTTCTTAACTATTTTGGCAGCTATCATCAAAGGTGTAGATGAATACCAGGATTTATTACGATTAAGCGTAGCAACAGCTGGAAATGATTATCGTTTAGGAGCCGATGAAGCACCACCAGCAATCGTATCCATCTATTTAGGAGATGAATTGTCCGCAATCCTGCGTTCGATTGAAAAAGATTATGAATACGAAGATAAGACAAAACGCAAATTAAAACTTGGAGTTTCGGCTATGCCACAAATTTCTAGAGATACTACGGACCGTAACCGTACTTCTCCATTTGCGTTTACGGGAAATAAATTCGAATTCCGTATGTTAGGATCGGCATTAAATATCGCCTGTCCAAATACTTTCTTAAATACAATTTTCGCTGAAGAAATGGATTACATTTCGGATCAATTGGAATCCATGGAATACGAAGATATCAACGATGCTTTGGAGACCATCATTCGTAAGATTTTAAAAGAACACAAACGGATCTTATTCTCTGGAAATGGATACAGCGAAGAATGGCGTGAGGAAGCAAAGAAACGTGGATTGTTGGAATTAAGTACAACCGCTGATGCTCTACCTCACTATACAGATCAAAAGAATGTAGATTTATTTAAGCGTCATCGTATTTATACAATGGAAGAACTACAAGCTCGTGAATCGATTCTTTTAGACACATATTCACAGGTAACAGGAATTGAAGCAAGAACGATGATTCATATGCTTCGTAAACAGATCCTTCCTGCTGTATTTGCCTTCGAAGAAAAGTTAGCGAATATCATTACCACAAAACATAAAGTAGGATTAGCTGCACCAATGGAAGAAAAGCTATTAAAGAACATCAATGTGCCATTAGAACGTATTTCTGAACTTATGGATGTCTTGGAATCCTTACTCACAAAATCACAAGAAACTTCTGTATTACGTGCTCGTTTCTGTGCCGATGAAGTGATTCCACTAATGAAATGTCTTCGTGAATTAACCGATGAAATCGAAAAGAATATGGCTGAAGAAGATTGGCCGATTCCAGATTACAACGATATTTTATTCAAATCGATGATCTAATAAAAATAGGATTCTTAAGTGAATCCTATTTTTTTAATGTATAAAATTTAATTTTTGTAAGAGTTTCTAAGTTACTGGAAAAAGAAATATCTGTGTTTTCTTTTGGTGCAAAGGTACGGGTGGAAAAGGCATCTTCGCCATCGTTGACAAAGATTTCGATATAATCCTTATCCATAATTATACGTAAACTAACCGATTCCTTCTTAGAGAATAAGATCTTCTTTCGAGTATGAAGGATGTCAACACAATTTCCATCGAAGCTACGATCCAAGGATAGTGTATTATTGTCTTCATTGTATTCAATAACGAAAGAGTGGTCTTCTTTTTTTGCACATTCAATAGTAAATTTCAATCCTTTTTGATTCTTAAAAGAAAGGTTAAGATCGAAGATTCGACCGGATATTCCTTCTATTTGAACTGGAGCTGATACCATTAAATCTTTATTTATTTCTTTATCACGATACGCAATAAATTCTTCAATAGGGCCCTGAATCCATCGCGAACCATTGTATTTCATCTCTCGAGGAAGGCACATAGCTCCAAAATACAAGGCATCTTTCTTTTTATATTTTGCACTGCTCCAGTTTGCCATCCAGGCCATAAGAATACGTCTTCCCTTTTGATCCAAAATAGATTGCGGTGCATAAAAATCCAATCCATAATCAATATTTTGAGCACTTTCTGGAATGAATCTGTTTTTTTCTCAGTCTCGTTTTCCTACAAATATTATCGTATTAAAGCCACCATGATATTCATCTTTTGTCGCTACCATTTTACAAGGATTGACGATCACAACATCCTTATCTCCATATGCAAAATAGTCTGGACATTCCCACATTTCTCCTAGACTTTTGTCTTCAAAAAAGATAGAGACAAATGTCCATTTCAAACAATCCAAACTCTTATATAGTAACATTCTACCATGTCCATCTTCGTGCATACCTACTACAAGCGTATAGTAGATATCCCCTTCCTTCCAAATTTTAGGATCACGGCAGTCAATAGAAGAAATGTATGGAGGATACTCTTCTAAAGAGATGACAGGGTTTTACTCATACTTTGAATACGTTCTTCCATCTCCAAATGCGATAACCTGCTGCTGGTTATTCTTTCCGTCTACACCCGTATAAAATAAGGCGTGTTGATTCCCAATTTGTATAGCGGTTCCAGAAAAACAGCCTTTTTCATCATAGAAGGTATCGGGTGCCATTACTGCACCCTTATGTATCCAATTTAATAAATCCTTAGAAACTGCATGCCCCCAGAACATAGGTCCGAAATATGTATCGAATGGATAATATTGATAGAACATGTGATACTCATCTTTGTAGAATGAAAAACCATTTGGATCGTTGATCCATCCAACTCCACCGGTTAAATGGAATAATGGTCTCTGTTCATCTACTTTGTTCTTGTTTAATCTTTCGTATTCATTTGCCTTGTTTAGTAATTCGCTCATAGATAATACCTCTTCTAATATTCTACTAAAAAATAAAATGCCCAGTCTATAAAGACCGGACATTGAAGATTAGGCTTTTTGTTGTTTATCTACTGCGTTATCGACTACGAAACGGCTAGCTTTGTAACGGGCAAAATCCACTTTTAGATCTTCCACGTTGATTTGTGCTTTAACCATATCTTCTGTAACGCCATTCGATTGCGCAATCATCTTGATTTGTTGATCCACTTCTTCATCAGTAGCTGCAATTTCTTCTGCTTTTACGATTTCATCGATAATAGCTTGGAATTTTGCCTGTTTTTGAGCAGTTGGAAGTAATTGTTCGTTTAATTGTTCCATACTAGCTCCCATCATTTGAAGATATTGTTCTAACATCATTCCATTTTGTGCTAATTGTGCACGCATGTGATTTACATGTTGTTCTAATGATTTTTGTACATCTTCGTCGGATAATTCCACTTCACTATCGGCAATGATTTCATCAAAGATAACATCTTCGATACGCATTAAATCTTCTTGTGCATGAGCTGCAGCAAGTTGTTCGCTTAAGCGTTTTCTTAAATCTTCTACCGTTTGGATTTCTGGAACGTTAAAGCTTTGTACGAACGCATCATTCATTTCTGCAGGTGTTTCTTTTGTGATTTTGTGTACAGTGACTTTGAATACTACTGGTTGTCCTGCTAATTCAGCCACTTGGTATTGTTCAGGGAATGTTACATTTAGGTCGCGAGTTTCCCCTTTCATCATTCCTACCATTTGTGATTCAAATCCTGGAATGAATTGTCCAGATCCGATTGTTAAATCAAATCCTTCTCCTTTTCCTCCTTCAAATGGTACTCCATCTTTAAATCCTTCAAAGTCGATTGTAGTAACATGACCTTCTTCTACAGGTCCTTCACATTCTTCTTTATTTGGATTTTGGGCAACCAACGCATCCAATTCAGCTTGGATTTCTTCTTCTTTTACTGGTGTTAATTCAATATCGTATTCAACACCTTTATAATTTCCTAGTTTAATTACTTGGCTCATATGTTTCTCCTTTTTTCAGACTCAATGATTGTATCATGGAACGTATAGAAACTCAAATTTAATGATATAATATCTTCAAAGAGGTGAAAAATAATGAGTTCATTTAAAGATTTACGTATTGTTGATAATTTCTATCAAACTTCTTCTTTCTTTCCAATGCCTACGGTTTGTGTCTCTACAATCAATCCGGATGGCAGCTTAAATATCGGTTCTTACTCTTTATGCTTCCCTTATTATATTGCGGGTAAAAATCGATATGCCATGTTGCTTGAATGTAGGAACACATCCAATACGGCACAGAATATTTTGCGTACGCACAAATGTGCATTGAATTTTATCACGGATGAAAAAGAAACGTTTAAAGAAGCAGTACGATTAGGTTTTCCAGGACCTTCGAATGAAAAAATGAAGGATTTAAAATTTAAAATGGAAAAAGGATTGGCAGATCCGGACGATCCTCTTAGACCACCAGTCATCAGCACGGCTTTTCAGGTATTTGAGTGTACATGGAATGCAGAATTAGAAAATGCGACAAAATTTAACGTAGAAGATATCGATGACGGACATCCTGGTCCTTATAATGATTTCAATGGTATCACTTCCAAATATGGTGCCCACTTTATCCTATTCATCGATAAGATTTTAATGAAAGAAAAATATTACGATGCGATCATTAATGGTGTCACAAAAAATAGCTTTCCAAATATTCCAGTGGACTATGGATATCGGGATTCGACAAATTTCTGGTACACTCGCTTCCCTAAACTTACCAAACCAGTGGCAGAACCTGTTCCTGCACCCAAAGAAGTGGATCTGGAATCCATTCGATATGCAGCCAATCGTTGTGATGATACCATTAAGTTTACCGATGAAGCGCTTAAAAATTTTGTAAAGGTTCCTAGACCATTCTTAAAAACCGTTCTGAATGGATGTATCGCCTGGGCTAAAGAAAATGATGTAACACTTATTACGGACGAACACGTTAAGATTATCAACGATAAACGAGCTAAAGAAAAAGGCAAATAATAAAAAGGAGTGAATTTTGTTTCACTCCTTTGTTATATCTTCAACGGTTATATTTTCTAAAGCTATCAGATCTTCAGGATTCATACAAATTTGAAGTCCAATTTTCCCACCACTAAAAAGAATAGAATCATATAGAATGGCAGTTTCATGAATGAATTTTCGATAATTCTTTTTCATGGCTAGCGGTGTTGTCGATCCACGTATATAGCCTGTCACCTTATTAATGTCTTTGACAGGAATCATTTCAATGGATTTTACACCCGCAGCCTTTGCTCCTTTTTTTAAATCCAGCTCATTTTCAACTGGCAACATAAACACAATATACTCTTTCGTATTAGCCTGTGTTACCAGTGTTTTAAATACATGTTCTGGATTTTGTCCACAAAGTTTAGCTACCAGTTTCCCTTCCAATGCTTCATTTTTATGAGGATAGGTCTTCACTTCATAATTTATATTTGCTGAATCCAGGATTCGCATAGCGTTAGTTTTTTCCACCTTCACGAAAGTTCCCCTCCAAAAGTTCCCGAGCTATTTGTAGTTTTGTACGAGACTGATCCATAGCGCTTTTTTCAATGAATTTATGTGCTCTTTCTTCAGACCAGCTGTATTGTTCTACCAGCATCAATTTAGCACGCATAATTATTTTTTCATCTTGCAGCTTTTTCTTATGTTTTTGAATCTCATTTTCTAAAGCTTTGACTTTTTCCTGATGAATGACCATAAAATTAATGCTTTGATATAGAACTTGTTTTGTACTTGGCATTGCCACTACAAAAACACCGCTTTCTCGTACTTGATACAAAACTTGGTCGTAAATAGAGCTTTTTACTAAAAGGATAACTCCCACATTTTGACTGATCGCAATTTCTTTTGCACCACGTGTTCCAAACTCATCACTGGCAGGCGCCTGAATAATCACATAGTCATATTTCTCCTGTCTGAGTTTCTGTTTGGCTTCGTTAATGGAAGATAATTGGATTATATTTGTTAAATTGAGTCCTTTTAGAATTTCTTTGAATAGAGGTAGTGCATTCGATGAATTGGAGACCAAAATTACTTTCATCAAGTCCTCTTTCTATTTACAATATGTTTCTAAAATAATCTCAGGTACATGTTTTTTTATAAATTCGCTATTTTTAGCTGCTTTTTTTGCTTCAGACAACGTTTCTGGTAAACGGTTAAATACATCTGGAAGCTCCATCTTTTGTTGGATACCCGCTAATCCAGCATAAAGAATTAACATATATGCAATATATGGATTGCACATATTATCGGCAGAACGAAGTTCAATTCGTTTACGACCATCTGGTAACGTTGGCAAGACACGAATAACTTGTTGACGATCCGTTTTTGAATACCCCATCAAACCCGGTGCTTTTTGTAAACCGAAACGTCGATAGCTTTCTTTAACAGGATTTAAGAACAATGTCATTTCTTCAATGTGATAAAGAATCCCTGCAATAAAAGATTCAAAGTTATTCTTTACTGTTAATTTAACTGCCATCGAATTTCCTGGCGATTTTTCAATTGGTTTTGGTGAGAAGTCTGCATACAATCCGTTGGCTTGTGCCACTGTACGAACTACCCATTTGAACGTAGCAGCTTCATCGGCCGCAATCAGTGCAGGCGAAGAGTGAAAGTCAATCTCATTTTGTCCTGGTCCACATTCGTGGTGACTGCTTTCAGGTCCTAGTCCCATTTCATCCATATAGAAGCAGATCTGACGACGAACGTCTTCTCCTTTATCTTCTGGAGCAATGTCCATATATCCTGCATAATCCAATGGAATCTGGCTCGGATTTCCATCTTCTTTCTGGTGGAATAAATAGAATTCAAATTTGGAACCGAAATCCACTTCTAAACCGGCTTCCTTCGCTTCTAGAATTGCTTTTTTTAATAAGTATCGAGTATCTTGCTCAAAATGTTCCCCTTCTTCTGTATAGATGTCACAATACATACGAATTACGGTACCATCAAAGGATCTCCATGGGACGGTACACATCGTAGTTGCATCGGGTACCAAATAAAGGTCACATAGCTCTTCATTTTCGAAAACACTACTTCCATCAATCACAATACCTTGATTAAAGGCCTTGTATATTTCTGAAGGTTGAATAGAAATATTCTTTTGTTTTCCATATACATTAAAGAACGTTAAACGTATAAACTTGACGTTTTCTTCTTCAATATAATTGATTACATCTTCTTTTGAATACATATATCTTTTCCTTTCATTCATTCCTGTACAATTTATACATGATTTTTTGAAATTTATAAAGAAAAAAATGAATGTCTAAGCATTCATTTTCAAAAAGTTTTCATATTCTTCCTGTAGTTTTGTTTCCAAGGGTACATAATCGGAAACGTTTAATCTACCTTTATGGTCTGCTTTGGCCAACAGTAATAAATCATACGGATTTATTGCCTGCGCAAACATTTTTTTAAAAGCTTTGGAAGAGGAATTCATATGGACTAAAGCGTTTGGTCGCATATGTAGTTTTACCATATTCAAGACATAGGCATGTAATTCTCTGTTCTCAGAAATACGCGATAATCCAGTTTCTATAAGGTCTAGCTGTAATTCGTGTCCAATGGAACAAAGAACGCCTTTCTCATCTTCTTTTGTGGTAGTGGCTTTTCCGTAATCGTGCATTAGGGCTGCCATCATAAAATATAAAGGATTTGACGCATCGTTTTTAAGAATGGACGCCTGATCGATGACCATCATAGTATGTGTCCAGACATCCCCTTCTGGATGCCATTTGGGATTTTGTGGTACATCGATCAATGCCACAAGTTCTGGAAGATTCTCTTTTAAAAACTTTGAAGCTTTTACTTCTTCGAAATATTGAGAAGGTTTATCACTCAACAAAGTCTGAAATAACCATGTGTTAAAGTTCATATGGATACCTACTTTCTATGTTTAAACACAAAACGAATTTGGATTGGTAAAATGGACAGTAAAAAGATCAATACTTGTACAATCGAGACCAAAAGAATTCCTTCTACTTTTTCAACATGTCTTAATAATACAATACTGATTAATATCGAGATTATTCCGCCAATACTCCAGGCGATGCCAATTTCTTTTTGTAGAGGAATACGATTCTGCATAAAAAAGTACACACCTAGTCCAATCATAATCATTGGCAATATAAATAATAATACAATCATAGAATTTCTCCTAAATGAAAAACACCTATATTATATAGGTGCTTTAATGATTATGGTAATCTTTTGAATATTTAAAATTGGATGAGGATGAGGGAGGCCTTTAAAAGTCATGAGGTTTTCTGCTCAGCTCATCCCACCCGCCTTTAAACTATTTTGAGGTATTTCA
>JAGHTX010000075.1 GCA_018065105.1 Bacillota bacterium
AGTTCTTCTCCTATTCTTTTACATTGTCAAACAAGATTAAATCAACCCATTTATGTGATTAAAGAAGAAGCTAGTATGGGACGTACATATGCAGATATAGAAAACATCATTGTTCGAAAAAAAGAGTTTCGTAATAAATTATCGATTCTTCATATCAATGAACCAGAAGATAAGAATAGTGCTGATTTTATATACTATCTACAATTTGTTTATTTCTTCTATATCATGACCTATTTTGTCTTTCCTAAACTAAAGTTCTTTGATCTATTCAAAGAAAAGAACTGGAGTTCCGAAAATACTATGCAGTCGGATACAGGAAATGAACTCTTTGAACACTTTATTCTCCAAAACATCTATGAAGATCCTTTCTTAAAAGAACTATACTTAAAAAAGATTGCTTCATACGATGAAGAGTGGGGACATTGTAACGATCGATTCTATGAATATTATGAAAAAGAATATTCTAATAAAGAAGCTAGTAAAGAATACCAAGAGTTATTCAAACCAATCATAGAAAGTAAAATCGATGAAATACACAATAGAGTGTATCCAAAATGTTTATCAATGAGACGAACAGAAACACTCTTTGATCGATTCTTTGACTTTGATCAAAGTTACAATTCAAAATCCATTAATGCAGACTTCTTATACAACTATACGCATTTAGATTATGAAGCCATTCTTAATGTATACGAACACATTCAAGAAATAGATCCAGAACTAGAAAGATATTATGTACTTTATGAAGAAATCGAAGAAGTAATCAATGAAGATGTTTTTGTTTGTGATTGTATGCACGTAGACCATCTTACCCCAACAACAATAAATAAGTACAAGAAATATCCAATAAAAGAAGCAATATTAAACATTTGGGATTTTGAAAAAACACAATTAGAAGAATTTCCAGACTCTACTGGATTTACTTTTATCCAAGAATACGAAGGAAACTACATCATGAACTATAGTGATCTACTCATTATTGCGATGACTTGTATATACATTCCATATACGATTTCTTTCTATTCCAAACGAACCGATTTATACGATCGAAGTGATAGTTCTAAGAAAAAGAAACATTCCATCAAAGAAAGCTATAAAGTCATTGACCAACAAACTTTTACACCAAAGAATTCCAGCGTCAGAGATGCCATGTTTCGAATCCTTTGTAAGATGGAACAATCCCTATACAAGTATGGAAATCCCAATGAATTCCTATATTATGAAGTACCTATGAACATCATGGTATTCCGTATTATGGAATACGGAGAAAGCTTACCTACGATTGAACAAAGAACACAATATTATAAATACTTTATTGAAGAAATGGCTAAATAAGCCTTTTTTTCTTTATAGAGGGATAGTTTCAAATATTCAAACGCTTAAACAGAAGTAATACTTTGATATGATTTCTTGTTCATACAAATTGTTTTTGAAGACAAGAAAAATGCGCACGATAAAAAAATTTTACCATGCGCTACAACAACATATTATTTTGCGAATACAATACCGATTTCGTTTATTGACTAGCTAGTTGTCTGTAATCAACCTCTTAACTCTTTTATTAAGAGTCCAACACGACTCCCAAGAGAATATTCTAGTTCTTCAGGACTCTCGCATAAAGATTCCTCTTGCCTAATAGCAATATCAATTCTTGGCATTAAACTTTCTGCATCATAATTGTCCTTTTTAAATCCAGGAAGTACCTTGTTCAGTTCTCGCTCAGTGAAAGTTTTTCCATTTCTAGAAGGAACTCCAGATGCATTGATTTTTTGATTTTCTAAAAGTGCTATTTTATCCAGAAGACTTGTTTCTTCAAAATGAAGAAGCAACCAATACTCAAAACATGGATTAGTCAAATAAAAGCCAAAATTATTTTCCTTGCACTTTGATAAAACATAACCATATTGGTCTATTCGCTCATTTTTCACAAAACTATGTTTATCTCTGTCGATAACAAAACAAATCTTATCAAGTCCCGCTTGATATGTAATGGCATATTCTTTTATTATTTGAGGGATAGTATCCACAAGTTTTGTTAACTCAGTTTCTGATTCTATTTTGTTACAAATATCCTTTATTCTATCCACAGGAACTGGATCTTCAAGACTAGTAACTCCAATACTTCCTGTAAAAATTGCTTTAAGCGATTTGTATAAGGAATTTTTACTCACATGTCCTGGACGTGCTTCATCAACAATGCAATCAATTAAAGTATTATATGTTACTGTGCCTTCATCACATGCCTGCAAATCAGCCAGAAAGCCTTTCATAAGTTTGTAGGGGTTACTCCAGCCTTCTTTACTAACCCCTCTGATGATAGGCACCATATCAATTAATGGATTGATACGAGAATACTCTTTACACTTAACTAATGCCTCAAAATATATAGGTTCAGTCTCTACACCTTCATATACCAGAAAATATTTCTTACGTGGTTCTTTGGGCTGCAATGCAGCAGTTCTTACTGAATGATTTCTACGTTCTCTCATTCATATGTCTCCTTTACTGGAAACAGCGTACTAAAAATCGGTACTCCTCCATATCTACCCTCTAAGTATGCTTTATCTATCTTAAAATCAAGTCTTGTATTGTATTCTTCTAGTGAATAGATATCCGACTCACCTGTTTTTCGCTTATCTACAAACCAAATTTCATCTCGTCTTAGCAGATCAAAATCAAGTAATCTTGATTCGTGCGTAGTTACAATAAGTTGAATATTTTTTTTCCGCATGACGTTTAAGAATGTTTCAATAAATTTGTATGTAAGGCATGGATGCAAACATCTATCTAATTCATCTATAACATATGTTTTTTCTTCATCAGATAAAAGTACTTCTAGAAGATCAAGTAATCTTATAGTTCCGTCTGACTCTTCATCTAAACCAAATGTAAACTCTTTATTTCCATGATAGAATCGTATTGTTTCGAATTTTGGCTTTTGATCCTTTTCTAAAGACACAATGAAGAATTCTTTTCTACTACGCAAAAACATTCGAATACCGCGATTATCATCTGGAAAAGCATTTATCTTCATCAAAAAACGTTCAATCAATTCCTCAAGGTCATTACGATTTTCCGGAGACATACCATCTAATAATTTTTCTTTTCCCACATTAACAACGGCATAATTTGTAATCCCAGTTCCGAATGCGGCTATCATTCTACAAATCTCATCAACATTGTCGCCTTTTCCTAAATAAAAATAATTTGAAATAGGTTCATCCGGGAGATTAATATCTAGCGATTTTTCAAACCATTTGTATATTTTATTAAGGATCTGCGCATCTGGAAACTCCACATAAAACTTATTCTTATTGCGATTCATTTCAGAAAGGAACAAGATAGATGTATCTTCGGCAATCTGCTGACCAAAGATATCCAAACGTTCAGATAAAACTTTGTTTTGATTCCATCCCAAAATATTGCATGTTCCGTGTTCAACATCACGGACAAATAATTCTTTCTCAGAATTATCTGATTTGAATTCAACCAACCATTCTGAAACTATTTTCCCTTGACTTAAAATAATTTCAAAGCCATATGAATAGTTATGATTATCTAGTATAAGTTCAACTTCAAAATAACTAGGCTTTTCTTTGTTAGCAATATCTGTTTTGCAATATTTCTCCGTAATCCGCTTTGGAATTCCCATACAAATTACTTTCCGCATAAAATCAAGTGCTTTCACAACGTTAGATTTTCCAGCCGCATTAGCACCATAAATTGCAGCAAATTTCAAAACCTTTTCCGTACCATTTGTGTACAAATGCTCTTTTTTATATCTAGCATTTCCTGGAATCATGGAGAATTCTTCTGAATATCCATCTTCCCTTTCTGAAAATGATAAGAAATTCTTTACATTAAATCTCTTTAGCATAAGATCACCTACCTTATTATGAGGATACACGTTTTTTTCGTTTTGGTCAACAAACCATAAGTTTATTTTCTATGTTCAGGTAATTTCAAAACGATTTTTCCGTTTTAAAATGCCAGGTCATCTAATCGTTTACCTCCTGATGCGATGACTTACAATTCATTTAGCGAACCAACTGTTATCATGAATAGATGATTTCAAATATTCGTAAAAACATCCCCCTTTATTAACATCGTTGAGATGGAGTAAGTAGTTGCTCGTGAAATAAACACATTAGTATTTAAACCAGAATACGAAAACATTATTAAAAATCTGTATGTTCTAGTATACAACAGAAAGTTTCCACTTGTTTCTTTCTTAAATCTAAAGATTAGGCAGTGTTGTTAACAAACCAGCTAGTAAAACCTTTTTATATCATTAAAAATACATCTATATCCACACAAAATACGATTTAATAAAGGCTAAGACTTAACTTAAATCTTAGTTTTTTTCACTTTATCCGTTTTTCCGCAAGGAATAAGACAATGGATTTTTCTATCATTAAAGCACGCAACGTGCAAAGGAGGAAAAATCTTGTGGAAAAAGAAGTTCTAACATTAAAAGAAGTTTGTGAAAAATACCATATTTC
>JAGHTX010000020.1 GCA_018065105.1 Bacillota bacterium
CTTTTCAATCGCAACTTGAAATGTCATAGCACGATCACTACTTGAAAAAATACCAGCCATGCCATAATTATATAAGTTTTGATATCCAATTCCTAAAGCACCACTTAAACAAATGGTTTTCTTATTATATTTATTCGCAATCATTAATACTTCAAATGGAACTTTACCATATTCTGTTTGACGATCTGTTTGTCCTTCTCCTGTAATAACTAAATCACAATCTTGAATTAATTCTTCCATATGTGATAAACGAGCAACTAATTTGGCTCCTGGAATCATCTTTGCTCCAAATAATCCAATTAAACATGCTCCAATTCCACCAGCGGTTCCACCACCTTCAAATGTATCTAAATCTACATGGAATACTTCCTGAATTTTATCCCGGTAATTATGCATCCATCGATCCACTTCATGAATTTGATTATGATAGAAACACTTTTGTTTCCCAAAGAAATACGTTGTTCCCATTGGTCCTAATAAATGAATATTCACATCACAAGCTACAATTATTTCTACATTTGGTTTTTGAAAGTTAGAAATATCGATAGAATCTACATGTTTTAATGCGTATGGATTTGGTTTAAGTTTTTCCATTATATTGTTGTAGAAAGAAACACCAAATTCTTCTAATATTCCCATTCCACCATCATTGGTACTACTACCACCTAATCCAATCACTATTCTTTCACAACCTCTTTGGATTGCATCTTTCATCATAATCCCAACTCCACAAGAATTTGTGATAAATGGATTTCGATCATATTTAGAAACCATGCTTAATCCAATACAACTTGCGACATCCATAATTGCGGTTTTTTCATCCTTTGAAAGTACATAATACGTTTCAATTTCATTTCCATACGCATCCAATGTATGTACACTCACCTTTGAACCATCAATATTCGAGCATAAAACAGAAGCCGTTCCTTCCCCTCCATCTGCCATAGGGATGGATACAAATTCATGCGTTTCATTCGCTTTTAAAATACCACGAATAATGGCTTCATTGGCTTGTTTACTTGTCATACATCCTTTAAAAGAATCACACGCAACTAAAATTTTCATAACTCTATTTTATCACATTGTGCAATATAGCGAAAAATAATATAATGAATAAGAATATGGAAAGGAATCCTATATGAAGAAACACGTTTTGATTGGAGTATGTGGCGGAATTGCTGCATACAAAGCATGTGATTTAGTAAGCCAACTATCAAAGAAAGACTATGAAATCAAAGTATTAATGACAAAACACGCAGCTGAATTTGTGTCTCCATTAACCTTTGAATCTCTTTCTCATAATAAATGTTACGATGATTTATTTAATAAAAATATTGAAGATCCGATTGAACACATTACTCTCGCAAAGTGGGCTGACATTATGGTTTTAGTCCCTGCTACTGGTAATGTGATTGCCAAGGTTGTACATGGTATTGCCGATGATTTTGTGACAACAACTTTCTTAGCTTGTCATACAAAGAAAATGATTTGTCCAGCTATGAATGTTCATATGTATGAAAACCAAGTAACACAAGATAACTTATCAAGAGCCAAAAAATTAGGTTATACAATTGTGGATGCTGAAGTCGGACACCTTGCATGCAATGATACAGGAAAAGGAAAATTAGCTTCAGTTGATACAATCGTCAAAGCAATCGATGCTCAATTTGAAAAAGAAGAAATTCTAAAAGGAAAGAATGTATTAATTACAGCTGGTCCAACACAAGAAGCATTAGACCCTGTTCGTTTTATTTCAAATCATTCAAGTGGTAAACAAGGATATGCAATTGCCAAAGCCGCAAGAGAAATGGGCGCTAATGTTACAATCGTTGCGGGTCCTACAAATCTAAATGATTTGGATGGTGTGAATACAATCCATATCAAATCAGCTCGTGATATGTTTGAAGCGGTAAAAGAAAATCTTGATGATGCCAACTATATTATTATGGCTGCTGCCGTTGCGGATTACAGACCTGAAGTAGTTGCAGATCAAAAGATTAAAAAGAATGATGATTGTTTAGAAATTAAAATGGTTAAAAACCCAGATATCTTAAAATATGCTGGTGAACATAAAAAAGATAATCAAGTAATTTGTGGTTTCGCAATGGAAACCGAAAACTTAGAAGAAAATGCACATAAAAAGCTAGTTTCTAAGAATTGCGATATGTTGATTGCGAATAATTTATTCACAAGTGGTGCTGGTTTTAAAACTGACACAAATGTGGTAACATTATTCAAAAATGAAGAGAGAATTCAATTGCCTAAGATGTCAAAAGAAGAATTGGGTGTAAAGATTTTAGAAACTCTTTTCGAAATAGAAAGTGAAAGATAAGCTTATGTTAATTGCGATTGATATTGGAAACACAAATATCACAATTGGTATTTTTGATGGTGATACATTTGTGGCAAACTATCGAATGACTACAAAAGTTAGAAGAACATCTGATGAATATGGATTTATGTTAAAAACATTCTTAGATACATCAAATGTTTCGATTAGCGATGTAGAAGACTTTATTGTTTCGAGTGTAGTTCCAAAAGTAATGCACTCTTTTGTGAATGGTATTAAAAAATTCTATAATATTGACCCAATCATTGTAGGACCTGGTATCAAAACAGGAATTTCTGTTCAGTTGGAAAACCCAAAAAGCGTTGGAGCTGACCGTATCGCCGATGCTGCAGGTGCTTACCTTGTATATGGTGGGCCAGTATTAATTGTCGATTTTGGTACCGCAACAACATATGATTATGTCGATGAAAATGGATGTTTCAAGGCAGGTCCATTTCCGTTGGTATCGAAACAGGAGCCAATGCCCTATGGGGACAAACAGCTCAATTACCTGAAATTGAAATCAAACAACCGAAGACAATCATGGCAAAAAACACAAAAACTGAAATGCAAGCGGGTATCTTCTATCAATATCTTGGTGGTGTAGAATATACCATTAAACAATTCAGAAAAGAATTAAAAACCGATTTTAAAGTTGTCGCAACTGGTGGATTAGGTGCTGTTGTTTGTCCGTATACAAAAATGATTGATATCTATGATCGTCAATTAATTTTCAAAGGTTTAAAAGCAATAAATGAAAAAAATAAGGAAAGTGAATAACACTTTCCTTATTCAGTTTGTTGACAAAGTATATTTGTAAGAGAAATATAAAAAATATGTTACAATAAGAAACGTAAGGATAAACACTCTTTTTTTGACCGAAAACTGTGAAAACATATCCTTACTTTTTTTATGCCTCGACCAAAAATGATATAATATAAGTGGTCAAAAAAAGAGGTAAATATTATGTTTTCAGAGAATAAATGTATTCAGGATGAATTCGTCATGATGACAATGGAAGAGATCGTACCAGAGGATCATCTTCTTAGAAAAGTGTCAAAATATGTCGAATTCTCTTTTATTTATGACGAAGTAAGAGATTTATATTGTGCAGATAACGGAAGACCAGGAATAGATCCGGTAGTACTATTCAAACTTGTATTTATACAGGCGCTTGATGGAATAAAAAGTATGAGAAAGACATGTGAAAGATGCCAGACTGATGCAGCGTATAGATGGTTTCTGGGCATTCCATATGGAAAGCCGGTTCCACATTATTCAACATTCTCAAAGAATTATGAAAGAAGATTCAAGGACAGCGATGTATTCGAGAACATTTTTATCGAGATTGTAAAACAGGCAAACAAATATCATCTTGTTGATGGAACAGTGCTGTATACAGATTCAACCCATAAGAAAGCCAATGCGAACAAGAAGAAATTTCATATGGAGACAGTCAGGATAGTGAAAGAAAGAAAAAGATGGCTGGAAGATGAAATAAATCGCGAACGATTGGAACACGGCAGAAAGGAACTGAATTTCAAAGAACAGATTGAAAAAAAAGAAATAAAGGTATCAGATACAGATGAGGAAAGCGGATACTATCATAGAGACAACAAGGAACAGGGGTTCATGTACCTGGATCACCGTACAGTCGATCATAAGACAAATATCATAGTGGATGCGCATATAACCAAAGGAAATGTGCATGATAGTACACCGTATAATGAAAGACTGGATCATATTATCGAGACATTTGGGTTCAAGGTTGAGAAGGTTGCATTGGATAGCGGATATGATTCAATGGATATAAAAAGACATCTGGATGAAAGAGGAATCAAGGGAGCAATAGCCTATAGAAGACATGGATCAAAAGAGAGCCGAAAAAGAAAGGCACAATATAAATACAATAGAGAAAATGATTATTACGAAAACAGAGAGACTGGAGAAATATTGGAATATGATGGACTTGTTGACAGAAACGGATACAAGAAATACAGGAGCCTTGACAAGAAAACAGTAATCAACCGACATATATATGAAGAACTGAACGAAAAATTCAAAGAATACAGGAACTCAGAAGAAGGCAAAAAACTGTATCATTTCAGGAAGGAAAAAGTAGAAAGAAGCTTTGCCGATTCAAAACAGAATCATGGATATAGATATGCCATGTATAGAGGATTGACACGAAACCAGCATTACACCTGGTTGATTTGTGCTGCTCAAAACATGAAAACCATCACCAATAAGATGGAAAACAGGAAATACAAATAGAAGTATTTCCTGTTTCTTTTATTTTGCTTATGAAAAACTTTCGATATAAGGTATAAAGAACCCATGTGCTC
>JAGHTX010000225.1 GCA_018065105.1 Bacillota bacterium
CAGGCATATCCAGCTTCTATCTCAAACATATTCATAAAATCATAAATAGAAGGGGAACCTATCGTCAATTCTTTATAAAATACAGGAATGGCTCCTTCGGACATATTTGTTTCAATTCGATTGTTCCATCGATTAATGAATACAGTTTCTCCTCTTTCTAAAATTCTATATTGCCCATTCACAACATAGTTATAAACACTTTGATCCATAGATATTTCTTTAGGGTATACTACTTCTTGTTGTGCTGGTTTGAATTCTTCTTTTGCGACTTCCTGCGATTCTTTTTCCTCCAAAAAATCTTCCGTTTCTGATTCTTCTATCTTTTCCTCTATAACCTGCTCTTCTTGTTTTGATGAAGAACATCCTATAATCATAGACAGGAATAATAAACTTACGAGTAATCTTTTCATAGTCTAAAATAAGGACATAATTAAACATCCAAGAATAGGAATGATTAAGGCTGGCAACATGTTCATTGTTTTAATGTCTTTAATATTTAAAATAGATAATCCGGAGCTAAAGATTAGAAATCCTCCTACAATGGACAATTCTGTCATCATTTCTGGAGACATAAATGGTCCTAAAAACATAGCTAACACATAAATAGAACCTTGCCAACAGAATAGAACCACAGCAGTCAATGCCATTCCAATTCCATAGGTAGAGGCTAGCACCATCGATGTTACCAAATCCAAAGTAGCATTTGTGAACAAGAATGTATTATCACCATATAGCGCACTTTGAATCGGTCCAAGAATGGATAGCGTTCCAATACAGAAGACCAGGATTCCGGTACTCAATCCTTTACTCAAATGTCCTACTGAAAGCTTATTGGCTAAGCTTTGAAACTTCTTATCTAAATCAAAAATATTTCCAATTAAGCTTCCAATCGCTAAACTAACAATAAATAATACTGGATATTTACTATCTGGCATATTATGAACAATAGAATTTACCCCAATTCCAGTGGCAGCTAATCCCATAGCAGTAAACAAAGCATCTTGATATTGTGGTTTAATTCCTTTTTTTACTACACTTCCTACTACACTTCCTGTAATGATGGCTCCGGTATTTACAATCGTTCCTAACATAATAAACCCCTCCGTTAAAACTACATACGCTTAGAATTATACTCCTTTTATAAGATTTTGCATAAGAAAAACTACCATTTTAGAAACGGTAGTCTTTTTAATAAATATTACTTACAATCCGACATTGTTTTTCCTGCACCAACTAAATTTTCAAAATCCGATGTGAAGGCATCAATGGCAGCATCAATGGCAGTATTCTTCACAAATCCATCAATCACATCTGGAGCAACGGTTACCGCCTTAACCCCATACTTAACAAGTTCAAGTACTTGTTGAGAGTTCTTAAAGCTTGCCGCAAGAAGTCCACAGTGATCGTATCCTGATTTTACGATCGCGTCATGAATATCCTTAGATACTTGTACACCATCAAATCCCATATTATCGATTCTATTAACATATGGCGCTACATATTCACATCCACACTTTGCGGCTAAAAATCCTTGCATAGGTGTATAGATTGCTGTTCCTAATAAACGAATCCCTTCTGCGTGAAGTTGTTTCATAGCCTTAAATCCTTCTGGAGTGCATGGAATCTTAACAATAGTAGTTTTTCCTAATACATCTACAATGTGATGTGCATCTTTTACCATTCCAGCTGCGTCCTTGGCAACGGCTTGAACGAAAAGTTCTCCTTCTTCTCCAATAATTGCTCGGATTTCTTTAAGTACCTCAAATGGTTCTTTACCGCTTTTCGCAAGAATGGATGGGTTTGTGGATACACCATCAACAGGATAAAACTCATAAATTCTCTTAATTGCTTCTACATTTGCATCATCAATACATAATTTCACAATCTTTCCTCCTATAAACTTTGTTCTGTTCTTCCGATAATATCATCTTGAGTCGCTTTGGATAATACGTTAAAGAATGCAGAGTATCCAGCAACACGAACGATTAAGTCTTTGTGTTTTTCTGGGTGTGCTTGAGCATCCAATAATGTTTGTTTATCCACTACGTTATATTGCACGTGATATCCGTGTAGTCTGTTGAAGAATGTACGAATAATCATCTCTAATTTCATTTTGTTTTCTTCGGTAGACAACATCGTTGGTGTTACCTTTTGGTTAAGAAGGACACCACCTGTAATTTCGTGTGTTGGTAATTTAGAAACCGATTTGAAGACAGCGGTTGGTCCATTCTTATCGCATCCATGAGCTGGTGAACAACCTTCGGCCAATGGTTCTTTCGCTGGTCTTCCATCTGGTGTAGCCATTGTTCCTAAACCTTGCCCAACATTGGCAGAAATTGAAGAAGTTCCCGCATAACGGATTCCACCAATAGGACCTTTACCAAAACGTGTGTTTGGATATTTTTTCATTTCATCAATGTATGTATCATAAACTTCAACAACCAGCTTATCGGCATAATCATCATCGTTTCCATATTTAGGAGCATCGTTTTGAAGCATATCCTGGATGCGTTTTCCTTGAGCCCCTTCAAAGTTATTCTTTAAAGCTTCCATTAATTCAATACGAGAAATCTTACCCTCTTCGTATACCAATTTCTTAATGGCAGCTAAACTGTCAGCCATATTGGCAATTCCAACTTGTAATCCAGAAATGAAGTCATAGATAGCTCCACCTTCTTTGATTGTTTTTCCTCGACCGATACAGTCTTGTGTCAATGTCGAACATAAGATATCTGGAATCTCTCTTTCTCCCGCTTTATCAATCGCATTTTCTGTGATGACAGAATAGCGAGTCAATTCACGCATAACTTGATCAATGGCTGCCTTCAAGTCTTCATATGTTTCCATGTCTTCAAATTTTCCACATGGTTTCACAAAGCGCTTTCCAGTTGTTTGGTCAATACCATCATTCATTGTGATTAATAGAATTCTTGGGAAGTTCATATAGCTCATTCCTGTGCAACGATATCCCCATTTTCCTGGAACCGCGGTTTCTACACAACCGATAGCGGAATAGTTATACGCATCTTCTTCACTAACACCTAAATCAATAAAAGAAGGAATGATGATTTCGTCGTTATTGAAAGCTGGCATACCGGTTCCAAGTTTCATAACTTCAATTGCTTCCTGCATGAACTCTTTTGGAAGTCCCTTGTGATAACGAACGGTTAAGTTTGGTTGTGGTAAACGAGTTTGAGCAACCGAACGAAGCACTAAATAAGATAAGCGGTTTACCGCATCTTTCTTATCCGGTGTTTGTCCTCCAACTGTTACATTTTGATACATTGGAGAACCCGCTGAACTGTATGTGTGGGATTGTGAACGTACCTTGTTGATACATAAAGTTTTGATCCATAGGTTTGTTAGAATCTCTACCGCAGCCTCTTCTGTAATGGATCCATCCTCCATTGATTTTTTAAAGTATGGATAAATGTATTGGTCAAAACGTCCATACGATAAAGAGTGTCCATTGGATTCAATTTGTAGTACCAATTGAATAAACCAAGTGGACTGCACAGCTTCGTGGAAAGTTTCGGCTGGATAATATGGAACTTTTTCACAAACACGAGCAATTTCTAATAGTTCTTCTTTTCTTGGACTTTCTGCTGTTTCGGCTTTTTCTCTAGCTAAAGCTGCATATCTTTCAGAGAAGTGTTTTACCGCTTCAATAACGATTAGTACGGAACGATAGAAGTGATATTTTTCAATCGAGTCTGGTTGGCATAGATCCAGTTCGTCTTTTAATTGACGAGCTCTTTTTTCGTATCCGATCAATCCATTTTGAAGAAGACCCGCATAATCAACCGCTAAGTGCGCATCTCCAGAATTTAGTTTTCCTTCCATTCCGAAGAATCCAGTTTCCATAAATACGTCTACTTCTTCTGGTAGCAGAGCCATTCCTCTAGCTCTTAAATTATTGTTTTCCCAGAAAGGAGCTATAGAGCGTAAATCTTCTTTTGTTTGTTCCGTAATGTAGAATACATCTCCATCACGTTTTTCAAATTTATCCAATTCGTTAATTACGAATTCCAATGTGTATTCTGGGAAGATTGGTGCATCACGATTGGATTTAGCCTGGTTACCAACTAAGATTGTTTCGTCTTCAATATAGATTGACATCTTTTCTAAGATGTTCTTTAACATCAAAGCACGTTTCATATCAATCGGTTGATTTTGATGTTCTTTATAAGCTTCTGTACAAAGTAAAGCTCTTTCCGCATCGATATATGGAACTTTATCCAATATTTGTTCACGGAAGGCATTCATTCTTGGTGTTAAATCTCCAAAGTGTTCTACGTTTTTCATATACTTCTTATTTGTTTCATTCGAAACACCTTTCCTGACTCTATTTTAACATTAATGAAGTATAAGTCAACGGAAAGCTTTCGTTTTCAACTGTTGTAGGTTTCATTTGAAACTTTATATTGAATATACGCTTCTCCATCTATATAACGTTAACTTTGTAATTTTGTATACCTAAAAGAAAAAAGTAGGTTTCCCTACTTCAATCCCTGTATGTATTTATTAAGCTGTCCTTCTGTTAATTCAAATCCTTTTAATATGTTTTTCTGTTTTGATGTCAGCCCATATTTTTTGTAGTAATTTTCCTTATCATTTTTTACCACAAATATTTTCTCAAGCTCTTTTATTGCTGCCGGTACTGTATAATGCTTTCTGTCTTTTTCTTTCTTGGATACTTCTCTCAGTTTCTTGTACATCTCATTTCTTATTATACCTGCCACAAATATAAG
>JAGHTX010000240.1 GCA_018065105.1 Bacillota bacterium
CCATAAGGGAATGGAAGATATCTATCAGGATATATGGACCAAAGAATTGTTTGAATACTTAAAATTTATATCGAAATTCGATCTAACCAATCCCTTTATCCCGCAGAGTGGTCAATTTCAATGTACCTATCAGGACAATCCCTTATTTTGTCGATTTAGTCTTTTGGTCAACAAAGATGTACAAACGGGTGTCTTACGTATTTTAAATACCAGCATCCATTTAGGCATTGAAGATCTAACCGATAATCAAAAACAGGTTGCTTATCTAAAATCGATTTGTCAATATCGACAGGGGCTAGTCATTAGTATTGGTCCAACCAATTCGGGAAAAACGACCACTCTACATGCGATCTTACACGAAATTGCGCTTCAAAAACGCTATAAGATCGTTAGTTTAGAAGACCCGATTGAAATTGAAGATCCCGAATACTTACAGTTGCAGATCAATGAAGCCCAGGGTTTTACGTATGAGAAAGGGATCGAAGAGTTATTACGACACGATCCCGATATCATTTTCATTGGAGAAACCCGAAATGCGTATACAGCTAAAATGGTCATTCGTGCGGCCCTTACCGGGCATTTGGTTTTCACGACCCTGCACGCAAAGAATGGACTGGAAGCTATTTTAAGACTTCAGGATTTTGGCATTCCTTTATTTGATTTAAAAACGACCCTCACTACCCTATTATCCCAACGATTGTATCATTCAAAAGGAGGTAAAACTTGCATCTATGAAATTCTTTCGAAACAAGAAATCCAAGAGCTTATCGAAAACAAACAATATCCAAAACGATCAAGACAGCTTTATGAAGAAATTGAATACGCTCTTGCATCAGGAAATATCTTGGACCCGCAAGCCGAATTCGACTATCAAAATCTCCGTGGATGAGCTGGAACAGTTTTCCTTACTATTGGATAGTGGTTTGGATAATGTATCCATGATTCAGCTTTCTTTTAAAGAACACGAGAAAATTATTCAAGCTCTATCCCAAGGAGATTCCTTAATTGGACTCCTTTCTTCGCAAAAAGGAAAAACTTTTGAGACCATTTCCCTTCTTACCAAGTATCTTCCTTTAAAAGATTCCCTGCAATGTGTCTCCCAGCTCGATCAGGCGGGTTCTTCCTTAATTTCCAAACTTTTAAAAGAATGCGTGTATCCTTCGTTTATGTTTCTCTTTTCTTATTTTATGATTCTATTCTTCTCCCATGTTCTTTTACCAGCTATGCAGGAATATACCGACGCTTCGAGTACCTGGATGATGTCTTTTTTAGAAATCCTTTTTTCGGGTATTCTACTTTTTCTCTTTTGTGTATTTCTTTTCCGCAATCGCTTTATGGAGCGACTTCTCTTTATAAAGCGCTTTACTACCATTCGATTTGCGATTCTTTTAGAAGCTCTTTTACATATTTCTCTTCCAACCAGTCAGGCTTTGGAAATATTAAGTCAATATCCTTCGATTCAGAAGATTTCCTTACCCATGTATCAACAACTTCAAAAAGGAAAAACTTTTATGGAGATTCTACAATCCATCTCTATTATGGACCCTGGCTTTATTCCTTTGTTTCAAATTGGATTGGAAACAAATGTTTCTAAGCTTCTAAACATCTATATTCAAAAAACAACACATGTTCTTTCCAAAGAAATCAAAAGATTTTCTATTGGTGTACAAATACTTGCATACTCTAGCGTTGGTTTGATGGTTTTATTTGTCTATCAGATCATGTTGATGCCACTAAACATGTTAAACAGCATTTAAAGGAGGAATTTTATGAAAAAAAATGCGTTTACTATTCTTGAAATGATGATTGTCCTATTAGTGATCGTCATCATACTTTTAATCACTTTACCTAACATTCAACAAAAAGAAAAAATCATCCGTGCCAAAGGATGTTCGGCTCTGATCGAGATTGTAAATAGTCAGATAATGTTGTACGAGATTAACGAAATGGAAACACCATCCAGTGTTTCAGCTTTAATTTCTGGTGGTTATTTAAAACAGGGACAAGATAAATGTCCAGATGGAACTAGTGTGGTTATTGTGAATGGACAAGCCGAAAGTCGTTAATGGAT
>JAGHTX010000208.1 GCA_018065105.1 Bacillota bacterium
TTAAAATAAAAATTGTTTAAATACTGGAATAGCGCCATACCGTCCTTCTAAATAAGCTTTCCTTAATTTCTTATCGTATCTTTCTTTAAATCGATCTAGAGAATACAGTAAAATCTATAGTTGAAAACCCTCTTCACACTTTTTTTCCAGTCCAAAATTATTGCCATGAACTCGTTCTAAACCTTCTAACAATGCACCTATTGCCATTATGTACGTCATTATCTTATTCAATGTTTTCTTTTCGTATAGAGATCAGATATTGAATCAGTTTCTCTTGCGCTTCTTTTCCATAGCTAAGTGCACTATATGGAATTCCCTTTTTACTTATCTTCTCTTCATTAAGGATTCCGTGTTCAAGTCCTAACTGTGTTGTCTTCAAAAAAACATGATTATCGACAACATATTTTTCCAGCCATCCTATAGACTCAAAATAATCCGCTATATCTTTTACTAGAAAATCTTTACAGTTTGAGCTTTTTATCATATTCAGAGCCCCTTTTATTTCTAATCCTGTCATTTCCTCTTGATAAAGAAACTCTTTTGCTTGTTCTTGCGTTAAATAGAAAGGAACCATTTTTGTTGTCTTCTTCCCTTTTTTAGAAGGCTTAATCTCTGGGTGTTCCATCGCAAAGTGGAGAATTACATCTCTAAAAGATTTCCCATATTTCTTTTCTTTAACCTCTCCAACACCAGATACCTTTAAGAATTCCAATGTATTCGTAGGTGCTTTTTTGGCCATATCTTTTAATGTTGCGTCTCCAAAAATGATATACGGCGGTTTCCCTTCTTCTCTAGCAATTTTTAATCGTGTTTCTTTTAAAAGAAGGAATAAAGAGTATTGTAGTGTATTTAACTTATCACTATTTTCTTCTTTTTCCTGAATCTGTTCATTTTTTCGTAAAAACACCTTGGCATTGGGATGTTTTAATTCTTTCATTTTAGGGCCAAACTGTAGTACCCGATAGGAGTCTTCCGTCTGTCTAATATATCCCTGTTGTATGAGCTGATAAATCCATTCACGAACAATGTCCTCTTTTACATCTTTTAACTTTCCGTATGTACGGTAAGTATTTGTATGATATTGTTTCACTTTTTCGCTTTGTGAACCTCTTAAAGTTTGAATGATTACATTCACACCATACCTTTGATTAGCTTCATAAATACAGTTCAATATTGTACGTGCTTCTTCACTTCGATCTTCTGTTTCATACACCTTTAAACAATTACCGCAATTGTCACAAGATATATTGGTTACCTGACCAAAGTAGTTTAATATAAAATTTCTTAAGCAATTCTCTGTTTGGCAATATGATTCCATTTTCTTTAGTCTTAGAAGATCCTTCTCTTTTATGGCAGCACTGATTTCCTCATCTTGTTCATTGAATACCTTATTTTCAATTAAGAATCTTTGAATCACACTGTCCTGTCCAGAATATAATAATATACAATTTGATTTTTCCCCATCACGTCCAGCTCTTCCGGCTTCCTGATAATAGTTCTCTATGCAAGATGGCATATTATAATGAATCACAAAACGAACATTGGATTTATCAATTCCCATCCCAAACGCGTTGGTTGCGACAATAATTGAAGTTCGATCTTGTATGAAATCATCTTGTTCTTTTTTTCTGTCCTCGATACCCATACCCGCATGATATCTACCAACCTGGATGTGTTCTTCTCGAAGAAATTCGTAAACATTTTCTACATTCTTTCTTGTGGAACAATAAATGATACCCGACTCTCCTTTGTGTTTTTGAATATAGTCTAATAAAAACCGATTCTTATTTTTTCTATGCTCTACTTGAAAAAATAGATTCTTTCGATCAAAACCATTTATTTGTACAAATGGATTCTGAAGTTTAAGAATACAGAGAATATCTTCTCGAACCTCTTTTGTTGCAGTGGCCGTGAAGCAAGAAAGAATAGGTCGTTTGGGTAACTTTTCTATAAACTCCAGTATTTTTAGATAGCTAGGTCGAAAATCCTGTCCCCATTGTGAAATACAGTGTGCCTCATCTACTGTAATCATAGAAATTTCAACTGCCTCAACAAACGATAAAAAGGATGGTGTATTCAATCTCTCAGGTGCTACATAAATAATCTTATATGCTCCTTGTTTGGCATTCTGTAAAGCTTTGTTTATTTGTGCTTCTTTCAATAAACTATTAATATAGGCAGCATGTATCCCCATAGTATTTAACGCATCTACTTGATCCTTCATTAAGGAAATCAAAGGAGAGATTACTAAAGTAATGCCAGACATACATAAAGCTGGAATTTGGAAACAAATGGATTTTCCTCCACCCGTTGGCATAATCGCCAATGTATCTTTTCCATTTAAAATATTCGAAATAATCTCAAATTGTCCTTCTCGAAAAGAAGAATAACCATAATAGTTTCTTAGTACTGTATTTGGGTTCATACAACTCATTATAAGGCAGAGATAAAGGGAATTCAATCGACCACCATATTTATGTAATGATTACGCATGAAAGAAATCGCACAAATAGTTATATGTCTCCACATATGGCATGTCCATGTTCTGCTGGGTCCATATTCCTGCAATGCTGTTTCTATTGGATAAATCGTAGGTTATATAAATATCCTTATTACTTAACTTTCTTTAGAATGTAATTCCGAAGTAATAGATATAAAGAATTCTTTTGACTAAAGATCCAATATAGA
>JAGHTX010000066.1 GCA_018065105.1 Bacillota bacterium
CAGGTTGCAAAAGAAAATACAAATCTTTTGGTGAAGGATCCTCTTGGAATTAACGGGGATGTATCTAAATTATCAAAATTAGTGAAAGCGGTTTACGGAAATGATTATCCTGTCACAAAAGAGAACAGGAAACAGTTTGCAGTACGTATTTATATTGAACCTGTTGCGGTACTACGTTTTGAGAAGAAAAAGCCAGTTTTATATGAGGCTTATGATGTTAGTTTACATTTAGTTGAGAATAAGTATGTCTTAGCCAATGAAGACTATAAAGATCCAATTTTTGAAATCGTTGAAATTAATAATGTAATTACGGATGATGTTCTTAAATCATTAGGATGGAAAGCGACTTTACGCTTACCAACTGTATTGGCAGGAAACAATTCTATCGCAACTATTGAACATTATGACGGAAAAATTTCCAACTCTATGGATTTATTGGAAAAATTTGATAAAAAAATTCAATCTACAGGAAACGGAAAGTATGTTGAATTAAAAGTAAGCCAAACAAGTCCATTCGTATTAACTTATTCAAAAAAATCAAATAATAATCAAAAAACACGAACAGGTGTTAGTACGAACATTTCTTTGTGGATTAGTTTATTTGTAGTAAGTGCTGGATTGATTGTGGTTTTAATCAAGAAAAAAAGAGTTTAAGTGTGTAAAAAGGAATCTACTGTGTGTTAGATTCCTTTTTCTTGAGATTATAAATAATATTGTGGATAGGTATATCCACAAAAACCGCTAAAGCTCGTCCACACCACATTATTTTGATAAACAACTTTAAAATACTTAAAAGGATTCCAGACCGGAATCCTTATTTCTTTGTCGCAATTTTAAATACTTTGTACATTAGAGGGATGTATGTTGCTAAGAATACAGAACCGGCAATCATACGAACTTTCGGTTTATGACGAGTTGTGATGCATGTACCAATCAAAATTCCCATGGCGCATAGACAAAACTTAACAGCCGTAAAATCTTTCCAATCGCTTTCCTGTGCATATTTGTTTCCTAATTCCAATAATTCTTTCATAATGGGGTTCTCCTACTTTATTACAATAATTTTACCATTAAAAAAGCCTCAAAAGAATTTCTTTTGAGACTTTATTGAATTAGAATTTTCCAAGTAATTTTTGTACAGAAGCTAATTTAACACAAAGTACGAATACTTTAGAAGCCATAGCCATTTCTTCTGGACTTGGGAAAGATGGAGCGATACGAATGTTTGTATCTTGAGGGTCTTTACCATATGGGTAAGTTGCCCCAGCGCTTGTTAAGACAACACCTAACTCTTTACATAACGCAACGATTTTCTTAGCACATCCTGGCATTGAATCAAATGTGATGAAATATCCACCACGTGGAGCAATCCAAGTACCGATTCCTAAATCTCCTAATTCTTCTTGAAGAGTATTTAATACCGCTTCAAATTTAGGACGAAGGATATCACTGTGTTTTTTCATGTGAGCGTTTAATCCATCGATGTCCTTGAAGAAACGAACGTGACGTAATTGGTTGATCTTATCGTGACCGATTGTTTGAACAGTCATGATGTTTAAGATGTTTTGAATGTTGTTGATTGAAGAAGCGATAGCGGCTACCCCTGAACCAGGGAAACTGATTTTTGAAGTAGAAGCGAAGATATATACCATATCTGGGTTACCGGCTTTTTCACATTCAGTTAAGATGTTTAAGATGACATCGTGTTGATCATCGTATAAGTGGTGGATGCAGTATGCGTTATCCCAATAAATACGGAAGTCTTCAGCGGCTGGTTTTAAGTTTGCGAAACGTAAAACAGTTTCATCTGAATAAGAGATTCCTGTTGGGTTTGAATACTTAGGTACACACCAGATACCTTTAACCGCAGGGTCATTGTTTACATATTGTTCCACAAGATCCATATCTGGTCCTGTTTCACTTAGTGGGATATTGATCATTTCAATTCCGAATTGTTCAGTGATTTTGAAGTGACGATCATATCCTGGAACTGGACAAAGGAATTTAACCTTTTCTAATTTACACCATGGAGTGGATCCGTTAACACCAAATAACATAGAACGTGCAACTGTATCGTACATGATATTTAAACTTGAGTTACCACAAACGATTACGTTGTCTTTTTGTACTTCCATCATAGCGGCGATTAAACGACGACATTCACCGATACCATCTAAGTCACCGTAGTTTCTTGTATCATTACCTAAGATTGTGTTCATATCTGCTGCGTGGTTTAAAACGTCTAACATAGGCATAGCCAATTCTAATTGTGCTTTACCAGGCTTACCACGAGCCATGTTAAGAGATAAATTCTTCGCTTGTTCTTCCTTAAATTCCGCAAGTAATTGTTCTTCTAAGGCAAGCAATTCTTCGCGAGTCAATTGTGCATATTTTTTCATGTGCTTTTGTCTCCTTTTTTTTAATAACACCTTATTTTTACTACATAATGAATTATAAGTAAAACAAAAATGAAAGATTTTGGAAAAAAATGAAAGAAATGATTTTATCGATAGTTTTGTAAAGGCTTACAAAGAAAAAATAGGCCGAAGCCTATTTTAACTTATAAGAGATTTTTCCTTTACCATCTTTCACAATCACATGGGCTATAGCCCCATTGATCACGGGCATATGCGGATAGGTATGACCGATATCCATACCTGTAATAACAGGAATATCAGGACATACTTTTTCAAATGCTTCACGATATCCAATTAAATCGGATTCTCTTTCAAAAAGAACGCGACCTACTAAAATAGCTTTGACATTGTCAAAATAGTGCATGTATTTCATTTTTAAAAGGGCACGATATACATCACTGGATTCCATCGCAAAAATATCAAAGAACCAGATAATTCCGTCCTTTTTATAACGTTCTTTAAACTCTAAAACTGAATCAAAAGGAGTTCCAGCCATATCGTTAATACTTTCAAAACATCCACCCAACATTCTTCCTGTGACGTCGCATTCCCCGATGTATTCTGTTTTGGTGTTAAGAATCGGTTTTCCTTTGTTGTAGTAATCTAAATGCTGGTGTTTATTGCTTGACTTTGTAGTAGGAACCTTTCCCTGAAGCATTTTGAAACATTGATTAGGGTATGTTTTCAACAACATTTCATCAAAGGAACCTGCATTAAAACCATAAATAGTGGCAATGTCGCATTTTGTGGTCACAGGGAATAATAAGTTTGTAGGATCACTGGCTCCTAAGTACCATTTTGGATTTTCTTTGATTTCTTCAAAATTAATATGCGGAAGAGTTTCTAATTCAAAATCACCGCCGGCTGCACACCAGATGGCTTTTACTTCCTTGTTGGTGACAAGTTCACTTAATTCCTGTGCTCTAGTAATCGCATCTGTGCTTGGTTCGCTATCATTACGAACACTTTTTGTTTCTATCGTTGTAAATCCCTGATTGTGTAATTCTTCTAAAGATAAGTCAAAGCTTTCGAGCTTTCCACCAACACCTTTAGAAAGTGCAACAATTCCGATTGTTTTATTTTCTGTTAAAAATTCTGGATAAATCATATAGTGTTCACCTCGTTAAAAAGTATACCATAGCTCACAAAATGAAAGAAAATGAAAATAAATGTAAAATTGTTGACAATTTTACAGAAAGTGCTTACAATAACTTTAGTAACAGAATTATATAAATAAACCGAGGATGCGGAGATAACGGTGATCATGCTTTCAAAGAGAGCTCGTGTAGGTGGAAGTCGAGTAAAAAACAAGTCATCAAATGGACCGCGGAGGGCGTAGTCAAAAGAAAATCGTTTCTGAGTATTCTACGACGTGAGGCATACGTAAGTTGTCAGGAATATGATGGTATTCTAATAAGGGTCTGCATTATGCAGGAAGCAAGGTGGCACCGCGAATAGGCTTTATTCGTCCTTGATAGAAAGATTTTTTCTATTGAGGACGTTTTTTAGTTAGGAGGTAGTCACATGATTCAACCAAGTTTAGAAAAAATTCAGGAATTGGCACAATCAAAAAAATATAAAAAAGTACCAATATCCATGGAAATCCTATCCGATATGAAAACTCCCATCGAAGTATTAAAAATACTAAAAAGTGTTTCTAGTCATGTGTATTTATTGGAATCCATTGCCGATCCTTCGAATTGGGGACGATATACATTTCTAGGGTATGATCCGAAATTAGAAATCACTTGTCGAGATGGAAAAATGAAAGTAGGAAATTCAAGGTTCAATACAAAGAATCCGGCTTACTATATTAAAAAAGTTTTAGATGAGTACAAGAGTATACGCTTAGAACATCTACCACCCTTTACAGGTGGTTTGGTTGGATATTTCTCCTACGATTACTTGAAATACTCCGAACCAACCTTGAGACTGGATGCACACGATAGTGAAGGATTTAACGATTGTGACCTGATGTTGTTTGATCGCGTGATCTGTTTTGATAACTTCGCACAGAAAATAATATTAATTGTAAATATAGATATAGATTGTACAGAAAAAGAATACATACATGCCCAGCTTGAACTCAAACAAATGGCAGGATTGATTCGAAATACAATCCCTAAAATAGAGAAAAAGGGAGAGTTGTTAAGTGAATTTAAACCCTTGTTCAATAAAGAACAGTATTGTCAGATGGTAGAAAAAGGAAAGTATCACATTCATGAAGGAGATATCTTCCAAATCGTTTTGAGTAATCGTTTAGAAGCGAAATTTGAAGGTTCTTTACTCGATACTTATCGAATTCTAAGAACGGTAAATCCTTCGCCTTATATGTTCTACTTCTCAAGTCAGGATATGGAAGTAGCCGGAGCAAGTCCAGAAACCCTAGTAAAATTAGAAGATGGCATTCTTCATACTTTCCCGCTAGCTGGAACAAGACCTCGTGGAAAGACAAAAGAAGAAGACTTAGCTTTAGAACAAGATTTATTATCCGATCCAAAGGAATTAGCCGAACACAATATGCTGGTGGATTTGGGAAGAAACGATATTGGTAAAATTTCAAAATTTGGCAGTGTTCAGGTGGAAAAATATCATTCGATAGAGAGATATTCTCACGTTATGCACATCGGTTCTACCGTACGCGGTGAAATTCAAGAAAATAAAACAGCATTGGATGCGATAGATTCCATTCTTCCCGCAGGAACTTTATCTGGAGCACCAAAAATTAAAGCTTGTCAATTGATCAACGATTTAGAAAACAACAAGCGAGGGATATATGGAGGGGCTATTGGATATCTAGATTTCACAGGAAACCTGGATACATGTATCGCCATTCGTATTGCGTATAAGAAAAATGGAAAAGTATTTATTCGATCTGGCGCTGGTATTGTGGCAGACAGTGACCCTGAAAAAGAGTACCAGGAATGTTTAAATAAAGCAGCAGCGGTTGTAAAGGCTATCCAATTAGCCCAAGGAGAAGACCTATGATATTACTGATTGATAATTATGACAGCTTCTCTTATAACTTATATCAACTGATTGGTTCCCTAAATCCAAACATTAAAGTGATTCGAAACGATGAAAAATCAGTGGGACAAATTGAGAAAATGAAACCATCGTGCATTATTATCTCACCAGGTCCAGGAAGACCTTCGCAAGCCGGAATATGCGAAGAGGTCATTGAAAAATTAGGAAATAAAATACCTATTTTAGGTGTTTGTTTAGGACACCAGGCAATATGTGAAACCTTTGGAGGAACCATCACATATGCCAAAGAATTGATGCATGGAAAACAATCTGATACAACATTAGCAGACGATCCAATCTTTGAAGGATTAGAAAAAATGATACCGGTTGCTAGATATCATTCTTTAGCCTTGGATGAAACAACCTTACCTTCTTGTTTGAAAGTAATAGCTAGAAGTAATGATCAAGAGGTAATGGCTGTGAAACATAAAACATATCCAATATATGGATTACAATTCCATCCCGAATCTATTATGACTCCCGATGGAAAAACAATGATACAAAACTTTTTAAGAATTGCAGGAGGAAAATAAAATGATTAAAGAAGCGATTGAAAAAATTGTATGTAAAGAAGATTTAAACTATGAAGAAGCATATACTGTTATGAATGAAATTATGAATGGGGAAACAACCCAAACACAAAACGCAGCCTTCTTAGCCGCGCTTTCTACTAAGAGTACAAAAGCGGAAACAACGGCTGAAATTTCTGGTTGTGCAGCTGCCATGAGAGAACATGCGATTGCTTGTGAAACTGGATATGATGTACTAGAAATTGTTGGAACAGGGGGAGACCGTTCAAACTCTTTCAATATCTCCACAACTTCTGCTCTAGTATGTGCAGCTGGGGGAGTAAAAGTCGCAAAACACGGAAACAGAGCAGCATCCAGCCAATGCGGAACTGCCGATTGTTTAGAAGCTTTGGGTGTAAATATTCACCAGGATCCAGACAAATGTCGTCACCTTTTAGATACAGCGGGAATGTGTTTCTTCTTTGCTCAAAAATATCACACATCGATGAAATATGTGGGAGCTATTCGTCGAGAATTGGGATTCAGAACCGTATTTAATATCTTAGGTCCTTTGACAAATCCAGGACGTCCTAAATACCAAGTATTAGGGGTATACGATGAATTCCTATTAGAACCATTGGCACGTGTATTAAACTCTTTAGGAGTTGAAAAAGCTATGGTAGTATATGGTACAGATAAGCTAGATGAAATTTCTATGAGCTGCCCTACTAAAATTTGTGAATTAGATCAAGGATTGTATAAATCATTCACAATCACACCAGAAGATTTTGGATTTACTACATGTGAAAAAGAAGATCTAGTTGGAGGTACACCAGCAGAAAATGCCGCTATTACTATTGGTATCTTAAAAGGAGAAATCCAAGGGCCAAAACGTGAGGCTGTATTATTAAATGCCGGAGCTGGATTGTATTGTGCTGAAGTTGCTCGTTCTTTCAAGGAAGGAGTAAAAATGGCAGCTGAAATTATCGATTCAGGAAAAGCGTATGAAACGCTACAAACATTAATTAAGGAATCAAACTAACATGAATATACTTGAACAAATCGCAGAGTACACGAAACAGAGAATAGAAAAAGATAAGAAAAATATCTCTCTAGAAGAAATGAAAAAGATGGCTTATGCCTGTCCAATCGATGATTCATTCCCTTTTGAACAAGCATTAAGAAAGCCAGGCATTTCCTTTATTTGTGAATGTAAGAAAGCCAGCCCTAGTAAAGGACTGATTGCTCCAGACTTTCCTTATGTAGAAATTGCCAAAGAATACGAAAAAGCAGGAGCAAGCTGTATTTCTTGTTTAACCGAACCCAAGTGGTTTTTAGGAAAAGATGAATATGTAAAAGAAATATCACAAGTTGTTAATATTCCTGTTCTAAGAAAAGATTTTACAGTAGATGAATATATGATTTATCAGGCAAAAGTATTAGGGGCTAGCTGTATTCTACTTATTTGTTCAATTTTAGATGAAGATACATTAAAAAAATATCATGACATCGCCACAAGCTTAGGATTATCCTGCCTGGTCGAAGCCCATGATGATAAAGAAGTATTGATGGCGAAGCGTATTGGTGCAAAGATTATCGGAGTAAACAATCGAAATTTAAAAGATTTTACGGTGGATATTCACAATGCAGGAAGATATCGTAAGCTAGTGGATGGAGATATATTATTTGTTGCCGAAAGTGGAATCAAAACCCACGAAGATATTTTGGCTTTAATGGAAGATAAAGTAGATGCTGTATTAATAGGAGAAACTTTGATGCGAGCATCGGATAAAAAGAAAATGTTAGATACATTAAGAGGAGATACTTATGAGTAATTCAAAAGGACGTTTCGGAAAACACGGTGGACAATACATTCCAGAAACATTAATGAATGTGGTCATTGAATTAGAAAAAGCATATGATTTCTATAAAAATGATCCAGAATTTAATCAAGAATTGGATACATTATTTAGAGAATATGCAAATCGTCCATCCAATCTATATTATGCGAAAAAGATGTCTAAGGATTTAGGTGGAGCTAAAATTTATTTAAAACGTGAAGATTTAAATCACACAGGGGCTCATAAGATCAATAACGTATTAGGACAGGCATTACTCGCAAAGAAAATGGGGAAAACTCGTTTGATTGCGGAAACCGGAGCAGGACAACATGGAGTAGCTACCGCAACAGCCGCTGCTCTATTAGATATGGAATGCGTTGTTTTTATGGGAGAAGAAGATACCATCCGTCAGGCGCTTAATGTATATCGTATGAAGCTATTAGGGGCTGATGTTGTACCAGTTAAATCGGGAACGGCGACTTTAAAAGATGCGGTTAGCGAATGTATGCGAGAATGGACTAATCGTATTGAAGATACGCATTATTGTTTAGGATCGGTTATGGGACCTCACCCATTTCCAACAATCGTTCGTGATTTCCAGGCAGTCATCTCTAAAGAAATTAAGGAACAAATTTTAGAAAAAGAAGGAAAACTTCCGGATGCGGTTATTGCCTGCGTTGGTGGGGGAAGCAATGCGATTGGTGCTTTCTATAATTTTATCGAAGATAAAGAAGTACAATTGATTGGATGTGAAGCAGCTGGACGAGGAATTGATACCTTTGAAACAGCGGCAACCATCAATACAGGAAGCTTAGGAATCTTCCATGGTATGAAGTCATATTTCTGCCAGGATGAATATGGACAAATTGCTCCTGTATATTCGATCAGTGCTGGTTTGGACTATCCTGGAATCGGTCCAGAACATGCCAATTTACACGATATGGGAAGAGCACAATATGTTGCGATTACCGATGAAGAAGCTGCAGAAGCGTTTGAATATTTATCAAGAATGGAAGGTATCATTCCAGCCATTGAAAGTGCACATGCGATTGCGTATGCGAAAAAACTAGCACCAACTATGAATCCAGATCAAATCATTGTTGTCAATGTCTCTGGTCGTGGAGATAAAGACTGTGCAGCAATTGCACGTTATAGAGGGGAGGATCTATATGAGTAACATTAGAAAAGCATTTGAAAATAAAAAAGCGTTTATTCCTTTCATTACTTGTGGAGATCCGAATCTAGAAACCACAAAGAAAATTGTCAAAGAAATGGAAAAACAAGGAGCCGCCTTAATTGAATTGGGTATTCCTTTTAGTGATCCAACCGCTGAAGGACCTGTTATTCAAGGTGCAAACATCCGTGCTCTTTCTACCGGTGTTACTACCGATAAAATCTTTGATATGGTCAAAGAATTAAGAGAAAGCGTTACGGTGCCGATGGTATTTATGACCTATGCCAATGTTGTGTTCAGCTATGGCATTGAACGTTTTTGTGCAAAATGCCAGGAAGTAGGAATGGATGGAATGATCTTGCCCGATGTACCTTTTGAAGAAAAAGAGGAATTTGCGCCAACTTGTCGTAATTATGGTTTGGACTTCATTAGTTTGATTGCGCCAACAAGCAATGACCGTATTGAAATGATTGCCAAAGAAGCCGAAGGATTTGTGTATTGTGTCTCCAGCTTAGGTGTTACAGGGGTTCGTACAAATATCACAACCGATTTAGGCGCTATGACAAAGTTAGTGAAACAGGCCAATCCCGATATTCCTTGTGCGATTGGATTTGGGATTAGTAAACCAGAACAAGCCACAAAGATGGCAAAGGTCAGTGATGGGGTAATTGTAGGAAGCGCGATTGTTCGTATGATTGGAGAATACGGTGAAAATTGTGTAGAAAAGGTCGGAACCTATGTTAGGAGCATGGCCGAAGCAGCCAATGCTTAAATGCTATTTACATAAAATTGAATATTAAAGAATAAAGATGTAAACGCTAAATGAGTTTGCATCTTTTATTTGTATACCCAAAGAGTGTTCTTATATACTTTTATTAAAGATATACAAGAGAGGATTAACCATGGAAAAGAAACCTATTAAAATTGTTACCATCGGAGGAGGAAGTAGTTATACTCCTGAATTGATGGAAGGATTTATCAAACGCTACGAAGAACTTCCAATTCGTGAAATTTGGCTATGTGATGTTGAGGCAGGAAAAGAAAAATTAGAAATCGTAGGGGCAATGGCACAACGCATGTGGGATGCAACTCCTTACGATGTACAAGTACACTTAACATTGGATCGTAGAGAAGCTTTACCAGGGGCAGATTTCGTTACTACACAGTTCCGTGTTGGGTTGTTAGATGCTCGTATTAAAGACGAACGCATTCCTTTATATTATGGAATGTTAGGACAAGAAACAAACGGAGCCGGAGGAATGTTCAAAGCTTTCCGTACAATCCCGGTAATCTTAAGCATTATTGAAGATATGAAAGAATTATGTCCAAATGCCTGGCTAATTAACTTTACTAACCCATCCGGAATGGTAACCGAAGCCGCTATTAAATGGGGTGGATGGAAAAAGACCGTTGGTCTTTGTAACGTACCAGTTGGTGCTTTAATGAAAGAACCTCCACAATTTGGATTAACAGAAAGAGAATGTATCCACCAATTTGCGGGATTAAACCACTTCCATTATCACAAAGTATCGGATCAACACGGAAATGACTTAACGGATAAATTAATTGATAATTATTATGATCCAAACGTTGACGATGGAACACCAGCTAATATCTTCGATGTAAAATTCTTGCCAGAACACTTACGTCAAATTCAATTGATCCCTTGTGGATATCACCGTTATTACTATATGCACGACGAAATGTTGAAACACTCTATTGAAGAATTCAATACTGTGGGAACACGTGCGCAACAAGTAAAACAAACCGAAGCCGAATTGTTTGAATTGTACAAAGATCCAAACTTAAACTATAAACCAGAACAATTGACAAAACGTGGTGGTGCTCACTATTCCGATGCTGCGTGTGAATGTATCAACTCTATTTATAACGATAAGAGAACCCACATGGTTGTTTCTACACAAAACAATGGAGCCATTCGTGATCTACCAGATGATTGTATTGTTGAAATTTCTTCTATCATTACAGGTCGTGGACCTATGCCTTTAGCTTGGGGAAGATTCCATGCGAGTGAAAGAGGATATGTACAAATGATGAAGGCGATGGAAGAATGTACGATTGAAGCTGCTATTACAGGTAACTATGGATTGGCATTGGCTGCCTTTGAAATGAATCCAATGGTAGAACACGGTCACGTTGCCCAAACTGTATTGGATGAACTACTTGTAGCTCACGAAAAATATTTACCTCAATTTGCGGATAAGATTGCTGAATTGAAGGCTGCTGGGGTATATCCTAAGGATGAAGTTGTTAAGGATATCATGGTAAACGGCAAATAAAAAACTCACAAAAATAACACATTTTTAACAAAAACAGGATGAATTTTTAAGGAAAAAATCATTCTGTTTTCTTTTTATATTTCTTCTTTTTTGTACATAAAAAGTGTGCTATATTAATGGACGGGGATGGGGAATTATGAAAAAAATAGTAGTTTTTATGGTCGCATTTTTTGTGACGCTAGGGTGCGTAAACCCTATTTACGCAAATGATTTAGTAAAGGTAAATACGAAGGTAGAATCGTCAAAATCTGAGGGGATAAAGACAGGGATTTACTCTATTGATACAAAAATCAATGGATTGTCTTTAGAAATGACGAATTCGGATCAAACCGGAAACCAAGTTATTTTGGCAGAAAAAGATAAGAAAGAAAGCCAATATTGGTATGTTTCAAAAGTAGGAAATGGTAAATATTCGATTATTTCTGTTATTTCTGGAAAAGCGCTAGGAATTAGCTACAAAAAGGACTTAACAAAGGCGCATTTTGTGATGACAGAATACAATGGCAGCGTGAACCAAAAGTGGTTAATCAAAAAAGTCGAAGAAGGTGTGTATACGATCACATCTTGTGTCAGTGATGACTTTGTGATTCAAGCTGGAAATCAAATGTTGACCGTTTCTAGAGGAAACAACAATATTTACCAAAGTTTTAAATTTGAATATATTCGAAATATCATCGATGAAGATAAGCTGGAAAGTTCGGTTGAATCTGTAAATGTAAGTAAAAAGTCAACAGAACAAGGTAGTTTTACAGTGGAAATAGATGGTCCAGAATCCAATGCGATTGTATCATCCGCTATTATCAAAGTGTATCCAGAAAAGAACAAGAAAAAAGCGCAGACTTTCTACGTACCTAAAAATGAAGAGGGAAATTTTGTAAAGGTTATTCGTTCCAGTGATTTTGAATACGAGAGCGGTACTTATGTGGTAAACCTTAAACTATTATTAGATGGTGTTATCGTTTCCGAAATTGGTGATTATAAATGTAAGGTAGCGGATACTTTTAAAATGTTGGAAACAAATGTCCAAGAGCTTATTGGAGCAAATCCAACGCAAAATCAAGTATGGCAAATTTCGTATAGAGATTTGTCACACAAGAAAGAATTTGATTATGAGTGCCAAAAAAGTCCATCGGCTGGCATGATTAAAATGTTTATTATGGCAGCTGCTTACGATAACTATGATGAAATTTGTAAATCATACGCAAAAGAAGTTGTAGACAATACGCTTTTAAATATGGTTGCCTTAGATCGAAACGATTGTATGGGAAGTGTTTATTCCTTCCTAGGCGAAGGCGATTTCGATAAAGGCGCAGAGGCAGTAACAGAATGGGCAAAAGAGAATGGATATACAGATGTTGAAGCTTCAACCATCTTTGATCAAAACTTCTGTTCCGCAAAAGATGCTTCACAATTTTTAGTAGATTTATACAACAAGAAGTATAAACACAGTGAAGCTATGTTAAATATTTTAAGTAAACAAGCTATCAAGAATTTGATTCCGGGGGTTATACCAGCGGATGTTAAGACAGCCAATAAAACGGGTGTGTATGGCTTCTCTGTCAATGACAGCGCTATTGTGTATTCGCCAAATGGAGATTATGTCTTAACTATTATGTCTGATGGTATTCGCAGCTTAAATCAAGCGCAACAATTGGTTCGTTTGATTTCCCAAGACGTATATAAATTTTTAAATGAATAAGAGGGAATGCATCGCATTTCCTTTTATTATTGATATAATGATTATATGGATTTTGTGATTGAAAATAATACATTAAAAAAATATGAAGGAAATGAAGCATACGTAATCGTTCCGGAAACGGTGGAATATATTAGCGATTACGCTTTTTCTCATGCTAAGAGTATGAAACGCATTTGCCTCCCTGAACGATTAAAAGAGATTGAAGACGGAGCGTTTTATGATTGTGAAAACTTAGAAGAAATAGAAATTCCAGATTCTGTGTATTATATCGGCACAGGTGTATTTTCTCGTTGTCTGGGCTTAAAAAAGGTCAAGCTATCCAGTCGTATGATGCATCTTCCAAAAATCACTTTTTATCAATGTGAAAGCCTGGTAGAAGTTATTTTTCCAAAAAACATACGAAAACTATGTAGAGCCTGTTTCCAACAGTGTAAGGGGCTGGAATCGATAAGTTTACCCGATACTATTGTGGAGATCGAAGAAAACGCTTTTGATGATTGTGTGCGTTTGAAACATGTGAAATTATCCGCTTTTTTAGAAGTGTTAGGGGATAACGTGTTCTTTCATTGTGAGTCATTAAAAACATTGATTTTTCCTGCTTCGCTTCAAAAGATTGGAACAGGAGCCTTAGAGACCCATGGAAAGATTTCGGTTATTGCCAACAATTCGCTTCTTATGCGCTCTTTCATGTTTGATCACAACTGGAATATGAACTGGAATTTTGGCGCCAATGGTCGATATAATGGAAAGAACGAAGAAAATTATCAACTGGTCCAATCGTATTTGCCACATGTATCTTTAAAAGAATGGAAACTCGAAGCTCGAGTAATCCTTTGTGTCAATTATCTGGAAATGTATAAAGAGGATATTGATTATTATAATGAATGGATTCAATCCAACATCGATTTATGTTTGGAAAAAATGGTTTCGGAAAAACGCTTTGTGGCATTGAATCAAGGCTTAGATATTGGCGTTATACAAATTGAAGCACTTGAGCCATATTTGAATCGAATTTATGATTGGGAAGAAAAGGCAAAGTTATTAGAAATGAGTCAATCAAAAAAGAGCAAAATCGACGATCTTTGGGACTTGTTGTAAGGAGTCAATTATGGATGAAGAGTTAATTCAAATATGTGATGAAATCTTTCGCAACATTATTTCCCAACTGACCTTGCATATGCGTTTTATGGATATTGCACTAAATCGATATGTGTTTGTAGCGGATGCCTTGGAATTCCGGTGTGATGGAAAATTCTTCCACTATCCACCTATATCGGTGGTTAAAATGTTTCAAAACAATGCAAAGGCTTTAACCAGAGGCTATTTTCACGTAATCTTGCACTCCATTTATCAACATTCTTATTTTTCAAAAGATCGAAAGATTTCTCTTTGGAATCTAGCTTGTGATATGGCAGTTGAACATACTATTCTGGAGTTAAATCTAGATTGCATGGCATTGCGTAATGACGAAGAAAAAAGAAAAGAACTGGCTAAGATAAAGGATAAGGTAGGAATTTTAACGGCACAAAAGATTTATTATTATCTACAAGATTTAGAAATAGATACCATTCGTCTTTTAACACCAGTGTTTCAATTTGACCAACACGATTGCTGGTATGAGTTGCGTAAAGTAACTAGTAAATCCGAGACTTTATTTGGTGAAGAAACCAAGGATGATGCAACGAAAGCTGGAAATAATAAGTTTGACGGAGCAAGTCATGATAGTGGTGAAAAAGAAGAAGGAAAAGAAGATAAAAATATTAAGGATGTAGAGATTCAACAGATTCAGAATGCCTTAAAAGATTGGGAAGAAATTTCTAAAAAGATTGAAACAGATCTGGAAACTTTTTCGAAAGAATACGATCATGTAGAACCTTTGGTGCAAAATTTAGAAAGACTGCATCGAGAAAAATATAGCTATTCTCAATTTTTAAAGAAATTTATGAATGTGGGGGAAAAACTACAAATCAACGATGATGAGTTTGATAATATTTTTTATACGTATGGATTAAAACTTTATAAAAATTTACCATTGATTGAACCATTGGAATATAAAGAAATAAAAAATGTAAGAGAGCTTGTGATTGCGATTGATACATCGGGTTCTGTACAAGGAAAGGTAGTACAAGCCTTTTTGCAGAAAACATATAATCTTTTCCAGGAAAGGGAGAACTTCTTTTCGCATTTTCATATTCATATTGTTCAATGTGATATGAAAATCCAAGAAATAAAGGTTATTAAATCTGCCAATGATTTTGATGAATATATCGAGACTTTAGAAATAAAAGGGCTAGGGGGAACAGACTTTAGACCCGTTTTTGAATATGTGAATGAGCAATTGGAAAAGAAGACATTCAAAAAATTAGCTGGCTTATTGTATTTTACGGATGGAGATGGGATTTATCCAAAAGTTAAGCCAAAATTTTCTACAGCTTTCTTATTTTTAGAAGGAAATAAGGATATTATCGTGCCTGTTTGGGCGATAAAATATGTATTAGAAGGAGATGAGTTTTATGCACATTCAACAAGCGAAGACACAGATTAAAAATGCGATTGTGGCATACAACACAAAAGATAAATACGGAAGATACAAGATTCCTGTTTCCAAACAGAGACCGGTATTTTTGGTTGGTGCTCCAGGAATTGGAAAAACGGCTATCATGGAACAAATTGCCCAGGAATTAGAGCTTGGTTTTGTTTCTTATTCGATGACGCATCACACTCGCCAAAGTGCTCTAGGACTTCCTTTTATTGTTCAAAAACAATTTGGAGAGGAAGTGTATAGCGTCTCTGAATACACAATGAGTGAGATTTTGGCAACGGTCTATGAAGAAATGGAGAGAAGCGGAAAAAAGGAAGGTATACTTTTCTTGGATGAGATCAATTGTGTTTCGGAAACTTTAGCGCCTTCTATGTTGCAGTTCTTACAGTATAAGACCTTTGGTAGACATAAAGTACCTGAAGGATGGATCGTGGTGAGTGCCGGAAATCCTCCAGAATATAACGATTCGGTTCGTGAGTTTGATATTGCGATGCTGGATCGTTTGAAAAAAATAGAAGTAGAGCCAGATTTTGAAGTATGGAAAGAGTTTGCGTTAAAGACTGGTGTGCATCCTGTCGTTCTTTCCTATTTATCTATCAAAACGCAATTTTTCTATCGAGTTACGACGACCATTGATGGAAAAAGCTTTGTCACAGCACGTTCCTGGGATGATTTGAGTCAAATGATTTCCTTGTATGAAGAAAATGAACTGCTTGTGGATTGCGATCTTATTTCTCAATATATCCAGGATGAACAAATTGCCAAGGATTTTGCGAATTATTACGATCTATATGCCAAATATAAATCCGATTATCAAATCGAAGATATTTTAAGAGGAAAAGCTAGTGCTGAAATTATAGAACGAGCACAAAAGGCAAAACTGGATGAAAGATTATCTTTAATTTCGTTATTGTTGTCTTCTATTGAAGAAGATACAAAGAATATCGTGGTAAAAGAGCAGGCAATGAAACGCGTTATTCAAGAAGTGAAGACAAATAAAGGAAGCTATCGTGATTTTGTACAGGCGAGAATAGAATTCTATAAGCATGAATGTCAAAAAACAGACACAAAAGAAAATGTAGAAATAGAGTATGAAATTCTTAATGTATATACATCTTTTGTATCCATTGTCGAACAAGAAGATGCCTATAATCCGATTAAACTACATCTTCAAATGGAACTGATGGAACTAAAAATCAGCAGTCAGGAAATTCAAAAGAAACTGGAAAATACTTTTGTCTTCTTTGAACGGGCATTTGGATCTTCTCAAGAGATGCTGATTCTTGTCAGTGAGTTAACGGTACGACCTAGTTGTTCAAAATATATCTATTCACATGGTTGTCCAAAGTATTATGAATACAATAAACAGTTATTATTCGAGGATGCGAAAAACGATTTATTGGATCGTATAGATGCATTACATCTTTTGGAATATGAAGAATAATTGGTATTGCTCTTTGTTTATATACAAATTATTATTTATATAGATAAAACGTTACATGGAGGTTTTTTATGTCAGCAATTAGTGATATGATTCGTCAACAATTTAAAGAAGGTGACGATATTCGAGATGCCGGACTAACTTCGCCAGAGGATATTCAACGTTATGACGATATCCAATATGGAGAGGATGCAACTTGGCAAGTATTAGACTTGTATAAACCAAAAGCTCAAAAAGATGCGGTTTTACCAGTTATTGTAAGTGTCCATGGTGGTGGATGGGTATATGGGGATAAGGAACGTTATCAATACTACTGCATGTCCTTAGCACAACATGGATTTGCGGTTGTAAACTTTACGTACCGTTTAGCACCAGAATTCAAATTCCCTCTTTCTTTGGAAGATACAAATATGGTTTTCCAATGGGTATTTGATCATGCACAAGAATACGGATTGGATACAAAGAATGTGTTTGGGGTAGGAGATAGTGCTGGAGCGCACATGTTGTCTATTTATAGTGCTATTTGTACGAATAAAACGTATGCGAAACAATTCCCTTTTGCCACTCCTGAAGGATTTGTACCTAGTGGAATTGCCTTAAACTGTGGGGCTTATAATATTGAGTTGAAAAAAGAAGGAGAAGACCTAACTACTATGTTAATGGCAGATTTCCTACCTAAAAAGGGAACAAAAAAGGAATTGTCTTTAATTTCTCCGCTTAAGTACGTAACAAAATCATTCCCTCCAACATTTATTATGACTGCACAATATGATTTCTTACGTAATGATTCACCATTACTAGCAGAAAAGCTAAGTGAGAAGAACGTCATGTTTATTTATCGTTTCTTCTCAAAAAATAACGATGAATCTTTAGCACACGTATTCCATTGTAATATGAAGATGGATATGGCTCATCAATGTAATAAAGAAGAATGCGACTTCTTCAAATCATTAATTAAGTAAAATAAAAGGGCACACTGCGGTGTGCCTTTTGTTGTTAACAAGCTTCGTATAAGTCTAAGATTAATTTCTTAGTGTCTTCCCATCCTAAACATGGGTCTGTGATTGATTTCCCATAAATACGATCGTCTGTGATAGGTTGACAACCTTCTTCTAGATACGATTCGATCATCAATCCTTTAACCAAAGATTTTAATTCTGGATTGTATTTTCTAGAATGCATAATTTCTTTGGCAATACGAATTTGTTCTTTGTATTTTTTGTTTGAGTTTGAGTGGTTAGTATCTACGATAACGGCTGGATTTGCCAAATCTGATTGTTTGTAGATATTTAAGATTTCCATCAAATCTTCATAGTGATAGTTAGGGTGGCATACACCGTGTTTATCTACCGCTCCACGCATAATTACGTGAGATAAGTCATTTCCGCTAGAAGTAACATCTTGTGAACGGAAGATGAATTGGTGTGAAGATTGCGCTGCTTTAATGGCATTGATCATTACGCTTAAATCTCCAGAAGTTGGGTTCTTCATTCCAACTGGAACATCGGCAATACTTCCTGTTAAACGGTGTTGTTGGTTTTCTACTGAACGTGCACCTACGGCGATGTATGATAGTAAGTCATCTAAGTAGGCAAGGTTTGCAGGATACAACATTTCATCGGCACATGTTAGACCGCTGGCTTCAATGGCATTGATGTGAAGTTTACGAATGGCGATAATTCCTTCAGAAAGGTCTGGTGCTTTATCAACATCTGGTTGGTGAAGCATTCCTTTGTATCCAGCTCCTGTTGTACGAGGTTTATTTGTGTAAACACGAGGGATGATCATTAATTTATCTTTTACGACTTCGCTGACTTGTCCTAGTTTTGTCATGTATTCAATAACAGCATCTTCTCTATCTGCACTACATGGTCCAACGATAAGAATAAATCGATCATCTTTTCCTTCAAAAATATCACGGATTTCCTTATCTCTTTGTTCTTTAATTCTTTTGTATTTATAAGGAAGAGGATATTCTTTTTTTACTTGTTCTGGTGTTAACAAGTTTGAGTTAATTTTCATTGACATATTATAATTCCTTCTTTCTCGACAAAACAGATTTTACTCTTATTTTTATAAGTTGTCTAACAATTAAGGTAGAAACTGTAAGACAATTTTGGAAATGCGTGTATACTAATTTTATGAATTATGATGAAGCGTTTCGAAGAATAAAGAGTTCCAAATTCCGCTCTTCTTTTTATCTTACCAAAAAGGAAAAGGCCTACGTTTTAGAAAAAGGAATGGATACCATAGAAAAACATGCGCGTGACTTTGTGAAAGAGAGACTGGCACCAGCCATCATTCCTAACGATGGCAAACAAACGCCCTGGAAAGGGCATCCGGTCTTTAAAGCCCAGCATGCTTGTGCCTGCTGTTGTCGCGGGTGTTTAAATAAATGGTATCGGGTACAACAAAATGTAGAATTGTCCCCCATTCAACAAGAAAAGATCGTTCGTTTACTGATGGAGTGGATTCGAAGAGAAATGAAAGAAAGCTGACTCCATTGAGCCAGCTTGTTTATTTATTATTTAGCGTGTTTTTTTAAGAAAGCGATGATTCCGGCTAATGCGGCTACTGCGATTGCAGCAATTCCAAGTACCATTCCGTTGTTGTTTTCTTCAACAGCTTGTTCGACATTTTCTTGTTTGTCTTCTTTCTTTTCTTCTTTTTTATCTTCTTTTGCGGCGATTGTGAATTTAGCAGTAGTTTCTCCAGTGAATAAATCACCCATTGCTTTGATCTTCATTGTGTAAGTTCCAGCATTTTTTGCAACATTGTTTTCTAATGTGTAGTCAACTCCTTCTTCAAGGATTAAGTCACCGTATGTGATTTTTACTTTTTGAGTTTGGTTTTTTCCATCTTCTTTTAAAGTATTAGCTAATGTAACTTTTGCGTTGCGAATGTCTGTTTTTGCGGCTTGTTGTACAGTGAAGTTTACTTTGATTGTTCCGTGGTAGTTGTTGATTCCTTTTGCAGTTAATGTGTAGTTACCAGCTTTTGTGACGCTGTTGTTAGTTAATTTGTAATCTACACCTTCTTTAAGTGTTGTTTTGTCTTTTGAACAAGAAATAACGATTTTTTGTTCTTGGTTCTTTCCGTTCGCAACCAATTGGTTAGCTAGACGAACATCTAAGTTTTCAATGTTGTGTGTATCCCACATATTATCTGTTGGTGTTACTGGTTTTTCTGGTTGTGCGATTGTAAAGCTTACTTGTACTTCACCGTGGAAATCGTTGATTCCTCTGATTGTCATTGTGTATGTTCCAGCTTCTGTAGCGATGTTTTGTTGATTACCAAATTGTTTGTTGTATTTGAATCCAAATTAAATGTTTACTCTTTTCGCAACTTTTCAAATTAAATGTATGGGTATGTTCAAATTATTTG
>JAGHTX010000041.1 GCA_018065105.1 Bacillota bacterium
AAAGCACATCCTTATCGAGTACAATTGAGTATGAAAAAAGCCTATCGTTTTTCAAGCAGCGAATTGTTGTCGCATTTAGAAGAACTCGCTACTTTTGATCAAAATATGAAAATGGGAAAAGTAGATAAGGATGCCGGATTTGAACAATTTGTGTTAGGAATGTTAATAAATGAATAAAAGGCTTGATTAGTTTTTTTATTTAGGTAAAATAAGAGTACAGCGTTGAAGAGAAATAGTACATAGATAACGAGCGTAGAGAGAAGCTGGTTGGTGCAAAGCTTACTTATGTGTCTATGGAATACACCTTGGAGCTTCATATGACGTATTCCTGCGTTAAAGGATTTGAAGTGCCCTGCAAAGGGAAATAAGGTGGTACCGCGATATTTACATCGTCCTTATATGGATGGTGTTTTTTTATTTAGGGAGGAAAAAACATGACTTTATTTGAAGAATTACAATGGCGTGGTTTAATCAATGACGTAACAGATCCAGCAGTTATTGATGAAGTAAATAATGGAGAATTCACATTCTACATTGGAACAGACCCAACTGCAGACAGCTTACACATTGGTCACTACTCATCATTATTAATGGCAAAACGTCTACAAAAGAATGGACACCACCCATTAATGTTAGTTGGAGGAGCTACAGGATTTATCGGAGACCCTAAGGCTACTGGGGAACGTAGCATGTTAACAGCTGAAACTTTAAAACACAACTACGACTGCTTACACGATCAAATTCAAAAATTATTCGGATTTGAAATGGTAAACAACTTAGACTGGACAAAAGATATCACAATCATTGATTTCTTACGCGATTACGGAAAACTATTTAACGTAAACTACATGTTAAATAAAGAAACAGTAAAGAAAAGATTAGATTCTGGTATCAGCTACACTGAATTCTCTTACATGATCCTACAATCATTAGACTTCTTAACTTTATACAAAGAAAAGAACTGTACTGTACAAATCGGTGGACAAGACCAATGGGGTAACATTACTTCCGGTTTAGAATTAATCCGTAAAGTATGTGGACCAGAAGCAAAATGTTATGGATTAACAATGCCATTAATCACAAAAGCTGATGGAACTAAATTTGGTAAGAGTGAATCAGGAACTGTATGGCTAGACCCTGCTAAAACAAGCCCATACGAACTATACCAATTCTTATTCAATACTGGAGACAAAGATGTTATCCAATACATCAAGAAATTAACTTTCTTAACAAAAGAAGAAATTGAAGCTTTACAAGTGTCTTTAGAAAACGAACCACACTTACGTGCTGCACAAAAAGCTTTAGCGACTGAAGTCGTACGTGATTTACACGGTGTTGAAGGATTAGAATCGGCTTTAAAAATTACCGAAGCTTTATTCCGTGGAAAACTTCAAGATCTTAACGAACAAGAAAGAAGAGATGCCGTTAAGAACATGGAAAAAATGGATTGCGAATCTGGTATGAACTTAGTTGATTTATTAGTCGCAACAAAAATTGCTTCTTCAAAACGTGAAGCTCGTGAATGGGTAAATGGTAACTCGATCGCAATTAACGGTGAAAAAGTAAAAGACGTAAATTTAATCGTTGATCAAACTGTTGCTTATGTAGATGATTGCGTTATTATCAAACGTGGTAAAAAGAATAACTACTGCTTAACTTTAAAATAAGAACCAAATTAACTGGTATGAAATATTTTTCATATCAGTTCTTTTATTTTTACGAGGTGTTTGTGCATTTTGTGAAAAAAATTTCAATTTATAAACAAAACACGATTTAAGTTGTGTTATGATAATTAATGATTTATTGATCAAACGTTTTTAAGGGAGGGTTAAAAGATGAAATATGCAAAGAAAGTATTTATCGGTGCTATGACCTGTACACTCGTTTTACCTACCAATGTACAAATGGTTTACGCCCAAGACTATGAAAACACGAATACTGAAATTGAAACACTATATGTAGACGCATCTTCTATCTCTACTCTAGTTGCAAGTGCGTCTGTTAAAACGATAGAAATTGCGGAAAACGTAGCAAACATTCCCGCAAATGCCTTTACTGGATTTGTAAATGTGACAAAAATTAAACTTCCATCATCCATTCAATCCATTGAAGAGAATGCGTTTCCACACAATCCTAATTTAATCTTCTCTGTCTATGCAGGAAGTTTTGCCCATTCTTATGTCGTAGAAAAAGGATGGAATTATGAATGCATGGGTGAAGAAGAGATTACAATAGAAGCACAAGAAGTAACATTACACACCATAACATATGAATTAAATGGTGGTATAAATTCACCAAGTAATCCAGAGATGTTTGTCTCAACCGAAGAACCAATTGTTCTACAAGAGGCAACCAAAGAAGGGTATGCATTTGAGGGATGGTATACAGATTCTACGTACCAAACACGAATTAGCCAAATAGATCCTAGCATTGACAATGATATGGTCTTATTTGCCAAATGGGGACCTGTTTCTTATTTAATTAATTATGAATTAAATGGAGGTACATTTGAAAAGGATGTTATTACTTCTTATACACAGACAAACAAAGCCATAACTTTACCAACACCTGTACGAACTGGATATATCTTCGGTGGATGGTATAAAGAAGATAACTTTGTCACAAAAGCGACTAGTATTGTAGCTGGAAGTAAAGAAGACAAGATGTTTTACGCAAAATGGACACCTGTAAAATATTCCATTCAATATATTGGAAACGGATCGACTTCCGGTTCCATGACCAATTCAGTCGGTTTAGTCTATGATCAAAGTTATGCTCTAAAGGCCAATACATTTGTGAAAAAAGGCTATACGTTTTCTGGATGGAATACAAAAGCCGATGGTTCGGGCGATAGCTATACAAATATGGCTGAAGTTCAAAACCTATGTACAAAAAGCGGAGCCATTCAAAAACTCTATGCCCAGTGGAGTAAAAATGAATACGCGATTAACTTTTATGCGAATGGAGGAGAATTTGAAACGACACCTGTCTCTTCCTATAACGTGACTACACCAACGATTACTCTTCCTAAACCAGAAAAATTAGGCTATGTGTTCAATGGATGGTATAAGGAAGATACTTTTAAAACCAAGGTTACAAGTAT
>JAGHTX010000101.1 GCA_018065105.1 Bacillota bacterium
AATTGTTCATGCCCTAATACTATCATTCAACTTTTTTTCTCACAACTATTTTGAGTGTTGTACAATAAGATTATGATGAATAAAAAAATGGATAAAGCCCTACATATAGATACATCCGGAATCGTGCAATATTACTCGGATATCCATCACAATCGTTACGAACCTACGGATTATCGGGTATTAGTACGATTAAAAGACTATATCGATGAGAAGACGATCCTTCTGGATTATGGATGCGGTAAGGGAAGAGTGGACTTTTTCTTTCGCAAATTCTGTGGAGCTAAATGTATTGGCATCGAGTATAACCAACAAGTTTATGAGCAAGCGCTAAACAATTTGAAAACGTCAAAGTTAGATGGCATTGAATTTGTACTAGGTGATGCTTCAAAATATGAAGTAGGGAATGATGTGAACTGTTTCTATTTCTTTAATCCGTTCTCCATCCAAATCTTTCAAAAGGTGATGAATCAGATTTTAATATCGTATTATGAAAAAACAAGAAAGATACAGATTATTCTTTACTATGCTTCCGAAGAGTACATTTCTTACCTTTTCTCTCTGGAATTGTTGAAATTGGTACAAGAAATTGATGTAAATGACATATTTTCTTCAAATAATGATAAAGAAAGAATTTTGTTATGGGAGATGATTTGATACAATAACTATAGAAACAAGAAACGCAGGGGGGGTAAAATATGAAAAAAGTATTGAAAGGTTTCTTATGCGCTGCCTTAGCTTTATCTTTATTTGGATGTAAAGATAACACAAATTTAAGTACAAAAGCAGCCAAAGATGAAGATTATTCAGACATTTTTACAGATAAGGAAAAGAAATCTGGTTTCTACAAAAATTCATTTATTGCTTATAATTTCTCATTAGAAAACATGGGAACCACAAAAGTGTATGTTGATACATCGGAAGGTCACAAATTTGAATTAGTAGCCGATGAAGGTGGATTTAACATCCTAAATAAAAAAGGAGAAGTTGTTGTTTATGCTCGTGCAATCAATGATAACGCTTATGAAGATTTTACAGGACGTGCGGATTTAGATGAAATCATCAATGGTCGTGATTTTAAATGTTTGATGACAGACAACGGAAAAATGGATGCGTTCACGAACTTAGCCGATGTAGGAATTGACATTGGATTTGCGATGGAAGCACCAAGTGGAAATCCATCCGATTTCTCCTTAGTTGCTTTTAGAGGCGAACCAGTAAAATCTTCTAAGAAAAAAGAAACTAAGAAAGAAGAAAAGAAAACAGAAAAAACAACAGAATCGAAGAAAGGATCTCTTACAGATTCCACATTATCAAAAGATGTACAAGAAAAATTAGATTCTTTAGATACAGATTATGCGAAAGTAAACTGGGGTGTTCAATATTCATTTGGTGAAGACTATTCAGGATTGGTCGTTAGTGTTACTCCTGCTTATAATGGAATCTCACACTATCTAATTGTTGCCCTTACAAACCTATACGATTCTCCAATGCGAGTAACGGGTACAGCATAAGCAAAGAACAAAGCCGATAAGGTTGTAGGAGATACTTTCATTTATGCTTCTGCGATTGGTTCTGGAAGCACAGTAATCAGTATCATTTCTTGTGATGAACAGCCAGATGGAAGAATTCACTGGGAAGATGTGGAAATTGAAAAGGGAAGTGCAACCTATACACCTTGGGAAGCGGACTATAGCGCAAAAACAGACAAAGACTCTGGTTGTGTAAAAGTAGATTATGAAATCTATAGTTCTAAAAAAGAAGACATGGAAAATACAGACTTAACTGTTTTATTACTTGATAAGGATGGATTTGTTCTAGGATATGGTTCCGATTACTTAGCTGATACAATTAAAGCCGGATCGAAAGGAAAAGGAACGGTTTCCATCTATGGTGATATGGCTGTATTAAGCCAAGCTAAAGACGCTGCACTTTTCTCAAATCCAATTAAATTCTAATTCTAAAAGGAGAACCTAATGGTTCTCCTTTTCTTTCATTTTCGTCTTTAATTCTTTTCCAATCGTAAGCTGCATTGTGATAAAACAAGCGCCTCCTCCAATAAAATTGGAAATCGGTTCTGCCATAAAGACACCATCCACTCCATTGTGAAGAAGCATAGGGATATAGATGGTTAGCGGAACGACAATAATTATTTTTCTAAAAATAGAAAAGAATATGGCTTGTTTCGATTTTCCAAGGGATGTAAATGTGATTTGTCCAGCAAATTGTAAGGCCATCATAAAGAATCCGAAGAAATAAATATTAATGGCATGAATGGAAGCTTCTGTCAGTTCAGGGTCACTATTAAACAAGTTGATAAAAGGCTTTGGGATCAGAATCAATACCAGCCAGGCAGCAAAGGTATAGATAATGGTCACTGTTGACATAAAGCGTATCGATTCTTGCACTCTTTTGTATTCTTTGGCTCCGTAATTAAAGCTAAGAACTGGACCGGCTCCATTGGTGATTCCATGAACCGGTAAGTTAAAGATTTCGCGTATGGAATTTAGAATGGTCATAACCCCAACGTATAGATCGCCTCCATAAATGGATAGACATCTATTACAGACAATGGTAACAGCACTGTTGGTAAATTGCACCACGCATCCTGCAAGTCCTAAGGCGGTAATCTTTTTTACACGATCCCAGCGTAAAGTAAGAGATCTTTTTTCTAAACGAAGAATGGTTTCTTTTCCTGTTAAAAATCTCAATACCCAGATTGCACTTAATAATTGAGAAACAATAGTGGCGATGGCAGCTCCCTGAACGCCCAGCTTACATATATAAATAAGAATGGGATCCAGAATAATATTGGTTACACAACCTAACGCCGTTGTCAGCATGCCAATTTTCGCAAATCCCTGGTTGTTGATAAAACTGTTCATACCTAAGGAAATCATCACGAATATGGTTCCTAATAAATAGATGGATAAATATTGATTTGCGTATGGATAGGTAGAATCACTGGCTCCAAATAAATATAAGATTGGCTTTTTAAACAAGATTCCAACAACAGTCAGGATGATACCAGCAATGATCAATAAGGAAAAACTGGTTCCCATGATATTTTGTGCTTCCTCATCGTTTCCTTTTCCTCGTTCAATGGAAGATAGAGGAGCCCCTCCTACCCCAAATAAATTGGTAAAGGCCGTAACCATCATAATAATAGGGAAACATAAACCTAAGCCAGTCAGGGCCAGCGTTCCTTCATTAGGGATCCGTCCAATAAACATGCGGTCGACGATATTGTATAAAAGGTTAATCACTTGCGCAAAGGTCATAGGAATTGCCATGCGGATAATGGCTTTTCGAATACTTCCTTGCGAAAAATCATTTTGTGCATTCATAGGCATACAATACTCTTATTTGTATAAAAATAAAAGAGACAAGTCATTTACGACTTGTCCCTAGTTTTTGATTATCCTCTAGGAGGAGTAGGCATCTTTACAGTAGTTGTGTGACGTAATTCTTTTGTGACATTTGTACGATTTTCTACATCGCAACAATCGTCATCGTCAACAACGACTGTAGTTGATTTTGGTGCTTTGTTGATTGGTTCGCTAGATCCGGTTCCTAACATTTCGGACACAAAAGTTAAGTTAGAAGCAGAGTTGGCAAGATCTGTAGGTAAAACGATCTTTGTTGCACGTCCATCACCTAAAGCTTTTAATGCATCTAATTTCTTTAATGCTAAGATGTTGGCATCCATATTGGCTTGTTTCAACATTTCAATACCTTTAGCTTCGGCTTCGTATACCAAACGAATAGATTCGGCTTCGGCTTGGGCTTTGGCAATTTTAGCTTCCTTATCGGCAAGAGCACGAATGACTAAGGCTTCCTTGTCCCCTTGAGCACGAGTGATCGAAGATTCCTTGTGTGCTTCGGCTTCCAATAAAGTTTGACGTTTTTCACGTTCTGCCTTCATTTGTTTTTCCATCGCATTACGAATTTCTTCTGGTGGAATGATGTTTTTTAATTCAACACGAGATACTTTTAATCCCCAAGCATCGGTTGCTTCGTCGATGATTGTTTTCATTTGTGTGTTTACAGTATCTCTGGAAGTTAAAGTTTGGTCTAATTCCAAATCTCCAATGATATTTCTTAGTGTTGTAGCAGTCAAGTTTTCTAAGGCTAATAGTGGGTTTTCGACTCCGTATGTATACAATTCCGAATTGAATACTTTGAAGTAAACAACTGTATCGATCTTCATTGTTACATTATCTTTTGTGATTACAGATTGAGGAGGGAAGTCCGCTACTTGTTCTTTTACGGAAATCTTGCGAGCAATACGAGAAAGGAATGGCACCTTGAAGTGAAGACCTGCTTGCCAAGTTTCTTTGTATTGTCCTAAGTATTCCATAACGTAGCACATACCTTGAGGAACAATTACGATACAACTAAGTAAAGTTCCCAATAAAAATAATACGATAAATACAATAATAATAAGTGTTACTAATCCAGTTACTGTCATTTTCATCATCCTTTCGTCTCTGATTATAACCCTATTTATAAAAGGAAAAAAGACCTGCAGTAATATCTTACCACAAGTCTCATCATTTCAAGTACATCCGGGAACGTGTCCGTATTGACGAATTGTACTAGGCCTTTATGCCTTGATTACTCCCTTTATGCTTCTAATATATCAAAACCGTATAAAAAGTAAATATGTATTTGTAAGGATATGCTAACTGGAAAATAAACGCGGATTTCACCCAAAATTCGAATACGATTTTACGCGTTAAAGCAAAATATTAATTCTTGAATTTCTATCCTTTTTTTAGTATAATGGAACAACATAGTGTTGATTTGAAGTAGTAGTTTGGGAATGCTTCTTAGAGAGCAAGTGGTTGGTGAAAACTTGCAGGCAGGAACAGATGAACTTGTCAAGGAGCTGATCGATAAGCGATTCGTATGACGGCGTTAACGTTAATGAAGGGCATATTATATATGAATTATAATATGAACTAAGGTGGTACCGCGTAATTTACGTCCTTAGAGATAAGGGCGTTTTTATTTTGGTAAAGGAGTTGGTTGTATGGATTTAGACTTATCAGACTTATGTAGATATAAATATAGAAAGAAAAAATCATAAAAAACAATTAAGAAAAGGAAGGAATAAAAACTATGATGAATCATAACAAATATCACAGAGGGTATTACATGCCACCTGTTGAAAGCTTAGAATGGGTGAAAAAAGAATATGTAGATCACGCACCAATCTGGTGTTCCGTAGACATGCGTGATGGTAACCAGGCTTTGGTTACGCCTATGAACCTTGAAGAAAAACTACAATTCTGGAAAGTATTATTAGAAGTAGGATTTAAAGAAATCGAAGTTGGTTTCCCAGCTGCTTCTGAAACAGAATTTGAATTCTTAAGAACACTACACGACCAAAACTTAATTCCTGAAGATGTCACTGTACAAGTATTAACACAAGCTCGTCCACACATTATCAAAAAGACATTCGATGCCCTTGAAGGAATTGACAATGCGATCGTGCACTTCTACAACTCCACATCTTTTGCACAACGTCAACAAGTATTCAAAAAGTCAAAAGATGAAGTAAAACAAATTGCGATCGAAGGTGCAAAATTAGTAAAACAATTATCCGATGAAGCTGGAAAGAAATATCGTTTCGAATATTCTCCAGAAAGCTTTACGGGAACCGAAGTAGATTATGCATTGGAAGTATGTAATGCGGTAATCGATATTATCGATCCAACACCAGATCGTAAATTAATCATCAACTTACCAGTTACCGTAGAAATGAGCTTACCTCACGTATATGCTTCACAAATTGAATATATGTCAAAGAACATGCACAAACGTGATTGTATCGTTCTATCTCTTCACCCACACAATGACCGTGGTACAGGGGTCGCTTGTTCCGAACTAGGAATGTTAGCCGGAGCCGACCGTATTGAAGGTACATTATTTGGAAACGGGGAACGTACTGGAAACGTAGATGTCATTACTCTAGCTATGAATATGTATACGCACGGAGTAGATCCTCAATTACACTTTGATGATATGCCACACATCGTGGATGTTTACGAACGTGTTACTCGTATGAACGTATACGAAAGACAACCATACGCTGGTAAATTGGTATTCGCAGCCTTCTCTGGTTCTCACCAGGATGCGATTGCCAAAGGTATGAAATTTAGAGAAGACAACAATTCGCAAGACTGGACAGTTCCATACTTACCAATCGATCCAACCGATGTAGGACGTGTGTATGAAGCCGATGTAATTCGTATCAATTCACAATCTGGAAAAGGTGGAATTGCATATATCATGCAACACAACTATGGATACGATCTACCACCAGTATTCCGTGAACAATTCTCATACTATATTAAAGATATTTCAGATAAAGCACACAAAGAATTAAAACCAGAAGAAATCTTCGAAATCTTCGACCGTGATTTCTTGAACCTAAACGATCCAATCAAATTATTAGATTATCACTTCATTCGTTTGGACAACAGACAATTCCAAGCAACTCTAAGCATTGTCTTCAAAGGGGAAGAAATGGACATTGTAGGACGTGGTAATGGTCGTTTGGATGCTGTAGCTAACGCAATGCGTAAACACTGCAACCTTACATTTGACATCAAAGATTATCGTGAAAGTTCATTAGGACAAGGTTCGAATTCAAAAGCTTGTTCATACATTCAATTAAAAGACTGTATCAAAGAAGATCGTTTTGGAGTTGGGGTTGACGATGACATCATGGCATCATCAATCATCGCTCTATTCTCAGCATTAAACAGAGCTATTATTCACAAGGAGGACTAATTTTATGGCAATGACAATGACACAAAAGATTCTTGCTGCACACGCTGGACTAGACGAAGTCGTAGCAGGACAATTAATCGAAGCCAAATTAGACGTCGTAATGGCAAATGACATTACAGGTCCAATGGCATTACCTATTTTCAAACAAATGGCAGATAAAGTATATGACAAAGACGCCGTATTATTAGTACCTGACCACTTTACACCAAACAAAGATATTAAGAGTGCGGAAAACTCAAAAGCGATCCGTGAATTCTCTTTTGAACAAGGATTAACACACCACATGGAACAAGGAAAATGTGGAGTTGAACACGCAATCCTTCCAGAAAAAGGGTTAGTTGTTGCGGGTGAATGTATCATCGGTGCTGACTCTCACACTTGTACATATGGAGCATTAGGTGCTTTCTCAACTGGTGTAGGAACTACCGATATTGCTCGTGGTATGGCTACAGGAGAATCTTGGTTCAAAGTACCAAGCGCTATTAAATTTAATTTAACTGGAACATTAAATCCATTCGTTTCCGGAAAAGATGTTATCTTACACATCATCAATATGATCGGTGTTGACGGAGCCCTTTATCGTTCTATGGAATTCGTAGGAGATGGAGTAGCCGCTTTAACTATGGATGATCGTTTTACAATCTGTAACATGGCTATTGAAGCCGGTGCAAAAAACGGTATCTTCCCAGTGGATGAACAAACTATCGAATATTTAAACGAACACACTACAAAAGAATGGAAAGCATACGAAGCGGACGAAGATGCACAATACGATGAAGTATACGACATCAACTTAAATGACATTCGTCCAATGGTTGCCTTCCCTCACTTACCTGGAAATGGTCACACAATTGACCAAGTGGAAGCCGATGAAAAAATCTACATTGACCAAGTCGTAATCGGTTCTTGTACAAATGGTCGTATGTCTGACTTAAGAAAAGCAGCGGCTATCTTAAAAGGACAAACTGTACACGAAAGAGTACGTGTTATGGTTGTACCAGCTACACCAAAGATTGCCATCCAATGTATTAAAGAAGGATTGGCTGAAATCTTCATCGAATCTGGATGTGCATTCAACACACCATCTTGTGGACCTTGTATGGGTGGACACATGGGTGTTATGGCAAAAGGAGAAAAATGTGTTTCTTCAACAAACCGTAACTTCGTAGGACGTATGGGAGATACACAATCATTAATTTATTTAGCTAGCCCAGAAACAGCGGCTGCTAGTGCGATTGCAGGATATATCGCAAACCCTGAAAAATTTGGAGGTAACAAATAATGAAAGCACAAGGAACTGTATTAAAATATGGAGATAACGTAGATACTGACGTTATTATCCCTGCTCGTTATTTAAACTCATTCGATGCGAAAGAATTAGCAACACACGCTATGGTAGACATCGACCCAACTTTCGTAGAAAGAGTACAACCAGGAGATATCATGGTAGCTGGTAAAAACTTTGGATGTGGTTCTTCTCGTGAACACGCTCCATTGTGTTTAAAAACAGCTGGTGTTAGCTGTGTAATCGCAAAAAGTTTTGCACGTATCTTCTATCGTAACGCCATCAACATTGGATTTGCGATTCTAGAATGTGAAGAAGCCGCTGATGATATCGAAGAAGGAAACCAAGTTGCGATTGATTTCGATTCTGGAATCATCACAAACCTAACAAAGAATAAACAATATCAAGCACAACCATTCCCTCCATTCCTACAAAAAATGATTAGCGAAAACGGATTGGTAAATTATGTAAATAATCAAAAGGGGAATAAATAATGAATAAAAAAGTTGGAGTGATCTGGGGAGATTGTTCTAGCCCAGAAATCGTGAAACAAGCATTAAAAGTATTAGAAGTGATTGAAAAGAAATATGGTCACAAATTTGACTATGAAAAGATCGCTATGGGAGGAGAAGCCATTGATCTATATGGAGAACCTCTTCCACAACACGAACTAGACAAATGTTTAGCTTGTGATTCCGTATTATTAGGAGCTATTGGTGGTCCTAAATGGGAAGGACTTGCTGGAGAAGCTCGTCCAGAAAAAGGATTATTAAAATTACGTGCCGGAATGGGATTATACTCTAACAACCGTCCAGCTAAAATCTGGCCACAATTAGCCGATGCATCACCATTACGTAAAGATATCGTTGAAAAAGGAATCGACTTTATCATCGTTCGTGAATTGATCGGTGGGGTATATTTTGGTAAGCACGAAACATATGAAGAAAACGGACAACTTCAAGCCGTAGACTCTATGCCATACAACGAAGCTGAAATTCGTCGTATCGGAAAAATCGGGTTTGAAACAGCGATGAAGAGAAATAAAAAATTATGCATGGTAGACAAGGCAAATGTCTTGGACACTTCACGTTTATGGCGTAAAGTAATGAATGAACTTAAAGAAGACTATCCAGAAGTGGATTATTCAGTAATGTTCGTTGATAACTGCGCTATGCAAATTTGTAAAAACCCTTCACAATTCGACGTAATCGTGACAGAAAACATGTTTGGTGATATTCTATCAGATGAAGCTAGTGAAATTACTGGTTCAATTGGTATGATCCCATCTTCTTCTTTAGGAGAAACAACTTGTGGATTATACGAACCAATTCACGGTTCAGCACCAGATATTGCGGGACAAGATAAAATTAACCCAATTGCTTGTATCCTAAGTGCCGCAATGATGCTACAATATAGCTTTGATATGAAAGAAGAAGCCCAAGCTATTGAAAAAGCAGTAAACGATGTTCTTGACCAAGGATATCGTACAGCTGACATGATGTCTGCCGGAATGACGCTTGTTGGTTGTGAAAAAATGGGTGACTTAATCGCTCAAAGTATTTAATGCAGTACATTAAAAAAGAGGGGTAAATAAGGTATGAAATTGAATGGATCTCAGATTCTATTGGAATGCTTACTAGAACAAGGAGTAGACACAATCTTTGGATATCCTGGTGGAGCAATTCTAAATGTATATGACGAAATTTACAAATATGAAGCAGAAGGTAAACTTCGTCACGTAATCACAGCACACGAACAAGGAGCCAGCCATGCTGCGGATGGATACTCTCGTTCTACTGGTAAAACAGGTGTTTGTTTCGCAACATCTGGGCCAGGAGCGACTAACCTGGTTACTGGTATTGCCACAGCTTATATGGACAGCATTCCTATGATCGCTGTAACAGCGAATGTAGGATCTAACTTAATTGGTCGTGATGCATTCCAAGAAGTTTGTATTACAGGTATCACTATGCCTATCACAAAACACAACTTCTTTGTCAACAAAGTAGAAGATTTAGCACCAGCTGTAAGAAACGCTTTCCGTATTGCCAACGAAGGACGTAAAGGCCCTGTACTAATTGACATCACAAAAGACGTAACAGCAGCTCTATGCGAATACAAACCAGCAAAACCTTTCCAATTGGCTAAGGCAAAAACACCAAATGCACTTGCGATTGAAGAATTAGCAATGATGATCAAAGCAAGCAAACGCCCAATGATCTACTTTGGTGGTGGGGTAATCGCTAGCGATTGTGTAAAAGAATTAAGACAATTGGTAGAAGAAGGAAACATCTATGCAGCCCACACAATGATGGCTACTGGTGTTTTACCATACGATCACCCAATGAACTTAGGAATGATTGGTATGCACGGTAACGTGGCATCCAACTCATGTATCCAAAAAGCAGACTTGGTTATCGCAATCGGTACACGTTTCTCAGATCGTGTTGCCTTGAATACAGGACATTTTGCGGCAAATGCAGTAAAAGTTCAAATCGATATTGACCGTTCCGAATTAGGAAAGAACGTTCGTATTGACTTAGGAATTACTGGTAATGCCGGAAGTGTATTACGTCGTTTATTACCATTAATTGAAAGAGTAGAACACCCTGAATGGGATGCATATGTAAAAGAAAAGAAAGCCAAAATGCGTATGATCGTTAAGGCAAAAGACGAAAATATGCACCCTGGTGAAGTTATCGGTAAAATCTGTGATTTAACAGATAAAGATACTATTTATGTAACAGACGTTGGACAACACCAAATGTGGGCTGCTCAATATGTAAAACACTTAGCTCCAAGACGCTTCTTATCAAGTGGTGGATTAGGAACTATGGGATATGGATATGGAGCTGCCATTGGAGCACAAGTTGCTAACCCTGACAAACGTGTAATCCACATCACAGGAGATGGTTCATTCCACATGAACTTAAACGAATGTGCAACAGCTGTATCACAAAACTTACCAATTATCACAGTTATTATGAACAACAATGTATTAGGAATGGTTTACCAATGGCAAACTGTATTCTATGGAAAACGTTATTCACAAACAACTGTTAAAAAACACACAGACTATGTAAAAATGGCAGAAGCTTTTGGTGGACACGGATATCGTGCGACTACATTAGCTGAATTTGAAGAAGCTTATAAAGCAGCTTTACAAAACGAAGGTCCAAGCTGGATTGAATGTATCATCGACCCAGAAGAACGTGTTCTTCCAATGATTCCAAATGGAAAAACAATCGATGATGCGATCGTTGAATAGGAGGGCAAGGAAATGACGGTAAATAAAGAAGTAATTAGTATTTTCGTAGACAACCAGGCTAACGTACTTTCTCGTATCGTATCGTTCTTTGGTCGTCGTGGATTCAACATTGACTCTTTAACAGTATCTACAACTCACAACCCTGAAATTTCTCGTATTACTATCGTTTGTCACGTAGACGAACAAGAATTACGTCAAATTATTACACAAACAGAAAAACTAGAAATCGTACGTGAAATCTTCGTATTGGATAAAGAAGATAGTTTATATCGTGAATTATTATTAATGAAGATTCGTGTTGATAAATCAAAACGTTCAGGTGTTATCGAAATCGCCAATATCTATCGTGCCAAAGTCATTGACCTTAAGAAAGACAGCATGTTGTTAGAGTTAACCGGAGCTCCAGAAAAAATTGATAACTTTATGGAGATCTTAAACTGCTACGATATCGTTGAAGTATGTCGTACCGGAGCAACAGGTATTTCTCGTGGATTAGATGGTAAGACCCAAGAGTCTTATGAAAATATCGCTTAATGAAAAAAGAAAGGAATTCATCATGGATAAGAAAAATATGAGAAGCGCCAATGTAACAATTGGTGTTGAAAGAGCTCCTATGCGTTCATTATTCTACGCAATGGGTTACACAAAAGAAGAATTAGATCGTCCTTTGATCGGGGTTGTATGTGCACACAGTGAAATCGTTCCAGGACACATGCACTTAGACAAAGTTGCCGAAGCTGTAAAAGCTGGTATCCGTATGGCTGGAGGAACTCCAATCGAAGTTCCTGCAATCGGTGTTTGTGATGGAATCGCAATGGGACACGTTGGTATGAAATTCTCTTTGCCATCACGTGAATTAATTGCTGACTCTGTAGAAACAATGGCACAAGCGCACCAATTTGATGGATTAGTATTAGTACCAAACTGTGACAAAATCGTTCCAGGTATGTTAATGGGTGCTTTACGTATCAACATCCCAACTGTTGTATGTTCAGGTGGACCAATGATGTCTGGTTTAGTAAATGGCGAAGAAACTTCATTATCAAAAATGTTCGAAGCTGTAGGTGCTCGTAAAGCGGGAATCATCGATGATGCTGGATTATTAGAATTCGAAGAAAACGTATGTCCTGGATGTGGATCATGTTCAGGTATGTATACTGCAAACTCTATGAACTGTTTATGTGAAGCCTTAGGTATTGGTCTTCCAGGAAACGGAACAATCCCTGCTGTTCACTCAGGGCGTATCATGTTAGCTAAACACGCTGGTATGGCCATCATGAACTTAGTTGAAAAAGACATTAAAGCGCGTGATATCGTTAACGAAAAATCAATCAAAAATGCCTTAGCATGCGATATGGCATTAGGATGTTCTTCTAACTCAGTACTTCACTTACTAGCAATCGCTAACGAAGCAGGTATCGAATTAGACTTAAATATGTTCAATGAAATGAGTGAAAAAGTTCCTAACTTATGTCACTTAGCGCCTGCTGGAGATACACACATGCACGACTTAAACAACGCTGGTGGTATCCCTGCGGTTCAAAACGAATTGGCAAAAATGAATTTATTAGACTTATCTTTAATGACGGCTTCTGGAAAAACAGTAGGAGAAAACATTGAAGGTATCATGAAGAAAAATGAAACAGCAATCCGTGATGTAACAACTCCATTCTCTAAAACAGGTGGTATTGCGATTTTATTCGGAAACATCGCAAAAGAAGGATGCGTTGTTAAACGTTCAGCCGTTGCCAAAGAAATGTTAAAACACGAAGGTCCTGCTCGTGTATTCGATTCCGAAGAAGAAGCTATCGATGCCATCTACAATGGTAAGATCGTGGACGGTGATGTAGTTGTTATCCGTTACGAAGGTCCAAAAGGTGGTCCAGGTATGCGTGAAATGTTAAATCCAACTTCTGCCTTAGCTGGTATGAAATTAGACAAAACTGTAGCCTTAATTACAGACGGTCGTTTCTCAGGAGCTAGCCGTGGAGCTTCTATTGGTCACGTTTGTCCAGAAGCTGCAATGGGTGGAGAAATCGGATTGTTAAAAGAAGGAGATATCATTGAAATCAATATCCCTGAATACTCAATCAATGCCAAAGTAAGCGAAGAAGAATTCGCTGCTCGTAGAGCTGCTTACGTACAACCAGAACCAAAAGCTAAAGCTGGATGGTTAAAACGTTATGCACAATTAGTAGATAGTTCCGCTAAGGGAGCTATCATGAAGAAATAATAATTTCTGCATATTGGGAGTATTGTCACTAGGCAATACTCCTTTTTTTCGTTATAATCTTTTCGTTGAGGTATAAATTATGATTAAATGTATTGCCAGTGATGTAGATGGAACACTACTACTTGAAGGAACTAAGGATCTAAATCCAGAATATTATCAATTGATCCAGGAATGCACACAAAAAGGAATCAAATTTGTCTTAGCCAGTGGAAGACAATATATCAGTATGAAACGAACATTTTTACCTGTATTAAACGAAGCTATCTTTATTTGTGACAATGGAGCCAATATCATGTATCAGGAAAAGATGTTACATATTAGTGCTATTCCAGAAGATGTGGTAAAAGATGTAGTGGAATACCTGAGAGAAGTAGCCGATATTTATGTACAAATATCAACACCTATGGAAGCTTTCAGCGAAAGTGAAGATAAAGCTTTGATTGAAAAGTTTGAAAAAGGGTATCAAATCAATATTCAAAAAGTGGAGGATATGACATTGGTAAAAGATCCAATCATTAAGATTGCGGTCTACAATAAAACCCAAGATGCGAGTATTTTGGCAAAAATTGTACGTGAAAAATTTGCGGACAGAGTGGATGTCGTAGTTTCTGGAGATTTCTGGTTTGACTTTGTAGCCAAAGATACAAGTAAAGGTTCTTCTCTACAAAAAATATTAAAAGAATACAATATTTCCAGTGATGAATGTATGGCTTTTGGAGACAATGACAATGACATTCCGATGTTAAAATGTGCTACCCATTCTTATGCGGTAAGTACAGCCAGAGAAAGTGTGAAACAAATAGTAGCCCATGTATTAGATCCAATTCAAGATGCTGTGCTACATAAAATTAAAGAGATTATTTAAAGAGAGTGAGAAATCACTCTTTTTGATTCCTATTGAAAAATAGTCTACTTTAGAGTAGACTACACGTAAGTAGACTAAGAGGTGATGGTATGTTAGGTAGAAGTATAGAACTCCAACAAATACAAGATTTATTTGATAGTAATAGATTTGAGTATTTAGTTATGTATGGTAGAAGAAGAATTGGGAAAACGACTATTCTAGAAGAGTTTGCGAAGAATAATAATTCAATTTTTTATCCTGCTCAAGAAAAAAATGATTTTTTAAATCTTGAAGAATTCTCAAGAATAATTCAAGTAAAGTTAGGGGGTATGTATATTTCACCTTTTAATAGCTGGAGAGATGCGTTTGAATATATTGATAAAAAAGCGGAGAAAAGAATTGCGATAATCATAGATGAATTTCCATTCCTTGCAGATACGAATCCATCTATTAAGTCGATTCTTCAGCATACAATTGATCACCTTTGGAAAAACAATAAAAATATTTTCTTGATTTTATGTGGATCTGCTGTGAGTTTTATGGAAACGGATGTAATGGGACGAAAGAGTCCTTTACACGATAGGCAAACTGCCTCTCTTGAGATTCTTCCTTTTGACTATTTAGATAGTTCTTTATTTTATCCAAATTATTCCAATGAGGAAAAAATCCTAGCATATGGAATTTTAGGAGGTGTGCCAAGATACTTGGAAGCTGTTGATGAAACCAAATCTATTCAAAAGAATATTTCTGAAAAAATTATCCGACGGGGATCGTTTTTATATGAAGAGCCACAAAACCTTTTGAGAGCAGAATTGAGAGATACGAATGTATATAACAGTATCTTATCCGCTATTGCACATGGTAAGAACAAACCAACTGAAATCGGTGATTTTGTGCATGAAGAGAAGAGTAAAGTCGCCAAATACTTAATTACACTTCAAACCATGCGATGGATTGAAAAAAGAATTCCCTGCGGAGATAATCTTCAATCTAGAAAAGGAATATACGTTTTAAAAGACAATTTCTTTAAATTCTACTTCCGTTATGAGTTTACAAATAATGCATACTATTCAATGCTAGGTGCAGAAGAAGCATCACAAGAAATAATGGAGGATATTTCAAACTATATGGGAGATGTTTTCGAAGGTATTTGTCAGGAATATTTTATACGCAAAGCAAAAGAAAGAAAGCTTCCTTTTATCCCATATAAAATCGGTAAATGGTGGGGAAATAATCCAACTATAAAGGCCCAAGATGATGTTGATATTCTGATGATAGATAAAACAGGAACAAAAGGGCTCTTTGTAGAATGTAAGTTTACATCGAAGCCAATGACCTATGATGAATATATAGATTTAGAAACAGCTATGTTAGCTTTTCCAAATATTGAAGAAAAGAAAATGTATTTTATTAGTAAATCTGGATATTCAGAATCGGTAATAGAAGCAGCAAAAAAAGATGGAACGGTTTTACTAACATTAGATGATTTGTTTATTTAGATTTAGGTGGAATGACATAGTAAAACAAATAGATAACGTGATATGCAGATACAGATTCACTAATATGCGTATAGAACACTTTAGAGGCATAATTGTTCTAGAAGAAGGAATGGTAGTAACATTTCAATTTTAATGGAACTAAAAATAGGATTGTCGAAACAATCCTATTTTTTCTAATATCCTTCCCATTCTTCTTTTACGGCATTTTTCTTTTCATTCTGCACGTTTTCAATATCCTTAGAAGATTTACCAGCTAACACGGCTTCAATCTTTTGTTTACCTGTTTTAATGGTTTCCTTGTCCGGATACATCATGTATAGATCTTGTCCCATTTCGGCTGAGAAGCCCCAGTCTCCAACCCCATTTAAGAAGTATTGTTCAAAGCTCCAGCTTGGGTTGTTTTGAATTTGATTTTGGATCAAGCGCTGGATATCGCTCATTGGCATATCGGTAACGAAGGTTCCGTTTAACGCTTTCATGAATTTTGGATATTTGACAATCATCGCTGGAGATAAAGCTTTTTTGGCAATCGCAACCAATACATCTTGTTGGTTTTTAATACGATGACGATCTCCTTGGGCATAGGCATATCTTTCTCGGGCAAATCCTAAGGCGCACTCTCCATTCATGTGATTTATTCCTTCTACAACTTTGCATTTTGTATTACCGTTTCCAGCATTGTCGAAGGATGCATCGGAATAGACATCAATACCTCCCAATACATCAACGAGCTGTGTAACCGATTCGAAGCTCACTTTAATGGAATAATTGATTTGGATACCCATAAAGCTTTCAATTGTTTTTCGAACACAGTTCATTCCATGATTTCCAGTGTGGGTTAATTTATCCATTTGTCCGTTTGGGCAACCTTCTGCTGCACTACAAACTTCTGGTACATAGTAGTCACGAGGAATACTAGTTAGTAAAACAATTCCTGTTTTTGGGTTGATGGTAGCGACCATGTTGACATCACTTCTTGAAGTGGCATTAACACCATATCTTGAGTCGGTTCCTGTAATCAGCACATTAAATGGTTCCATGATGACATCAACCACTTTATTTCCATTTTGTTCCACTTCTACTTCGTATTGTACGGTATTGATAGTTTTTGTATTCTTATCAAAATTTTGATAGCCTTCGATCTCCTGTATGACATTTCGATAAACTTCATTGACAATGATGGCATCCACTTCCCGATTGTAAAGAGCCTGAACAAGTTCTTCAATAGAAGCATAATCCTTAGTTTCATATGTTATGTTTTTCTTGTCCAGCTCTTGTAACATCTGTTCGCTTGCGTAAGTATCAACATTTTCGAGCTTACCAATTCGTTTTCCTTGTATGGAATCTAAAGAAATATCATCTTTGGCGATAAGAGAAACATAGTAATCATCGTTTGTGTGCATGGTTGTGACATTATTTAATGTAAAGTTTGTGGTTTGAAGAACATATCCACCAGCTAAATAGGCAGCACTGATAAGGAAACAGAGTAGAAGCATGAATAGTTTACCAAGCCAGCCTTTACTCTTGATGGAAAGAATTGTTAGTAACAAGAATAATAATAAAAATATGCCACAGGCGATTAAGAAATATAGACTGGGTAAAATATTGATAATCTTTAATTGAAAGATGAAATATACACTACTGAGTAATAGAGCTAGAATGCCTAAAGCACTGAAGAATTTTTTCATAGAGAAAACCTACTTTCTAATATTCATTAATGTATCACAAAAAGAAAAACCTGTCGAATGACAGGTTAATCGTTTGAACTAAATTTGTGGATACGATCGGCAACCAATTGGAAACCCGCTTGAAGAATCTCTTGTCGGATTTGTTCCACTTGTTCGTTGTCTCTTGTTTCAAGAACCAAGCGTAAGAAACAACTGTTAACGGCCATGTTTGGATCGGAGTTGTCATAACTTACCGAAATAACATTTCCTCCACAACGGGCAACAATTTCCGAAACTTGTGTTAATTGACCTGGCTTATCCACTAGGGCTACAGTAATGGTGTGTCGTCTTCCGCTCATGACCAAACCACGCGTGATCACTCTATTTAAGATGTTTACGTCAATGTTTCCTCCTGAAACAACGCATACAACTTTTTTACCGGTGATTCCTAATTTATTGAACATAGCGGCCGCAACCGAAACAGCTCCCGCTCCTTCACTGACGACTTTTTGTTTCTCCATTAGGGTAAGGATGGCTGTAGCGATTTCATCATCGCTGACGGTTACGATTTCGTCTACATATTTAGATACGATATCAAACGTATTGGCTCCTGGTTTTTTTACCGCAATACCATCGGCAAAGGTAGAGACTCTTGGTAATTCGATAATTTCTTTTTGATTGATGGAAGTAAACATACTGGCAGCATTTTCGGCTTGTACACCGACAATACGAATAGATGGTTTAAGATATTTAACGGCACTGGCAACCCCGGAAATCAATCCTCCACCACCAATAGGAACAACGATACAATCTACGTCTTTTAATTGATTTAGGATTTCTAGACCAATGGTTCCTTGTCCAGCAATGACATCTTCGTCATCGAATGGGTGAATGAAAGTCATTCCTGTTTCTTTTTGAAGTTCTAAAGCTTTATTGTACGCATCGTCGTATGTATCTTTTACTAAACAAATTTCCGCTCCATATTGACGAGTGGCTTCTACTTTGGAAATAGGGGCTCCATCGGGCATGCAGATCAAACAAGGAACGCCATATTTTTGGGCAGCAAGGGCAACCCCTTGGGCATGGTTCCCGGCAGAGCAGGCAATGATTCCTTTGGCTTTTTCTTCTTCACTCAATTGAGAAATTTTGTAGTAAGCTCCACGGACCTTGAAACTTCCGGTTACTTGTAAGTTTTCTGTTTTTAAATAGATTTCATTGTCGCAATGAATATTTGTGGCTTTGATCAAATCTGTTTTACGCGCTACATCTTCCAATTGATAGGCAGCGTGATATATTTTGTCTAATGTTGGCATAAAACTCTCCTTTGTTGTAAAATGATTAGCGTAGGAAGTGATGAAAATGAAAAAAGATGTATTAGACTTATTAATTAAATTAAATAGCTTAACAATCTTTAAAAATGTTCTAGCACAACCTAGCATTTCTAGGTTACAACAATTTTTTAAGGTTCGTCAAGACGGAGTTGTGGAAGACATAGTACGTGCTTATAGTGATTTTGTGTATGCGATTTATGCAGAAAACGTAAATTTCAGCGATTTAGTGTTCCGTGCTGTGGTAGAAGATGAAAACATCTATGTAAAGTTAAGAGCCGCTAAAGAAGAAATCAATCCACTTTTACAAGAGGCAGTGGATAACGAACTTCAAATTCTTCAGGAAGTATCGATGTTAAATAGCGATGATCTTATGGATGATATTCGCCGCTATGCTGTATTCCTTCCAAAATGGGAAACAGCAGAAATTGATTTTGCGAAAGAATACGAAGCAAGAATGGTGGATATCTTAAAGTATGGATATGGAATGTATGCCAAACATCACATGTTCCATATCAAAGATGGACAAATCAGTCCGATTCGTTTTCCAGATGGACAACGTTTAGCTGATATTACTGATTATCAAAAGGAAAAGGATCAATTGATCAAGAACACCAAAGCCTTATTGAATGGAGTGGCTTGTTCAAATGCCTTGTTGTATGGAGATGCTGGTACAGGAAAATCGAGCACGGTAAAGGCCATCGTTAACGAATTCAAATCCGAAGGACTACGTTTGATCGAAGTCAAGAAACAACAACTTTATCAAATTCCAGATATCGTTGAAGAATTATCGGGAAATCCATTAAAGTTTATTCTATTCATTGATGATTTAAGTTTTACTTCAAACGATGAAAACTTTGCGGCATTAAAATCCATCTTGGAAGGTTCGGTAAGCGCCTTAGGAAATAACGTGGTTATTTACGCGACAAGTAACCGTCGTCACTTAATGAAGGAAGATTTCCAATCCCGTAAGGGCGATGACATTCACCTAAATGATACAATCCAGGAAACTATGTCTCTATCGAGTCGTTTTGGACTAACAATTATCTACAACAAGCCAGCAAAAAATGTATATTTACACATTGTTCATGAATTGGCTGAAAAAGAAGATTTAGGATTGACTTTAGAAGAATTAGATGTGCGTGCAGAAGCGTATGCGATTCGTCACCAGGGACGTTCAGGTCGTACCGCTAAGCAATTTATTGAATTAGTAAAGGCAGGATTATAGTATGAAAAAAGTATGGACATTGATTTGCAGCTTTATGTTGTGTATCGGATTGGTTGCCTGTTCAAACAGTGCATCCACTTCGGAAGAACCCGTAAAAGAAGAAGTACCAAATTATGAAGCCGTGATTGAAATTAAAGATTTTGGAACTATCAAATGTAAACTATTAGGAAGTGAAGCACCAGAAAGTGTAAAAAACTTCGTAAAGCTTTGTGACAAGAAATTCTACGATGGAAATTCACTACACCGCATCATTGAAGGTTTCGTCATCCAAGGTGGAGCAGATAAAGAAGAAAAAGAATCCACTATTTTTGGAGAATTCTCTCAAAATGGATTCGACAACAAGATTTCTCACAAACGTGGAGCTATTTCGATGGCAAGAGCGGCCGATTACAATGGAGCTAGTACACAATTCTTTATTTGTCAAAAAGACTGCAGTGAATCGTTAGATGGAAACTATGCAGCATTTGGATATGTTACGGAAGGATTGGATGTAGTAGACAAGATTGCGCAAACCGTGGCTCCAAAAGCGACTGACAACAATGGAACCATTAAGGAAGAAGATCAACCAATCATTACTTCCATTCGTTGTACAGAAATCAAAGAATAGGGAAACAAAAAAGACTGTCACACAGTCTTTTTCTTTATCCTAGAATGATTTCATCAATTCTTCTTAATTCTTCTTCGGTAAACGATGTATTTTCAATACATTTGATGTTGTCCAAAATCTGACTAGGACGGCTGGCTCCAATCAATACACTGGTTACATCGTTATCTTTTAGATTCCAGCTAAGAGCCATCTGGGCTAAAGACTGTCCTCTTTGTTTGGCCATTTCATTTAGGGCATTGACCTGGGCCATTCGTTTTGTGTTTACATCTTCGGCATGTAGGAAACGTCCATCACGAACGATACGACTATCTTCGGGAATTCCATTTAAATACTTATCGGTAAGAATACCCTGGGCAAGAGGGGAGAAGGTGATGATTCCTTTTTGATCTTCTCGAGCGGCTTGTCTCAATCCATCGTTTTCCACTTTACGAACAATCATGTTGTATCGGTTCTGGTTGATGATAAATGGTGTTTTAAGTTCTTTTAAGATTTTGGAAGCTTTTAACATGGTTTCTCCATCGTAATTGGATAATCCAACATACAAAGCCTTTCCTGAACGGACAATATGATCTAAAGCCAGCATGGTTTCTTCCAATGGGGTATTTGGATCCATACGGTGGTGATAGAAAATATCTACATAGTCTAATCCCATTCTTTCCAAGCTTTGATCCAAACTGGCAATTAAATATTTACGACTCCCCCAGTTTCCATAAGGGCCTGGCCACATATCGTATCCGGCTTTTGTCGAAATGATCAATTCATCACGATATGGTTTTAGATCGTTTTTTAGAATCTTCCCAAAGTTTTCTTCGGCACTGCCCGGTATTGGTCCATAGTTATTTGCCAGGTCAAAATGGGTAATCCCATTATTGAAGGCAGTAAAGCACATCTCTCTCATATTTTGATAATTATCGTTTGTTCCAAAATTATGCCATAATCCTAAAGATACTTCTGGTAAGAACAATCCACTATTTCCACAACGGCGATATTTCATACCATTGTATCGAGTTTCTTCGGCTACATATTTACTCATAAGTTGTCTCCTTTTACATCTATATTATATATAAACATCTGTATACTTTTCCAATCAAAAAGTGCAGATAACACAAGAGTATAACCGTAAAAACGCAATGAAAAATATAAGTTTATAGGGATATAACCCGATAAACTTTCTTGTATAAATGTTATACTTAGAGTATTAAAGGAGTATTTTTATGGCATTTAAAAAGGATTTTTTATGGGGTGGAGCCATTGCAGCGCACCAGGTTGAAGGTGGATATGGAAAAGATGGAAAAGGATTAGGCGTTTGTGATGTATTAACGGCTGGAGCACACGGTATTCCAAGAAGGATTACCGATGGTGTTATAGAAGGCGAATACTATCCAAATCATGAGGCCATTCGTTTCTTTGAGTATTATAAAGAAGATATCGCCTTGTTTGCCGAAATGGGATTTAAGTGTTTAAGAACCAGTATCAACTGGCCAAGAATTTTTCCAAATGGAGATGAATTGGAACCAAATGAAGCCGGATTACAATTCTATGATCATCTATTGGATGAAATGGCAAAATATAATATGGAGCCAGTTATTACACTCAGTCATTTTGAAATTCCTTATGGTTTATATAAGAAATACAATGGATTTGAAAGTCGGGAAACGATCGACTGTTTCGTACGTTTTGTGAAGACCTGTTTTGAACGATATAAAGATAAGGTAACCTATTGGTTAACGATTAATGAAATCAATAACCAAATTGCCACCGATATGGATCTGTTCTTACTTACCAACTCGGGAGCCAGTTATAAAGATTGTACAAACCGTAAACAATTGATGTATCAATGTTTGCACCATGATTTTTTAGCGAGTGCCCTAGCTGTAAAAGTTGGACATGAAATAAATCCAAATTTTAAAATTGGATGTTGTGTAGCCTATATGCCGATCTATCCAGCAACATGCAATCCGGATGATATTGTTTTGGCACAAAAGGATAATCAATTGGTGAACTATTCATTCTTTGATGTACATTGTCGTGGAACTTATCCAGAATACTTAAAGAAGTATTGGAAAGAAAATGATATAGAGATTTCTATGCATCCAGAAGATGAAAAGATATTAATGGATGGAAAAGTGGATTATATAGGAATTACCTATTATTACTCTATGGTCGTTAGTGCCACTTCCACTTCCGATTTAAGCGGTATGGGAATCAATGACATCGAGAATCCTTATATCCCAATGACAAAATGGAACTGGGCCATCGATCCAAAAGGATTACGATACAGCTTAATTGATCTAAAGGATCGTTATGAATTACCAGTATTCATTGCCGAAATTGGTTTAGGAGCGGTTGATACGGTAGAAGAAGATGGTTCTATTCACGATGCATATCGTATTGATTTCTTAAGAGAACATTTTAAAGAAACAGAAAAAGCCATTGAAGAAGGCGTGGATGTGCTTGGCTTAACCGTATGGGGATGTATCGATCCAATTTCTTTTACAACCGGAGAAATGAAAAAACGATATGGTTTCATTTATGTCGATCGTAATAACGATGGAACCGGAAGTTATGCCCGTTCTAAAAAGCTTTCGTTTGACTGGTATAAGAGAGTGATTGAAACGAATGGAGAAGAACTATAATGAAAACGGTCGTATTAAATCAGAGTGTGATCAATTACGATGGAAACATTGATTTTTCCAAGTTAAGTGAAGAAGTGGATATCTACGATATTACAGAAGAAAAAGATATTGTATCTCGTGTACAAGGCGCAGAGATTGTGGTCACCAAAGAAATGCCGGTAAAAGGAGAAATCATTCTGCAGTTTCCGGAAAGTGTAAAATTGATTGTTGAAGCGGGAACCGGCTACAACAATATTGATGTGAAGGCCTGTCAAGAAAAAGGAATTCTATTGTGTAACATTCCTGCTTATTCTTCTCAAAGAGTTGCCCAAACTGCCATTATGTTGATGTTAAATCTGGCAAGTTCTATGCAGGTGCAACTAAAAATGTTAGATAATAAGAATTATGATAACTTTCATAAACATTTGATGGTGGATCATTTTGAATTAAACGATAAGGTATTAGGATGCATTGGTTATGGAAACATTGCCAAAGAAACCATCCAGATAGCCAAAGCTATGGGAATGAAGGTACAAGTGTATACACGCACCAAAAGAGAAGTAGAAGGCATCGAATTTGTAGATTTAGATACACTTCTAAAAACGAGTGATGTGATTAGTATCCATTGTCCATTAAATGAACAGACAAGACATATGATTGATGCCCAGGCATTATCTAAAATGAAGAAAAGTGCCATGTTAATTAATACGTCTCGAGGAGCCATTATTGATGAAAAGGCATTGATTGTCGCATTAAAAAATAAAGAGATTTTTGGTGCCGGATTGGATGTACAAGAGGTAGAACCATTAGATATCCATAGTGAATTATTTACTTTAGAAAATGCGATCGTAACCCCTCATATTGGCTGGCGAGGCTATGAAACGCGTCAGCGATTACTCTCTATTATTCAGCAGGATATTGATGCATATCGAAGCGGAAATCCAATCAACAGAGTGATATAATTATACAATTTCAACAAGTCGTAAATCCTTTATTTACGGCTTTTTTATTTAGGAAGTTGTAATTTCTGACAATGAAAGCGATTACACAAAATTTCACAAAATTTCACAAATTTATGTAGGTATACCCCTTTTATTTGTGACGAGTTTGTGTTAGATTATAGAAGATTTCGGGAGATTTCGTCACAGAAATTCGGACGAAATGTTATGAAAGGTGATAAATATGAGAGAAATAAAAATTACAGAAACAGTTTTACGTGATGCGCAACAATCGTTAATCGCAACACGCATGCCTCGTTCTGATTTCGAAGATATCTTAGAAACAATGGACAAGGCTGGTTACTACTCACTAGAATGCTGGGGAGGAGCAACTTTTGACTCATGTCTTCGTTATTTAAGTGAAGATCCATGGGAAAGATTACGTTTTATTCGTTCTAAAGTTAAAAACACTAAGTTACAAATGTTACTTCGTGGACAAAACTTATTAGGATACCACCACTACTCAGACGAAACAGTTCGTGCTTTCGTTAGAAAATCTGTAGAAAACGGTATCGATATTATCCGTATTTTCGATGCATTAAATGACTACACAAACATCAAAACAGCTGTTGATGAATGTATCAAAGCTGGTGGTCACGCTCAAGGTACAATTTGTTACACAACTTCACCAGTTCACACTTTAGAAAAAATGGCTGAATTGGCTAAAGAATTAGAAGACATGGGATGCCACTCAATCTGTTTAAAAGACATGGCTGGTATCATGACTCCACAAATCGCATTCGATTTAATTACTGCTGTTAAAAAAGTAGTAAACATCCCAGTAGTATTACACACTCACGCTACAACAGGTATGTCTCAAATGACTTACTTAAAAGCTGTAGAAGCTGGTGTTGATGTAATCGACTGTGCTATTTCTTCAATGTCTGGAGGAACTAGCCAACCTGCTACTGAATCAACAGTATTCGCATTAAAAGAAATGGGATATGAAATCGGTGTTGATACTAAATTATTAAAAGTAATCAACGATCACTTCAAACCAGTTCAAAAGAAATTCTTAGAAAATGGTTTATTAAACCCAACTGTATTAGGAACTAGCGTTGATGGATTACACTACCAAGTACCTGGTGGTATGTTATCAAACTTAATTGCTCAATTAACTGCTCAAAACGCTATGGACAAATTTGAAGAATGTTTAATTGAAACACCAAAAGTACGTGCGGACTTAGGATATCCACCACTAGTAACTCCAATGTCACAAATGGTTGGTGTACAAGCTGTTCAAAACGTATTATTAGGACGTTACAAAAACATCGGTAAAGAAGTTAAAGCTTATTGCCGTGGAGAATATGGAAAAGCACCTGGTGAAATTTCAGAAGAATTAATGGAATTAGCTCTTAAGGGTGAACCAAGAATTCAAGGTCGTTATGCAGAAACATTAACTAACGAAATGACAGATGCTGAAAAAGAATTAGAACAAATTGCAGACGGACGTTATGCAACAACTGTAGAAAATGTATTATCTTATACATTATTCCCTCAAATCGCTAAAAAATTCTTTGAAGATCAAGAAGAAAAACGTATCAACAAAATCAGCTTCAACTATACAATTAGAAAGGTTGATTAATTATGGAATTAAGTATTATTGATGGATTAAAGATTGCTTTATACGGGTTTGTTACTGTATTTATCGCATTAGCTGCTTTAATGTTAATCATCAATGTCTTAGGAAAGATTGTTGCTTCAATGGAAGAAAGCAAAAATGCCAAAGAAGCACAAGCTGCACCTGCTCCTGCTGCTGCACCAGCACCAGTTGAAGAAGAAAAATTGGATTTACCAGTGGAATACGTTGGTACATTACAATTGATCGATGTTGATGAAAAGACAGCTGCTTGTATTATGGCTATTATTAGTGAACAAACACAAATTCCACTAGAAAACTTGATTTTCAAACGTATTGAATTAATTGGGGAAGGAGAATAATTATGAAATACATCGTTACATTAAACGGTAATCAATATGAAGTAGAAGTAGAAGAAGGAAAAGCTACTGCTAACTATATCGGACAAGTTCAAGAAACAGCTCCAGTTGCTGCTGCTCCTGTAGCCGCTGCTCCTGCTGCTCCAGCTGCTGCTGCACCAGCTGCACCTGCACCAATGGCTGGTGTTGGAACTCCTATTAACGCACCAATGCCTGGTACAATCTTAAAAGTAAATGTACACTCAGGTGACAAAGTTAAAGCTGGAGATATCTTATTTGTATTAGAAGCTATGAAAATGGAAAACGAAATCGTTGCTCCACAAGATGGAACTATCACATCTGTTTGTGTATCAACTGGAGATTCAGTTCAAACTGATGGTATCTTAGCTTCCATTCAGTAGAATGAGGTGAAGATATGGATATTTCATTTTTCGGTGTATTAGGAAAGATTTTAGGTGAATCAGGTTTTGCGGGATTCTTAAGTGATCCTCGTCAATTAATCATGATCATCTTAGGCTGTGTATTATTATACATGGGTATCGTTAAAAAATTTGAGCCATTACTATTAGTACCAATTGCTGTAGGTATCTTATTCGTTAACTTCCCAGCAACTGGAATTATGGATCCTCCTAACGCAGAAGCACACAGCGTAGGATTCATGTGGGTATTATACCAAGGGGTACAATATGCCGTTTACCCATCAATTATCTTTATGGGAATTGGAGCGATGACAGATTTCGGACCATTGATTTCTCGTCCATCTTCTCTACTATTAGGAGCTGCTGCTCAATTCGGTATCTTTACTGCCTTCTTAATGGCATTAGTATTAGGATTCGCTCCTAACGCTGCTGCTGCAATCGGGGTTATCGGGGGAGCCGATGGACCTACTTCAATCTTAGTTGCATCAAAATTAGCACCTGAATATTTACCAGCTATCGCAATCGCTGCTTATTCATACATGGCGTTAATTCCAATGATCCAACCACCTCTAATGAAGTTATTAACAACGGAAGAAGAACGTAAGACTGAAATGAAACAAGCTCGTACTGTTACTAAGACTGAAAAAATCATTTTCCCAATTGCGGTTATGATCTTCGTAGTCTTATTAATTCCAGATACAGCACCATTGATTGGTATGTTAATGTTAGGTAACTTATTCAAAGAATGTATGGTTACAGATCGTTTAAGCGACACTGCACAAAACGCATTAATGAACATCGTTACTATCGCATTAGGATTATCTGTAGGATGTAAAGCTTCTGCTGCTACATTCTTATCAATCGATACAATCAAAATCATTATCTTAGGTTTAACAGCATTCTTATTATCAACTGCTGGAGGATTAATCTTCGGTAAGATTATGTACAAAGTAACTGGTGGAAAAATTAACCCATTAATCGGTTCTGCTGGTGTATCTGCCGTACCTATGGCTGCTCGTGTTGCACAAGTTGAAGGACAAAAAGCTAACCCTAAAAACTTCTTATTAATGCACGCTATGGGACCAAACGTAGCCGGAGTTATCGGTTCTGCCGTTGCCGCCGGATTTATGTTAAAAATCTTCGGAATGTAATATTAGAAAAGGTTTTTGCAAGAAAGCCTTTTTTTGTATATTAGCCAAACATGCTTTCGCGCGCTCAAGCACACAAAGAAATGAAAATAGTTTTTATCTGGAGACGGGAATATAATAATGTAAAGAGTGAGCACACTACAAAGTACGTAATTTCAGTTGCGGATTATGCAACTCAAACATTCAAGGTAGCATATTAACCAGTATAAGGAGAATTTTTTCAAGTACACATAAGTAAGGCGCAGTAGCCAGCAGATTAAGCATTGACTAGTAGTTAATTTATAGTACAAATTCTTCAGTCACTGCTCCTCTTTTTTAGAAAGAGAGGACGAGTAATGAGTCTGAATGTAGTATATCCAAGGGCGTGTGGTGTTGATGTGCATAAACAGTTCATAGTTGCAGTTATCTGTATCTCTGAATCCAACAAACCACAATATCTGAGAAAAAGGTTTTCTACTTATCACAATTCGCTTGTTCAATTTCGAGAATGGCTGATTGAAAATGATTGTCAAAATGTATGTATGGAGAGTACTGGTAAATACTATATTCCTGTATATAACGCATTAGAGGGATTTATTTCTAATGTTGTAGTTGCCAATCCGAAATGGGTAAGAGCGGTAAAGAACGAAAAAGATGATAATAAAGATGCAAAATGGATTGCTGATCTTTTCAAGTTGGGGATTGTAAGAGGAAGCTTTATTCCACCTAAGAATTTCAGGGTGCTTCGTGAATTGTCCAGATATCTTGTAAAACTTACGCAGATTAGAGCTGCAGAAAAAAATAGATTTCGAAATGCACTAACTGTTGGAAATTGTAAAGCCGATTTAGTTTTTAGAGATATATTTGGAAAATCCGCAACAAATGTAATTGAATATATTTTGACAGAGGAAACTTTTACAGACGAGGGTATTTTAGAAAGAGTAGATGGAAGATGCAAATCAACAGATGAAGATATTTTAAGTGCATTTTCAGGTATTGATTTTTCTTTGGAGCAGAAAGGCAGAATGTCTTTGATAAAAGAGAATATCAATAATCTTACTGAAGAAATCAATAAGTTGTGGAACCTTATTGAAGGATTGATAAAGCCATATGAAGCTTATGTAGAGCAGCTATGTACAATTCCGGGATTGAACAGAAATTCGGCAATTTTGATTTTGTGTGAAATAGGTGTAGATATGAGCCAATTCGCTTCTTATAAAAGAATGACTGCCTGGGCCGGTTTGACACCAGG
>JAGHTX010000220.1 GCA_018065105.1 Bacillota bacterium
GGCTTTAGGCATATCGCAAACTTGCGTATGTAAATCGTCAAAAATCATTATACGATATTCTTTAAATAAATTTTTATAAAAATTTTGATTCATACAAACACTTCCTTTCCAAGAAAAAAAGGAAACGGCGATTTGAAGACGGGTATTTTGATTGCGTTTTGTATATTCTTCGTGAAAATAGATCTGTAAAAGGATGTCTTCTTATAAAACAATCAAAAATGCCATTTCCCTAACGCATATCGGCTATTGTGAAGCCTGTAGGCCAATTAGAAGTATAAAAAATAGTCTCATTTAAAAGTAAGCTTCTTACTCTAATGGGTCATGCCGATATGCCTTACACCTTATATATGTGTACTTGTTTAGAAAGTTGAACTAAAAAATTAAAATTTTTATGATTTTTTCCAAATAAAAATGGTTCCAATAATTTACTGATCAACTAAATTATTGGAACCCTTATAGAATAAATCTATTCATGGTTACTCCTTTCTGTATTTTGGATGGATTTTGTATCTGCTCTTTCAAGATACTTCTAAATTTTACATCGGTTTGTACTCTTGTTTAATTTTCCTTTCTAGATTTTATATACTTAGGTTTCTTTGTGTTTTCATTATAATCTATTTTCACAAATATGAAATAGATGTGGAAAAGATGGTATGTATTCTGGAAAACTAGTCTTAATGTGCAAAATAATGGTCTTCAGTGGTGTATTTATGAAAGCGATTTCTTGAAAAATATTGTATAATATCCTTTAGAAGAAAATAATGTACAGAGGTAAAACAAGGAGGCATTATTATTATGAGTTTTCCAAAAGGATTTTTCTGGGGAGGAGCTACAGCTGCAAACCAATTTGAAGGTGGATGGGATAAAGACGGAAAAGGTCTTACTAGTGATGATGTAACAACTAACGGTACTCACACAGTTCCACGTCGTGTAACTTACATTTTACCAGATGGTACTCCTGGTGAATGTCCATTGTTCCAAATGAAATCATTACCAGCTGGTACTAAATTCGTACCATTGGAAGGAAATTTATATCCTAACCACGATGGTATCGATTTCTATGGACACTATGCAGAAGATATCGCATTGTTTGCAGAAATGGGATTCAACTGTTTCCGTTTATCTATTTCCTGGGCACGTATCTTCCCAACAGGATTAGAAGAAACACCAAACGAAAAAGGTTTAGAATTCTATGACAAAGTATTTGCAGAAATGAAAAAATACGATATCGAACCTTTCGTAACAATTTCTCACTATGAAACCCCAGTCGGACTTGCCGAAGCATGGAATTCATGGGCAGATCGTCGTACTATCGATTGTTACTTACGTTATTGTGAAACAATCTTTAAACGTTACAAAGGAATCGTAAAATACTGGATGACTTTCAATGAAATCAACTGTATTGAATTAGGTCCTTGGATGGCTGCTGCTCTAGCTACAGACAGCGAACAAGTAAAATTCCAAGCAGCACACCACCAATTCGTAGCCAGCGCCAAAGCGGTATTATTAGGACACGAAATTGATCCAGAAAACAAAATCGGATGTATGTTAGCGGCTACTGAATGTTATCCTGCAACATGTCACCCAGATGATGTACACATGGCTTGGGAGAAGACTAGCCAAAACCGTTTCTTCACTGACGTACACTGTCGTGGATACTATCCTTCTTATAAATTAAAATACTTTGAAAGAAAAGGTATCAAAATTGAAATGGAAGATGGAGACGCAGAAATCTTAAAGAAAGGTACAGTTGACTATCTTGCATTCTCTTACTACATGTCATCTATTAACGGAGATGCTAGCCGTATGACTAAAGCAGAAGGTGGAAACCTTGATGTTGGTGGTAAGAACCCTTATTTAAAAGCTTCCGATTGGGGATGGCAAATCGACCCAGTTGGTTTACGTAACTGTTTAAATGAATTATACGATCGTTACCAAATGCCATTAATGGTTGTTGAAAATGGTTTAGGAGCTTTCGATAAGAAAGAAGAAGATGGATCAATCAATGACGATTATCGTATTGATTACTTACGTGACCACATCATCGCTATGGAAAAAGCGGTTTCTGAAGATGGTGTAGATCTAATGGGATACACTCCTTGGGGATGTATTGACCTAGTATCGGCTTCTACAGGTGAAATGGCAAAACGTTACGGATTCATCTATGTCAACAAATTTGATGATGGAACTGGTGACTACTCTCGTGAACGTAAAAAATCATTCTTCTGGTATCAAAAAGTCTGCAAATCAAATGGAGCAGATTTAGATTAATTTGAAGAAGTATATATTTTTTGATGTGGATGGCACACTTTCAACCAAGTGGCCATTCACCATTCCAGATAGTACATTAAAAGCTTTAAAGGCTCTTCGCAAAAATGGACATTTTGTTTCTATCGCAACCGGAAGACCGATTGATGTCATCAATCCTTACGCAAGAACCGTTGACATTGATACATATGTATGTAACGGGGGAGCGGTTGTCGTAGAAAACTATGAAAAAGTGATTAAAGAAGAGTTAGATCAGGAATTATCTTTTGCGCTTTTAGAATATCTAGAAACAAGAAAAATCCCATATGCGGTTTCGGTGGATGAAAAGTTTAGCTTTTATCACAAAAAAGGGGAGCCATATCCAGATTCTATGCCCAAAGAGTTCATTAATGAGGTTATGGAAGAAAAGGAATTTGATCATACCGATCTTCCACCTATTCAAAGAATATGTATCATGGCTAGTCCAGAGGGATTAGAAGATTTTGGACATAAGGAATTTATCGAACAAGGATATGATATTGGATTTTATATGATTGAACCCGATGATAAATATCATGGCATAGAAATGTTGATGGAAAAATATGGGTATCCGAAAGAAGATATTGTTGTATTTGGTGATGGAGAAAACGATATTAAAATGTTTAAAGATGCTCCATTTACCGTAGCTATGGGAAATGCAGTACCACAATTAAAAGAAGTAGCAGATTATGTTACGACAAATGTAGATGAAGATGGAATTTTGAATGCCTGTCTACATTTTGGATGGATAAAGAAAGAGGATATATAATATGAAAGTTTTAGCTTTAGATATTGGTGGAACATTTATTAAATGCGCTATTATGAATGACCAAGCAGAATTATTAGAACAATGGAAAGTACCAAGTGATACTTCTAGCATGGATGCATTAATGGGATCTTTAGATTCTATCATTGCTCCAAAAATTGATGAAGTTGTTGGTGTAGCCATTTCTATGCCAGGAAAAATTGATGCGAAAAAAGGGATTGCGCACACAGGTGGAGCTTTCAGCTTTATCAAAGACTGGCCAGTTGCTGCCGTATTAGAAGAAAAATATGGAAAACCAGTTGCGGTAGATAACGATGGTAAATGTGCTGCCAATGCCGAAGTATGGGTTGGCGCATTAAAAGATGTAGACAATGGTTTAGTATACGTAATCGGAACAGGAATTGGTGGTGGAGTTGTCATCAATAAAAAAGTGCACCGTGGTAACCACTTCTGTGCTGGTGAATTAAGCTGTTGTGTTTCAAATGTTGAAAACAAAGAATTTACTCCAGGAAACTTTATGGCCGTAGGATATGCAACACCAGGTCTAGTAAAAGCGTATGAAGCACAAACTGGAGAAGCAGTAGATGGTGTTAAATTCTTCGAAAAAGTAAGTGCTGGAGATGAAATTGCCAAAGCTACATTAGAAAAATTTGCGGAAGTTACAGCGAAATACTTCTACAATCTACAAATCGTATTAGACGTAGACCGTATCTGTATTGGTGGTGGAATTAGTGCAGCGCCTGCTTTATTAGATGCGATTCGTGCGGCTTATCATGAAATTTACACTTTACCATACCCACTTCCTTGTGAAGAAGCAGAAATCGTACGTTGTGCATTCGGAAACGATGCGAACTTAATTGGTGCGGTTAAGCACTTCTTAGACAACAAAATCTAATTATGGCAAAGATTCAATGTAACGTTATTAGTTACACACTACAAAGAACCGTAGATATTACAGTGGTCCTTCCAAGTGTAACCATTCCCGAAAGTATGTTTGAAAAAGATCCACATCACGATTACTCACACAAATATCCTGTCCTATATTTATTACACGGATTTGGCAACAACAACCAAACCTGGACAGGTTATTCGAATGTTGAAATGTATGCGGAAGAAAGACAAATTGCGGTGGTTATGTTTGGAGCCGAAAACAAGTTCTACTGTAATCAGCCACAGGATAAATTCTATGATTTCTTAAATCAGGAATTACCAGAATATATCACACAAGTTTTCCCAATTTCGACTCGTCCAGAAGATACATATATCGCAGGACTTTCAATGGGTGGATTTGGAGCTTTATATCATGGATTATCCAATCCAGAAAAGTTTGCCGCTATTGGTGCATTTAGTGCTGGATTAAAACTGGATGGTAGACCGGATTGTAGAGTGTTGGCTCAAAAAATTATCGATGAAAAGAAAACATTCCCTAAAATGTTTATTTCCATCGGGGACAAAGATTTCTTATTGGAAAATAATAAAGATTTCCATGCATTCTTAGAAGAAAAAGGGGTAGAACACACTTGGCAAATTGTTCCTGGTTATGGTCATGAATGGCGTTTCTGGGATCAAAAGGTTGAAGAATTCTTAGACTGGATTCAAAGAAGCGATTTCTACGCAAATAAAAAAAGAAGTGTATAAACTCGATTGAAAAGATCGAGTTTTTCTTTTCGCGTATAAAAATAATCTGATATAGATATAAAGAAAGGAAATACGATGATTCAGGTTAATTTTTCAATTCAGAACATTCAATCCTATCAAAGTGGTGAGTTACCATAGGGAAGCTAAGAGAAGAATTCGCTTTTGTCGCTCTGGCCTCCTATCCACCTAGCCGAAAGCGATTTATCATCATGTCTTTGTTGCCTTTTCTTCTTGGCATCCTTCCTCTATTTCTTTTTATTCTTTCTCCGGCAAAGTTTAAAGCGTTAAATGGATTTACTTTTGGCATGGCATGTATGGGAATGGTTTCTCTTTTTCCCGATGTGTATAATGTATTTCTTGGTCTAAAAAAGGCAGACAAGAAAGATTGTATTCTTTTCTACATGATATGTATAAGATCAAATAAAGAATTGGAAATTAAGTGGCTTGTGTTTTTCCACTTATTTTATTCGTGTATAATAATAGTAGTAGAAGTTAAAAGAGGTGATATAGATGGGATTAAAATTAGTGGATGAAATTGAAAATACTCCTATATATGAGGTAATCACTTCGGAACTGGAAGAAATTAAAGTTGTTGAAATCGATGTGGATTTTGAAAAATCACCATCACGCATTCCGGCCCACTGGCATCGCAGTCTTGAAATTGTAGTACCTATTTCTAACGATGCGTATTTGTATATTGAAAATGAGAGACATTTAGTGTATGCGAATACATACTATATAGTGAATTCTCGCAGTATTCATAGTTTTGGTCGACCGGATTATGTGCAATCTTACCATGGATACGCTTTACAGATTGGATATAACTTTTTAAAAAAGATTTATCCAGAAATTGATGATATACAATTTGAATCGTATTTGTATCACAAAGAAGTATACAAAGTAATCATCGATATCATTCAAGCATATCATTCCGATGACCCTTTTAAGAATATGCGTATGAAAGGCTTGTCCTATGTGTTAATGGGACATTTATTTGCCGAAGCAGCGATCATTCGTGAACAAGATAATACCAACAGAAAGCACAACGAATTAATGATGAATATCACAAAATTCGTGGATGAAAATTATGCTTCAGATATTACCGTAGATACGATTGCGGATACATTTAACCTGTCTTATGGATACCTTTCAACCATTTTTAAACAATATATGGGATATGGTGTAAAAGAATACATTAACTATATTCGTGTTAAAAAGAGTGAAAAAGATCTATTAGATAAGAGTTTAACCATTACGACCGTATATACCAAAAACGGTTTTACCAATAGTAAGTCTTATTATCGAGAATTTAGAAAATATCATGGCATTTCTCCTAAAGAATATAGAGAAAAAGCATCATTGTAAAATATACGTTAATAAGTGTTAGTTTCACAATAAAAATAGTAGAAAATAACCCAAAATATCCGATAAATGGAATGGTAAAGCGCTTTCAAAGATGATAAAATGACTTTAGAAATAGGAGGCATATTTATTATGAACAAATTTGTAAAAGTATTATCTGCCACTGGTATGGCAGCAATCTTAGCTGCATGTTCATCTAGCACATCTGCTCCTGCTGCTCCTGCTGAAGAAGGATCAAGCAAAGTAACAGGTACTTATGTCGCAAACATCGCAGCAGAAGATTATGGATGTGGTGTTGACAAAATGGTTGTTACTTTAGATAACCCAATCGACGCAATCAAAGCTGAAGATTTAAAAGTTACTGAAGTAAAAGAAGGATTCGACTGGGCTGCTGAAGGTGGACCTACTCACGTTATGGATCTTACTACTGAACGTAAAGTATTAGACGCAAAAGTAGATGGAACTGAATTAACTATCGACTTAGCTATCGACCCAGACAATGGTTCTCCAATCTGGTGGTCACTAGAAACTCAATTCAACTCATGGTCTGACCCTTATACATTAAACGTTGAATTAGCTGAAGGTGCAAAAATTACTTCAGGTGGAACAGAAGTAACTGAATTATCAATTGACCCAACTCCTGCTAAAATGGTTTCTCCTGCTGATGACTGGACTCAAACAAAAATGTCAGCTGGTGGAATTGACTACAATGTAGCAGAATACAAAGTAGACGGATCTGACAAATTATTCGTTTGGCTTCACGGTATGGGTGAAGGTGGATCAGGTGTTGAAGGATTAAAAACTGATGCAGCTGTTACTATCTTAGCTAACAAAGTTACTGCTTTAGCAGGTGAAGACTTCCAAACTACATTAGGTGGATGTAACGTAATCGCTCCACAATCACCAACTATGTGGATGCAAGGAGAAGACGAAAAAGACATTGCTGGTCCTCGTCACTCATTCTACGAACAATCATTAATCGAATTAATCGACAACTACGTAGCTGAAAATAATATCAAAACTGTATTCATCGGTGGATGCTCTAACGGTGGTTACATGACTATGAACTTAGCTATGGAATGTGGAGACAAATACCAAGGATATGTACCAATTTGTGAAGCTATGTTAGACGAATACATCACTGATGAAGACATCGCTACATTAGCTAAAACAAACTTATACTTCATCTGGGCTAAAAATGATGATACAGTAGATCCAACTAAATATGAAATCCCAACTACTGAACGTTTAGAAAAAGCTGGAGCTAAATTCTCTGTATTCAACCCAGACGATGTACACGATACAACTGGTAAATACAACGACGAAGATGGAAAACCTCACCAATACTCAGGACACTGGTCATGGTGCTACTTCGACAATGATGAAACAGCTGACCAAAACGGTGTATCTGCATTCGATTGGCTTGCATCATTATTAAAATAATAAAGGTAATTTAGAGGCAATAACTTTAAGGATGTGATTAATTCACATCCTTTTTCGTTGCATAATATGTTACAATAATCTTGCCTGGTATTTTCTAAGGAGGAATATTTATCGCCCAAAAAACTGTGTATCTGGTAGATACCGAAAATGTGGGATCTTCTTGGAGAAACCTATTGCCTTCAAAAACCAACAACGAAAAGATTCTTCTATTCTATACAGAGAATTCTCCACATATCTCTTACGTTGATTTTGAATTCATTCTACAATATCCAGGATCCTTTGAAATGATACGTGCATATACTGGAAAAAATGCGCTTGATTTTCAATTGGTAAGTTATTTAGGCTACCTTTTGAAAACTGCACCAAAAACCCATTATGTCATCGTTTCCGCAGACAATGGATATGAACCCGTCATTCAATTCTGGAAAGATCGTGAAATTTCAATTTCTCGTATGAATATTTGGGATTTGGAAAATAGAACAAAGAAAATGGAATTGTTGGTGTTGAAGGAGGACGATCTCACAGAAGATGCATCCCCTGTTATTGAAACACTTCCAATTAAAGAACGCTTAAAAGAAGCACTGAATGAGGCCATCCCTAAGAATAAGAAAGATCGCCAAAAGACCATCGATGAGATTCTCGCTGCGCTAGACGAGAACAATCTGGATGATCTTAGAAAAGTGCACAACGATTTGGTGAAAGGTTTTGGAATGGAAGGTGGTTCCAAAATCTATAAACAAATTAAGACAAAAATTAAAAATATCGACACATTATAGGACCAGGCAAAAAGAGAAGATGACTTCTCTTTTTTCTTTTCTATGATATAGTGTATCTATGAACACATTATTTCAAACCCTACAATTATGTCATGCCCTAAAGGATAAAAGGTCTTTTGAAGAAGCCATGAAAATCGTACCCGATTCCAGTCAAGAAAATGTACGTGCGCTTTTTGATTGGGAAATACTCGGCATTGATGAAGCGATACTGGAAGCGCAACAGTATTTATTCAATGAAGAAGATGAGCCTGCTTTGGAAATATTAGGCGATTTAATCGATCAAGTGGAAGAATTAGATCCTATTCAGGAAGATGACAATTTTCTGTACTATACACTTCAAAATGCACACGAGATACATCTATTTGAGATATTAGAGAAATCCGGAAAGAGTGTCATGAACCCAAAAGAAAACTTTGGATTCTTATATCAAACCTATGGAGCGGTTCTATTGGCGCAAGAACGAATGGAAGAAGCGAAAGAATGTTTTGAAAAATCATTAAAATGGAATCCATTCGATCTAGAAACACGCTTATTCGTGATTGAAGTTCTAAAAATGGAAAACCTCATGGAACAATTCTATTTTGAAAATAAAAAGTTGATGAAAATGGCTGTTTCATCCAAATGCATCTCCATCATCTATCAGAACTTCGCGTACTACTATCTTCAAAAAAATGACAGTAAAAGTGCCCTTTATTCCCTGTTGATGGCAGCGGATTATGGCTTTGATGTCGATCCTTATGTGACCAATTTGATCGAACAGATTGATTTGAAACAAGTGGGAAAAGAACTGCCAACCGAACAGGAAATCTATGCGTATTTCATTGAAAAAGGCATTCCGGTTCCACCCGATGAAGATTTATATGAATATTTCTTAGAACGTGCTTTAGAAAACGAAGTGGACAATATTGAAGAAGCCATGTTCTGTTTAAGCGTGCTCGATGAAATAAAAAATTCTTTAGAAAAAGAAAGCGATGATGAAATTCGTATTCGCAAAAAATACAACCGAAAACTTGGAAATGAAATTCACAAAATTCAAGAAATCTCTATGGATACCGGAACAGGGTATATTATTTCAAAATTATTGTTGACTAAAGTACACCTTCCTTTTATTCATGATATGTCCAGTGAGAAATTTCCTTGCGATTTAGTGGAAAATGATGAAGGGGAATTATTTATTCCTATGTATCTATTCCCAAGTAAAATTCCGCAATCCCAAAAGAAGAACTTTGAAATTCGACAAGTCCCATTCGAATTTAGCATACGACTATTAGAAGAATGGGATGAGGTAGCCGGTATCGTTCTTCATCCATTTAGTAAGGATGCTTTTGAAATGCGTAGAGAGGATTTTCAAGAGTGAAAAAAGGTTATGTATTGATCACAGGAGCAAGTTCTGGTATTGGAAAGGAACTTGCTTCTCTTTATGCACAAGAAGGCTATCCATTAATACTGGTTTCCAGAAACAAAGAAGCACTTCAACAGGTAAAAATGGAACTAGGGAAAGACTCCATTGAAATTCGAACTTGTGACCTGTACAAAGAAGAACAGGTATTCTCTTTGTATCAAAGTATAAAAAACTACAACATTGAAATTCTGATTAACAATGCGGGTGCCGGAAAGAGTGGAACTCTAGTCGAACTTAAAGAGCAGACCGTTTTAAATCTCATCCATTTAAATGTATCTTCTATGAGCCTGTTAACGCAATTAGTCGCCAAAGGTATGGTAGAAAGAGGAAAAGGAAAAATTCTTATTGTGGCAAGTACGGCCGCTTTTGGACCCGATGTAGGACTAAATGTATATGGACCCACAAAAGCCTATGCCTATAATTTTGCCCAAACCTTGCGAGGAGAACTTGGAAAAACGGGTGTACAGGTCTCTTGTTTATGTCCCGGACCGACAAAGACCAACTGGTCAAAAAATGCAGGTCGAAAAGAGAGCAAAACAGCCATGGATGCCAAAACAGTGGCAAGAGTGGCGTATAAAGGATTAGAAAAGAACAAGGCATGCATCATTCCAGGATTTAAGAATAAAGTTCTATATATCTGTAGTAAAATAATACCCGATTCTTTGATTGGAAAAGTGACGGCTTCTTTCCAAAAACGATTAAAGAAGTAATGTCTTTCAATTGACAACAACTGTCTTTTTGTACTATACTTCACTTGTATAAAAGTGAGGAAAGGAAATAGTACATTCGCCTCAAAATTGTAGAGACTTCTTGGCTGGTGAAAAAGAAGATTTTAACGAATGGAACACGTCCTGGAGCTGTATATGCGAACACAGTAGTGTATACCGGTTGTCACCGTTAAAAGACTAGAGTTGATAGACTCGATGAGATCATTATTGTGAGATAATGGTGAAATAAGGTGGAACCACGTATATTACGTCCTTTGTATAGGACGTTTTTTTATTTATAAGGAGGAATTACTCATGAACCAAATTCAATTGCCATTAGGAATGCGCGACTTAATCTTAGAAGAATGCGAAAGAAAGCGCATGCTGCAACATAAGCTGGAAAATGTCTTTGAATCCTATGGATATAAAGAAATTATGACGCCATGTATTGAGTTTCATAATTTATATCAAACCGCATTTGGAACACTGGAAGACGAAGAAATCTTTAAATTCTTTGATCAGGAAGGAAAAATCCTATCGTTAAGAACCGACATGACCGTACCAATCGCTCGTGTCTGTGCTACAAAATTTAACACCAAAGAAGGACCATTCCGCTTCCGTTACTCATCCAATGTATACAAGGTAAGACAATCGTTTGGAGGAAAACGTAGTGAAGTTATGGACTGTGGAATCGAATGTATTGGTTTAGATTCCTCTTGTGATATTGAAGTATTAAACCTGGCCATTCTTGTCATGGAAGAGATTGGTGCGAAATATACATTGGAAATTGGAAACACAAACTTCTTTAAATCCGCTTGTAAAGCTCTACAAATGGATAAAGAATCGACAGCTCGACTTGCCGACCTAATTGATCGAAAGAGTATGGTGGAATTGAAACAATTTGTTCAAAAGTTAAAACTTTCGCCAAATGCCAAAGAATTCTTTATTCAACTTCCATGGATGACCGGAGGTCAAGAAGCCTTGGACATGGCAAGAGAATTAAGCTTTAGTACCAGCTTATTAGAAGAAGTCAACAAGCTACAAAAGCTATACAACGACCTACAAGCTTTAGGCTATAAAGATGTGATTACTTTTGACTTAGGAAAAGTACCACACTTGGATTACTATACTGGAATTATCTTCGGTGGATATGTGGAAGGAGTTGGTGTCAGCGTATTGAGCGGAGGACGCTACGATAAATTGTTGTCAAAATTTGGCCGTGACCTACCAGCCATCGGATTCTCGGTAAAAATTGATTACTGCATCGATGTAGTAAAATGTGAAGAAAAGAAAACTGTAAAAATTTACTATCCAAAAAATCGAATGGTAGAAGCCTTACAAAAGGCCAATGAATTACGAAAAGAATGCACAGTTGAATTGATCGAAGCCATGTGCGCAGAAGTGGAGGTAGCCTAATGTCCTTATCAATTGCCCTAACAAAAGGTAGACTTCAGAAACAAACCATTGCCATGTTAGAAGAATGTGGATATGGTGTAGAAAGTGTAAAAAATCCAGGAAGAGCGTTGGTCTTCCAAGATTCAAATAAAGATATCAATTACTTTTTAGTCAAATCACACGACTGCATTACCTATGTAGAACATGGGGTAGCGGACATTGGTGTGGTAGGAAAAGATACCCTATTGGAAGGGGGAAAAGACTACTACGAAATGTTGGATCTAGAAATCGGAAAATGTAAATTCATCGTCGCAACCTATAAAGGAGAAGATATTTTCTCAAAAGTTGGACACATTAAGATTGGAACCAAATATCCTAGCGTTGCCCAAAACTATTTCTTATCCAAAGGGTTAGATGTAGAAATTATCAAAATTGATGGTTCCGTAGAATTAGCCCCAATCTTAGGACTATGTGATGGAATTGTCGATATTATGGAAACCGGAACCACATTAAAAGAAAACGGACTTGTGGTACTTGATACGGTATGTGATATCAGTGCAAGAGTCATCGTCAACAAAGCCGCCTTCAAATTAAAGAAACAAGAAGTGATGGCTGTATTAAACGATTTAGAAAGGATTGTGAAACAAAATGCTTCAAGAAATTAGAAAAAGTGAAAAAGAATCACTAAACGAATACTTATTAAGTCGTACTCAGGAAATCAGTGGAGAAGTTCTAGCGGCTGCGCAAAACATCCTTAACGATGTAAAAAAGAATAAAGATGCCGCTTGTAAGAAATATACAAAACAATTTGATGGCATTGAAATTGAAAATTTCCGTGTCAGTGAAGAAGAAATCGAAGCAGCTATCGAAAAATGCGATGAAGCTTTTAAAGATGCGATGCAAAGAGCGAAAGCGAACATTGAATTCTTCCACAAAGCCCAAAAACAAAATTCCACTTTACTACAAAAAGAAATGGGAATTTATTTAGGACAACGTGTATTACCTTTGGATTCTGTAGGAATCTATGTACCAGGTGGAAGAGCACAATATCCTAGCTCGGTATTGATGAATGCCATTCCCGCAAAAGTAGCTGGTGTGGAAAGAATTGTCATGGTAACCCCTCCAAGTAAAGAAGGAGGGATCCACCCAAATATTGCCTTTGCGGCAAAATTAGCCGGTGTTACCGAAATCTATAAAATCGGAGGCGCTCAAGCCATCGGTGCTCTAGCGTATGGAACAGAATCCATTCCAAGAGTTGATAAGATCGTTGGACCTGGGAACATCTTCGTAGCGGCTTCCAAGAAATTAGTTTATGGAATTGTTGACATTGACATGATTGCAGGACCAAGTGAAATCTTAGTTATCGCCGACCAGGGAGCTAATCCTAAATACGTAGCGGCAGACCTTTTATCCCAAGCCGAACACGATCCAATGGCCAGTGCCATCTTACTAACAACGTCTCGTGATATTTTAGATGCAACAAACAAAGAATTACGTAGACAAACCGATCTTCTTCCAAAGAAGGAAATTGTTGAAAAATCTTTGGCTGACTATGGAAAAGTCATTGTCTGTGACAGTATTGAAGAATGTATTGAATTCTCCAATGCGATTGCTCCAGAACACTTGGAATTAAACATTGCCAACCCAATGGAATACTTACACTTAGTAAAACACGCAGGAAGTGTATTCATGGGATACTATACATGCGAATGTATTGGAGATTACTTTGGAGGAACAAACCACGTGCTTCCAACAAGTGGAACTGCTCGTTTCTCCAGTGCGTTAGGAGTAGACAGCTTTATTAAAAAATCAAGTTACTTACACTATACAAAAGAAGCTATTGAAGCGTATGCGAAATACATTGTCACAATGGCAGAAGAAGAAGACTTGCGTGCTCACGCCAATGCCGCAAGAGTGAGGGTCGAATAATGAAACAGATTCAATCATACGAAGCACACAAACAAGAAGGAATCTTGTTAAATGCCAACGAATTAAGTGTGAACTTAAATCAGGATATCGTTAAGGAAATTCAAGAAAGAATTCCAGCTATTTTATTTAACCGTTATCCAGAAGAACCAGTCACAAAACTATACGAAGCCTATGCCGAAGTGATCGGATGCCAGGCAAGCCAGGTATTGGCCGGAAATGGTTCAGATCAAATGTTAGGGTATTTAATTGGTACTTTCTTAGGACAAGGAAAAAAAGCCTATACCATTGCACCGGATTTTGGAATGTATGACTACTATTGTTCCAGCTATGATGCCGGTATTGAAAAATACGCAACCGAAGAAGATGGAAGTTTTGATATCGAAGATTTTATTAAAGTCGGAAAAGAAAAAGGAGTCAATTTAGTTTTGTTCTCCAATCCAAACAACCCAACAGGACACGCTCTTTCCAAAGCCGAAGTATTGAAAATCGTAACAGGATTTGATTGTCCGGTTATTGTGGATGAAGCGTATATGGAATTCTATGGAGAAAGCGTATTTGATGAAGTAGAAAACTACGAAAACTTATATGTGACTCGTACCTTATCCAAAGCGTATGGGCTAGCCGGAATTCGTTGTGGATTCTTAATTAGTTCCCAAGAAAGAATTGCCAAATTAAAAGCGAACTTCATTCCTTACGCTTTAAGTCGTTTAACGCAGGAAGTTGCCATTATTGCGCTAAGTCACGCAAAAGAATTTGATGAAAGTACTTCATTTACCTGTGCTCAAAGAGATGAAATGTATGAAATCATCAAAGACTTCAAAAAGATGACATTCTATCCTTCCAAAGCGAACTTTATCTGTGGAAAATGTGCCAACAAAGAAGCTTTATTGGCCGCTTTTGAAAAAGAAAATATCGTAATTCGTAACTATGCCGGAAAAGATACATTCCGTATTACCATTGGATCGAAAGAAGAAAATAAAAAGGTATTAGAAATTCTAACTGCCTTTGAAGGAGAATAACTATGCGTTCTGCCTCATTAAGTCGTAACACAAAAGAAACGCAAATTACTTGCGTGTTAGAAATCGAAGGAACTGGAAAAAGCGATATTTCAACAGGCATTGGATTCTTCGATCATATGTTGGATCTATTTGCCTTCCATTCCAATATGAATTTAAAAATGATTGCCGATGGCGATCTGGATGTATGCGATCACCACACCATTGAAGATTGTGGGATTACCTTAGGGTCCGTTTTGAAACAGGCTTTAGGCGATCGTAAAGGAATCAACCGATATGGAAACTTCTTTATGCCTATGGATGAAACACTAGCACAGGTTACCTTGGATATTTCAGGAAGACCTTATCTAGTCTTTAATGCCGAATTTACTAGAGATACCGTAGGGATGATGGCTACGGAAATGGTGGAAGAATTCTTTAGAGCCGTTGCGGTTGCTTCAGGATTAACTCTACACATTAATGTGATGTATGGAAAGAATGATCACCACAAGATTGAAGCCATTTTTAAAGCGTTTGGACGTGCTTTAAAAGAAGCTTGTTTAATCACCAGTGATAAGATTCCTTCTTCCAAAGGAGTATTAGAATAATGATTGGAATTATTGATTATGGTATGGGAAATCTTCACAGTGTATTTAACGCGGTAAAGAAATACGATGAAAACTGTATTATTTCCAGTGATGTACAAGAATCAGAAGCCTGCGATAAATTGGTACTTCCTGGGGTTGGTGCTTTTCCAGACTGTATGGAAAATTTACATAACACAAAGCTTTTTGAACCCATTAAAAAATGGGTATTGGAAGATAAAAAGCCTATTTTAGGAATCTGCTTAGGAATGCAGGCCATGTTTGAGAGCAGTGAAGAAAAAGGTTTTACTCTAGGATTTGGATTTTTAAAAGGAAAAGTCATCCGTATGAAAGAAGAAGGGCTTCGTATTCCTCACATTGGCTGGAACCAATTGGAAGTGAATACAGAACACCCACGCGCATTCCTAATTGAACAAAAACCATATGTGTATTATGTACACTCTTACTATGCACACGATTACGATCCAGAAGACTGCATTGGATATTCTTACTATGGAAAGTCCATTATCGTACCTGGATTATTTAATAAAGACAACATTTATGCCAGTCAATTCCACCCAGAAAAAAGTGGAGAAGACGGGTTACGAATTTTAGAATATTTTATTAAGGAGGCATAATTATGATTATTATACCAGCCATTGATATCATTGATGGAAAACCAGTTCGCCTATATCAGGGTGATTATGGAAAAAAAGAAGTAGTTGGACAAAGTGTAATGGATATCGCCAAAACTTTTGAAGAATTAGGAGCTGACTATTTGCACACTGTGGATCTGGATGGAGCGAAAAGCGGTACAAAAGACAATGCGAAATTAATCATCGAAGTCGCAAAGGCTTTATCCATTCCGGTCGAAGTTGGCGGAGGAATCCGTTCGATGGAAGACATTGACTTCTATCTAGAAAATGGATTGTCTCGTGTTATTTTAGGAACCGTTGCTCTAGAAAATAAGGCATTATTAAAAGAAGCCATTACCAAATATAAAGAAAAAATTGCGGTCGGAATTGATTGTAAAAATGGATATGTATGCGGTTCTGGATGGTTAACCGATTCCAACGCCTACTATATTGATTTTGCCAAAGAAATGGAAAGCTTAGGGGTACAAACCATTATCTTTACCGATATTTCCAAAGATGGAACCCTAGCTGGACCCAATTTGGAAATGTTGGCAGAATTAAAAAAAGCAGTCAATATTGATATTACTGCCAGTGGTGGAATTAAAGATATTTCGCACATTCAACAATTAAAAGATCTAGACGTATATGGAGCCATCACCGGAAAAGCGATGTATGCCAAGACCCTTGATCTAGAAGAAGCCATTGCGCTATGTAAGGAGTAAATATGCTTAGTAAACGTATTATTCCTTGTCTGGATGTAAAAAATGGGAAAGTAGTAAAAGGGGTTAACTTCATCGGTTTAAAAGAAGTCGGAGATCCTGTAGAACTTGCCAAAGAATACTATAAACAAGGAGCCGATGAACTTGTTTTCTTAGATATTACCGCAACACATGAACACCGTGACACTATGGTTGAAGTGGTAAAACAGGTCGCAAGTCAAATCTATATTCCTTTTACCGTAGGTGGTGGAATTAAAACCATCGAAGACATTAAAAAGATTCTTCGTGCGGGTGCCGATAAGATCTCTTTAAATTCAGCTGCTGTAAAAAATCCGGAATTGATTCAGGAAGGGGCCAAAATGTTTGGAAATCAATGTATTGTTTTAGCCGTTGATGGAAGAAAAAGAGAAGACGGAAGTGGATGGAATGTAGTCATTCATGGTGGTCGAATTGATACAGGACTTGATGCTCTGGATTGGATCAAAAAAGGCGTGGAATTAGGAGCAGGAGAAATCTTACTTACTTCTATGGATGCCGATGGAACCAAACAGGGATTTGACATTGAATTCTGCAAAGCCGTACGCGATATTGTAGAAGTACCCGTGATTGCCAGTGGTGGATGCGGAAGTCTAGAACACTTTGCCGAAGTTTTTGAAAAAGAAGCAGCCGATGCAGCCTTAGCAGCCAGTCTTTTCCACTATGGAGAATTAACCGTTGGCGATGTACACAAATATCTAAAAGAAAGAGGAATTGAGGTGCGCTCATGTTAAGCTTGGATTTTAAAAAAGGCGATGGACTGATTCCTGTTATCGTTCAGGATGTTCAATCGAAAGAAGTATTGATGCTGGCATACATGAACGAAGAAGCGTATAAAAGAACTTGTGAAACGCGCTTGGCAACCTATTGGTCTCGTTCTCGCCAGTCTTACTGGGTAAAAGGGGAAACCAGTGGACACTTTCAAAAGGTAAAAGAAATTCGTATTGATTGCGATGAAGATACCATCTTACTTTTAGTGGAACAAGATGGAGCGGCTTGTCATACTAACCATTATTCTTGTTTCTATCGAGACGAAGAAGGAAAAGAATTGTTTAAGAAAATTGAGATGAAATAATTCATCTCTTTTCTTTTGTGATAGAATACCGGTATGAGATGTAAATATTGTGGAACAAAATATTCAATATTTTCGATGCGATGTCCGAACTGTCAAAGAAATAACTCGTTTATCAAAGATAGGAAAAGTCTGGATATAAACAGTTCTTCGTATTCGCAAGATCTATTGAACTATATTTTAAATCGTGTATTGCTGGCTTGTGTGATCGGCTGTTTTGTTGCCTTTGGAATATTTGTAGGAATCATTCTATTCCAGGATGCAAGTAAAGCGTTGTATATACGTACTTCACACGATAAGATCGTGGCGAAACTGGAAAAATATTATGAGAAAGAACAGTTTCTTCAAATGTATACGTATATGCAGGATAACGACCTTTATTATGAATCGGACTTTGATGAATATAGACAGGCGGCTACCTTAGGTTGTGATTATAACGCCTATATGACCAATAAACTGCAATTCTTAGAAAAAGAAGAGTCAGAACAGGAAAGATATTCCTATTATCTAAATTCGGCTATCTATTATGCGACGAAGGTCTATACATCGTATGATGAGCCCGAAACGCTAGATCGTCGAAACCTGGCCTTACTGAATACGTATCAAAAGGAAATTGAATCTTTCTTAAAAGGAACCTGTGCTTTTCAGAAAGAAGAGATAGACAAACTTTTAAGTAAGGAAGAAAGGGTATATTATAGCGATATTGAAGAGGTTTATCTTCCAATCGCCATGGAAAGAGAGGGATGGAAAGATGAAATGGATTAAGATCATCGGGAAAGCTCTTCTATCGCTCTTTTTAATATTTTGTATTGGCAGCTGTTCTATATCCTATTTGTACGAAGAAACAACTATTGGCAAATACTTCAGTCGAAAAGACGATCATAATAATGGTTTGAATTCGGCAAAAATTCATTATGAAAATCAGGAATTTGGAACCCTTCGAGAAATATTGGATTTGTATGACAGCTACGATGCCGACTTTGATTTATATTGGGAAATAGCGGATGGATATGCCGATTATCAGGAAGCTTTACAATATCGTCGTTCAAAGGATGAAGAAGAAAAGAAAGCCTTTGTTCAAAAGGTAAAAGAGAATGCCCAAAACTGTCGTTTTAAAGAAAATCAGGATTTCTTAAACGCGTGGGCAAAAGAAGTAGAATTAGAGGGATTTTAGTGAAGAATTTCTATGGAAAATTATTGATGTATTTTGGCATTGGTGTTGCCGCTTTATTTGGGTATTTGATCGCAAGAGTCTTGTTTGAAGCGGTTCAAACAGGGGAGATCGATCCACCACTGTTGATCAAACTCATCGCACTCTTTGGCGTAGGGATCTTTGATATCGTATTGGGATACTTTTATTTAACCCAGGAAGTCTTCCCGAAAGAAGAGCCTTATTTAACCCAGAAAGATGGACACACCTATGTAAAACTGGGAGGAAGTTATGTGGTTGGATACACCCGTACCTACTTTTTCACCTATTATCTGGCTTTGTTTCTATCGATTATCCTGATGGTGTTCTATTATGCGAATACCTTGCGTACAAAAAATGATATACGCTTCTTATTATTAGGGTATGTCTTGATTCTGGCCTTCTTTATCAACGTTTTGTATTTTATGAATCGACCTAGAATTGTCGTTAAAGAAGAAACCTGCATTTGTTATCCAAGATGGGGAAAAAAGAAAGTTATCTCGATAGGAGAAATCAGTGAAAGAGAAGTATCTAAACAAGGCCCATTTCAACGAATGTATGTGACATATTATTCGTTTGGCAAGGAAATTATCATGTTCCCTTTGACCTTAGAAAATGCGGTACGTCTGGATGTCAATGTGTATCAAAGAATGTCTTATAAAAAAACTGCTGAACAATAATCAGCAGTTTTCTTTTACATATTTAGCTAAGATTTCTAATCCCTTTTTGAAGTTTTCTTCATCTCTTCCTAAACCCAAACGCATATGCTGGTCCAGATCGAAACAATCACCTGGAACAAAGAAGATTCCTGTCTTTTCTAAAAGTTCCAACGCAAATTCTTTAGAATTTTTAGGGAAGTTATACTTTAAGAAACTAACCGAACCACATGGAGGCATCACAAGAGAAAATGCAGGATTTTTAGATAGCCATTGTTTCAGGAACGTTTTATTGGCTTCAATGGTTTGTCGGGAACGAGTAAGTATTTCCGACTTGTGTGCTAAGGCAATTTTAGCCAGTTCATCAATCAAAGGTCCGGTAGAAACCATGGAATAGTCTCTACGCACATTGATCTGGTGAATGATATCCAAATTGGCTTTGACCCATCCAAAACGAAGACCAGCAAGGGCATACATCTTGGATAGAGAACCTGTACTAATACCTAATTCATAGTGATCGCATACACAATAGGTTTGAATGGTAGGGTCTCGATATACTTCATCGCATAATAGATAGATGTTGTGTTGTCGACATAGATCAATTAAGGATTGAAGAAAGGCATCATCTAAGCAGGTTCCGGTTGGATTGTTTGGATTGTTGATGATAATCATCTTTGTGTTCGATTGGATGCTTGAAGAAAAATCTTCCAAACTAGGCATCCAGTTTTTTTCTTCTTGCAGGGAAATGAGAGAAATCTCACATCCTAGGGATTTGGGAACATCCCAGAATTGCTGGTAGCCAGGTGTTAAGGCAATCACATGATCCCCTTGATTCAGCAGGGTATGTAACACCAATTCGTTGGCTTGCAGGCAACCATTGGCACATGTGATGTTGTCAATCGTTCCTGTACTATATAGTGATAATATTTCTTTTCGTAATGTTTTATCTCCACTGATTTCTCCATAGTCTAGAGAAAGGGAAGCATCGACTTGTTGGAAGTTAAGAAGCTCTTGGAGCGATAAGGCTTTGACACATGTGTCCGTTAAATTATAGATGGCCGATTGTTCATAATCGGTCATCCATTGTTCCACTTTAAAATCTGGTAAATGCATTAGTCGTAGAATACTTTGCTTAAGAAATCCTTAGCACGTTCTGTTTTTGGATTTGAGAAGAATTCTTCACTTGCGCAGTTTTCAAGAATGTGTCCACCTTCTAAGAAGACAACACGATTTCCAACTTTGCGGGCAAATCCCATTTCGTGTGTTACGACAATCATTGTCATTCCTTGATTTCCTAAGTCTTTCATTACTTCCAATACTTCTTTGATCATTTCTGGGTCTAAGGCAGAAGTTGGTTCGTCAAACAACATAACTTCTGGATTCATGCATAGAGCACGAGCGATAGCTACACGTTGTTTTTGTCCACCGGATAAAGTAGATGGATAGGCATCTCTTTTATCTGGAAGTCCAACTTTTTCTAAGTATTCCATTGCTACTTTTTCTGCTTCTTCAGTACTTCTTCCTAGTACGTTCATTTGCGCAAGTTTACAGTTTTCGACAACTGTCATATTTGGGAAAAGGTTGAAGTGTTGGAATACGAATCCCATTTTGTTTCTTTGTTCACGATATTTTTTCTTATCGTTTGGATCCATCAATTCATCTTCCATGTAGATAGCGCCAGAATCAATTTTTTCCAAACCGTGGATACAGCGAAGAAGGGTACTCTTACCCGAACCAGAAGGTCCGATTAAGCTGACGATTTCTCCTTTTTTAATTTCTAAGCTTACACCTTTTAATACGTGTAATTGGCTTCCTGTAGTTGTGTTAAAACTCTTTGCGATATTTTCTACTTTAATCACTTTCAGCCAACCTCTTTTCTACATAGTTTCCAATTAATGAAACGGTAAATGTCATAATTAAATAATAAACAGCTGCGATGCAGTATGGAGACATTACATCGTAGTATTGGGCTCCGATAACTTGTGCCCCTTTTAATAATTCAATCGCTCCGATGGTACTGATTAAGGAACTGTCTTTGATCAAAGTAATTAATTCCGAAATTAGTGGTGGGACGATTCGTTTGAAAGCTTGTGGTAAAACGACAAATTTCATCATTTGCCAAGAGTTTAAACCTAATGTTTCACAAGCTTCCCATTGTCCTTTATCTACCCCGTTGATACCAGAACGAATCAATTCGGTTTGATACGCTCCAGAGTTGATACTCATCGCAATGATCCCGATTAAGATAGGGTTGATACGAAGAATATTTCCTGTGAAGGCAGTATAGATAGAAGGGATGACGGAGAAGATAATTAAGATTTGTAGTAATAATGGAGTACCACGAATCACTGTGACATAGATATTGGCGATTGTTCTAGGGATGATGTGTTTGCTACGTCTTCCAGTAGCTCCTAAGATTCCTAATACCAATCCAATCAATAAGGAAATCGCTGCTATCGCAAGAGATAACAGCGCTCCTTTAGCTAAATATCCTATGTTTTGTGCAGTGAATACTTTTTCAAATGCGACAAACATGAGTTATTTCCTTTCCTATTAGATTTCTAATGGTGCTAATCCGTATTGTTCACACATTTTAGCGTAGTCTTCGCTAGCTAAGAATTTTTCGATACATTTGTTCATTAATGCGATCGCATCAGTGTTTCCTTTTTTCGCAATGATGTAGTTTTGTTCATCCATTAATGATCCGTCAAGCATAACGAATTTTCCGTTAGCTACATAGTTTTTCGCAACACCTAAGTCGATAACGGCTGCATCGTATTGGTTAGCGGCTAATGCGTTCATAATGTCTTGTACGTTCTTTAATCCAACTACTTCTGCATTTTCTACAGATTTAGCCGCTTCTTCACCAGTAGCTCCAGTTTGAGCAACTAATTTTTTACCTTTTAAATCGTCTAATGATTTGATTGATGATCCTTCTGGAACAACTGCTACTTGGCTAGTTCCTAAATATGGATTTGACCATTCTACTTCACGGTCTTCACTATAAGTGAATCCAGAAATACCTAAGTCAACTTGGTCACCTTGGATTTGAGTGATGATGTTGTCAAAGTCCATTTTAACGAATTCTAATGTGTAAGCTTCACCTTCAGATTCTGTTAAATATCCTTCGAATAATTTAACCATGTCAGCATCGAATCCAACGATGTTTCCATCTAAATCTAATGATTCATATGGTTCATAGTCTGGAGAAATACCGATAGTTAGTGTTTTACCAGCTGCTTCAGCAGGCGCACTAGATGAATTTCCACAAGCAACCATTGTTAAGGCCATTGTTGTTGTGCTCGCAAGAGTTAATAATTTTTTTACATTCATGATTTTTTCCCTCTTTTCTTTTTGTTGAAAGTGTGTCTTGGATACAAAAAAAGAGTCACCCTTCTTCTATGAAAAGGACGACTGTAACCGCGGTACCACCTTAATTCCATTCACTTGATATGAATGACACCTTATTCTTAACGCGAATACACGATGTTGTCTCCAATCCTATCGACAACATAACTCCCAGACACGTTCCAAAGCTTTCTTTTTGAACTTTCACCAACCGTTCGCTCTCTAGAAAAGAATGTACTTTGTACTTCTTCTGTTCAACATTATGAAAATATTATACTCGTATTTTAAATATTTGAAAAGATATTTAAAACAATCTGTAATATTTTCAGAAAATTGGTCTGACAAAGTATGAAAAGGGGCCGAAGTTGATTTATAGAAAATATAATGATATTATCGAACTGTCTGTATTTAGATAAAAAGTATATTATATAAGGAAAAATCATTCATTTTTGTCAACGTTTCACAAACGAATTTTAACGATTCGTTTATTATTTATGTATATAAAGATTGTAGAATTATAGAAATGAAGAAAAGATATGGGGAGAATACATATGAAAATAACCGATAAACTAGCAGGGAAAAAAGTATTAATCTGGGGATATGGAAGAGAAGGAAAATCCACTGAAAACTTTATCAAAAAGTATTGTTCGGTAGAGAGCTTAACTGTATTCGAAGGAAAAGAATCTGAGATTCAACCAGAACTATACGACATGATCATTAAAAGTCCAGGAATTCGCGTGGATACCTATTTAGATAAATTTACTTCGCAAACCGAATTGTTCCTAGAAGAATTCGCTTCGCAAACCATTGGGATTACTGGAACAAAAGGAAAAAGTACGACTTCTTCGATGTTGTATAAAGTTCTATCGGCTTGCCTGGAACGTAAGGTTCTATTGGTAGGAAATATCGGACTACCTTGTTTGGATTATTATGGAGAAATTGATGAAAATACGGTCATTGTATTTGAAATGTCCTGTCACCAATTATCACATATTAAGTATTCTCCACACATTGCCATCTTCCTAAATCTTTTTGAAGATCACTTGGATTACTATGGAACTCGTCAACGTTATTTTGAAGCCAAAGCCAATATCATTTCACATCAAAAAGAAGAGGACTTTAGCTATGTAGGAGACACAGTACCTGAGATTCCTTCTTCTTCAAAAAAGAAAATTATCTCTTATGAAGATGTTCTGTCTTTTGATATGAAACTACGAGGAGAACACAATCAATTCAATGCCACATTTGTCTACAATATTTGAACGGAACAATTTGGTTGTGAAGACCAGGCGGTTCGTGAAGCCATTGCGGATTTTAAAGGATTGGCACACCGTTTGGAATATGTAGCCCAGGTAAATGGGGTTACCTATTACAACGATTCCATTTCAACCATTCCCGAAGCCACAATTGCTGCGATTAAGAGTGTAGATAACACAAAAACCGTTATGATTGGTGGTATGGATCGTCACATCAATTACGATGTTATTATTGAATTTATTAAAAATCATCAAGATCTAAACTATATCCTTTCTTATGAATCCGGATTAAGAATTTATAAGGAAGTTGAAGAACTATCTTGTTGTACTTATAAAACCGATATGAAAGAAGCGCTTGCGTATGCCAAAGAGATCACCCCTGCCGGAAGTGCCTGTCTGTTCTCGCCAGCTGCTGCTTCATATGGATATTTTAAAAACTTTGAAGACCGTGGAGAAGTATTCAAACAAATGGTTCTTCAAATTGGATAGGAAGGAATAAACATGAAGAATAAAATTTCTTTTGCCTTTACTGGAGATATCAGCTTTGACCGCTATATGGATGGAAAATGGGACGATCCAGAATTATTATCTGCTGAAATTTTGGAATTCTTAAGAAGCGCGGATCATGTGGTTGCCAATGTGGAAGGACCTCTCGTGCAAGCCGAACGCAACAGTGCCACAGCCGGTGCTGCTCAATTGATGCATACCATGGATACCAATGCGATCAAAGTACTTAATAATTTTCATGCCGATATCTGGAATATCGCAAACAACCATATTATGGATGCCGGTGCTCTAGGTATGGAAAGCACATTAAAAGAAGCCGAAAAGAATCATGTTCTAACCATTGGTGCAGGTATGGATGTAAACGAAGCGAAAAAAGCTTTATATTTTGAAGAAGCCGGTGGAATTGGTATGTTTGGGGTAGGATATCAGCGCGGTTGTAAACCTGCATCCGAAGAAAACCCAGGCTCTTTTCGCTGGAACGATATGGATGCCATTCGTGAAGTCATCCAGGAAATTAAGAGTAAATGTCGATGGTGTATCGTTGTTGCCCATGGTGGGGAAGAATTTACCGCTTTACCAACCCCATATACGCGAGATCGTTATTTAGCGTATTTGGATATGGGAGCCGATATTGTCGTTTCGCACCATCCACACGTGCCTATGAATTATGAAATTCTTGACAATAAAGCGATCTTCTACTCTTTAGGAAACTTTATTTTTGATACCGATTACCAACGTGCGCAATTCAATACAGAACTGGGTGTACTTTTGAAACTACATTTTACCCCAGATACTTTTGAATTTGAACCGATGGGAATCAAGATTTGTAGAGATACAGAAAGAATTGTAAAAGGGGATCTACCAAGAATCTTTACCGATGTTCCACAGGAAGAATACGAATTGTTAGAACCGCTTGCTGCCAAAATGTTTATCAGTGCCACAAAAAGACAACAGATTTATATGAATCCAAAAGAATATACAAACGCTACGGAAGAAAAATGGCAGGAAAACTTTATGAATCCAAAACGCAGTGGCCGTGTTATTGGAGAAGGACTTGATTTTCATATCATTCTTCCTATCGCTGCCAAGGAAGAAGAAAAGGCATGGAAAAAGAGTCAATTAAACGAGGTTGTCGATTATATTCTTGAACAAATGTAAAGAAAAATGAATTTAAGAATTGAACCACTCACAAACAAACATTTAGATCAGATTATGTTGCTACAAGATCAGGTATTTGAAGATTTGAAAGAAAATGCATCCATTTTACGAAGAAACACTCGTGAAATGTTTGATCTTTGCCTAAGAAATCCCAACCTGACTCTAGGCATGTATGATAAAGATGCATTAATTGGCATCGCAATCCTGGTAGATGTAAAAGGCAGTGAAGAAGATTTAAGCCTGCATCTACAAAAGGAATATTGTCTTCCAGTCAGACCCGTCAATTTTAAACTGGCTATGGTGAAAAAAGAATATTATGGAATCGGCTTTCAAAAAACGATGTTGATACTTCTTGAAAAAGTCGCCAGGGAAAGAGGCTACAATCTAATGTGTGCCACGGTATCCCCGAAGAATATACATAGTAAGAAAAATCTATTGGAGTTTGGTTTTGTAGTAGATCATACGGAAGAAAAATATGGCGGTCTACTTCGAGATGTTTGTGTAAAACCACTGGAAGGTGGAATAGAAATATAGGAGAGAAGAAAATGAGTAACGCATGGTTAAAATACGATGAAAAAGAAACACAAGCCTGCATGGATTTCAATAAAGACTACATGGCTTTTATTTCCAAATGTAAAACAGAAAGAGTTTGTGTAAAAGAAAGTATCCGTATTGCCCAAGAAGCCGGATACAAAGATTTTAAAGAAATGATGGAAAAAGGCGAAAGCTTAAAACCGCAAGATAAAATTTACTACAACATGATGAATAAGAGTTTAGTGCTTATGCATGTAGGTAGCGATCCATTAGAAAAAGGAATGAACTTATTAGGGGCACACGTGGATAGTCCAAGAATGGATTTGAAACAACACCCATTATACGAAAAAGATGGACTTGCGTATTTAGATACACACTATTATGGAGGTATTAAAAAATACCAATGGGTAACCATTCCTCTAGCTTTATATGGTGTGGTTTGTAAGAAAGATGGAAGTGTTGTAGACATCTGTATTGGAGATGAAGAAGACGATCCTGTATTTGTGGTTAGCGATCTATTGATCCACTTAGCTTCTAAACAAATGCAACAAACGGCTTCGGAAGTGGTAACCGGAGAAAACTTAAATGTGACTTTCGGAAGTATCCCGGTAAAAGACGAAGAAAAAGAACCAGTGAAGAAAAATATCTTAGCGTTATTAAAGAAAAAATACGATATAGAAGAAGACGATTTCTTATCCGCAGAAATCGAAGTTGTACCAGCGGGTAAGGCAAGAAACTGTGGATTGGATGAAAGTATGATTCTAGGATATGGACACGATGACCGTATTTGTGCTTATCCTTCCTTGATGGCCCAATTGGAAATGAAAGAAGTAGCTCGTACTTGTGTGACTTTATTAGTGGATAAAGAAGAAATTGGTTCAGTCGGGGCTACTGGTATGCATTCTCGTTTCTTCGAAAACTTTATTGCCGAAGTCTTTAATGCCTTAGGGGATTATTCCGAAATTAAAGTGCGTAGAGCCTTCCAAAATTCACACATGTTGTCCAGCGATGTATGTGCTGCGCACGATCCAAACTATCCAGAAGTAACCAGTGATCGCAATATGGGAGCTTTTGGAGAAGGATTGGCAATCTGTAAGTACACAGGTTCTAGAGGAAAGAGCGGATGCAACGATGCAAGTGCTGAATTCTTGGCAAAATTGCGTAAAATCTTTGATGGTAACGATGTTAGCTGGCAAACAAGCGAACTAGGAAAAGTAGATGCCGGTGGTGGAGGTACTATTGCCTACATCATGGGGAACTATGGTATGAATGTTGTGGATGCAGGGGTTCCTGTACACAATATGCACGCACCAAATGAACTATGTTCCAAAGCCGATATTTACGAAGCGTATAAAGGATACATTGCCTTCTTAAAAGAGTGTAAATAACCAAATAATAAAGCCTTCTAGACTGTTTCTGGAGGGCTTGTTAATTTCTACAAAAGACACGTAATTTCACATAATCTATCAATATTCATCAGACAATCTTGTATTATATTATTAACAAGGAAGAGGTACAAGACTATGTTTATTGATGGGACAATCCAAAAGGTTTTAGAATGTCCTTATAAACAAGGAGAAGTATGGTGTGAACTCGAAGTCGAAACGTTAGACCAGCAATTGTATACAGTCATGATTCCTTCTAGTGTTTATAATACAACAAAAAAAGAATGCGTAAGGGTCGGAATGGTAGTACACATTGTTGGAAATGTAATCGAAAGCTCGAGATTTGTGATCGCATGGCATGTTTCTCTAAAAAAGGGACATTTACAAAATTTAATATTAGAATGTTAATTCTAGAGGTCATTTCTTTTCGGAATGACCTTTCTTTATTTATACAAGATTACCAGATGTATAAAAAAAGCAAAAGTAAAAAAAAGAGAAAAAAAGGAGCATTCTTGTGTTATAATCTTTTTTGAATAATAAACTATCAGGAGGAGTGGAATTATGGAAAAACTAATTCAAGAATATCGTAACGATATGGCAGAATTTATTGAAATGACAAACAAATTCTACAATAAAGAAATTCCAGCTAACCAATATAAAGGATTCTCTGGAGGATTTGGTTCCTACGCTCAAAAGGGTGGGGAAGCTAGCATGGTTCGTCTTCGTTTACCTGGAGGAGTTGTCACAAAAGAAAAATTAAAATTTATCGCAGATAAGATCGAGCAACATAAAATTTCAATGGCACACTTTACAACTTGCCAAACCGTACAAGTGCACAACCTAAAACCAGAAGCTATTTTTGATATTATCGATTCTGGATTGGATGTGGGAATCATTTGTAGAGGTGGAGGAGGCGACAATCCTCGTAACACAATGGTTTCCCCATTAAGTGGGGTAGAACAAGGAGAATACTTTGATGTATTGCCTTATGCGAAGGCCGTTGGAGATTATTTAGTGGGACAAATTAAGAAAATTAAAATGCCTCGTAAATTAAAAGTATGTTTCACAAACTCACCAAAAAACGAAGTACACGCTACTTTCCGTGACTGTGGTTTCGTCGCAAAAGAAAATGGAAAATTTGATGTATATACAGCTGGTGGATTAGGAAACAATCACAAGATGGGTGTTCTAGTGGATACAGACGTAGAACCAAAAGACGTTCTATATTATGTACAAGCGATGATCGAAACATTCTGTGCTTATGGAGACTACAAGAACCGTGGACGTGCACGTACTCGTTACATGCAAGAAATCTTAGGTGATGGATATAAAGCTGCTTACTTAGAAAAACTAGAAGCGGTAAAAGCGAGAGGTGGATTGGACATTGACGTAACCATTCCAGAAATCACAAAAGCTGGAGATGGACAAATCAGTGGAGCTCGTATCATCCCTCAAAAACAGGATGGACTTTATGCCGTAAGCTATCACCCATGGGCAGGTACACCAAAACCCGAGTTCTTTGGAAACTTATACGAATGCATTAAAGACATGGACGCTGTAGAAATGCGTATTGGACCAGAAGAAACTGTATACATCATTAATTTAACCGCAAAAGAAGCGGAAAAAGTATTAGCGGTTACCGATGATGGAGCGAAAACATCTTTCGAAACTTCGGTGTCTTGTGTAGGTGCTACCGTTTGTCAAGTAGGGGTACGTGACAGTGCTGGTACATGCGTAAAAGTTTTAGAAGCATTACGTCCATATGATTTTGCGGAAGGTGTATTACCACGTTTCCACATTTCTGGATGTCCTTCTTCTTGTGGAACACACCAAATTGGAAAAATTGGATTCCGTGGTGGTGTGAAGAAAGTGGATGGAAAACCAGTTCCAGCCTTCATGTTCTACGTAGGAGGATGTGACCAACAAGGACAAGAAGTATTTGCACAAGAATGGGGAGCTATGACACCAGATGAAATCGTTGCTTTCTTCATTGATTTAGGAAAAACAATCAGTGCTGAAAATACAACATACGATGCATGGTTCACACCAGAAAAATTAAAAGAAGTTGCACAAAAATATTTATAAATCATTAAATATCATCGTTTGGGGAGCATTTGCTGAGAGTAGGTTCGACCTTGACCCAATAACCTGATCTAGGTAATTCTAGCGTAGGAAAACGACATACACATACATTTGTACTGGGTATAGAATTTTTCTATATCCAGTATTTTTTTTTAGGAGGGAAAAATATGTTAAAAGAATGTTTAGAAAATGTTAGAAAGAATACACCACTAGTTCACAATATTACAAACTATGTAACTGTTAATGATGTAGCCAATGTGATACTTGCCTGTGGAGCCAGTCCAATTATGGCCGATGATGAAATGGAAGTGGAAGATATCACTTCTATCTGTGGCGGATTGAATATCAATATTGGGACTTTAAATTCTCGTACGATCAAAAGTATGATCAAAGCCGGAAAGAAAGCCAATTTATTAAATCATCCTGTCTTATTGGATCCTGTTGGGGTAGGGGCCAGCCAATTGCGTTCACAAACCGCAAAAACTTTAGTGCAGGAAATTCAATTTTCAGTTATTCGAGGGAATATCTCCGAAATCAAAGGGTTGGCATTAGGAAGTTCTACTACCCAGGGAGTGGATGCCAATATGGCCGATACGGTAACGGACGAAAACTTAATGGAAACCATTCAAGTATTGAAACAATATGCCAAAGAAATGCATTGTGTCATTGCGGTAACTGGCGCTATTGATTTAGTAACGGATGCGCAAAAGTGCTACGTAATTCGAAATGGAAGAAAAGAAATGTCTTCGATTACTGGAACTGGATGTCAATTAAGTGGGATGATCACAGCTTTCCTAGTTGCCAACCCAGGAAACTTTACCGAAGCCGCTGCGGCAGCCGTATGTACAATGGGATTAGCCGGAGAAATTGGCTATTCGCACTTACAGGCATACGAAGGTAACTCTACGTATAGAAATCGTATCATTGATGCCATTTATAATATGGATGGAAAAACACTAGAAGAAGGAGCTAAATATGAAATCTATTAAAGAAAGCATGGTCTTATATGCGGTAACCGACCGCAGCTGGTTAGGCGAACAAAGCTTATATCAACAAGTAAAAGAATCGTTAGAAGGAGGGGTAACGTTTGTACAACTTCGAGAAAAGAATCTGGACGAAGAAACATTCCTTCAAGAAGCCATTGAAATCCAAAAATTATGTAAAGAATACGATGTACCATTTGTGATCAATGACAATGTAGACATTGCCCTTAAAATGAATGCCGATGGTGTACACGTTGGACAAAAAGACATGGAAGCTGGCATGGTTCGTGAAAAACTGGGTCCTAATAAAATTATTGGAGTATCGGCCGCTACGGTAGAAGATGCTCTACTTGCCCAACAAAGAGGAGCTGATTATCTAGGTGTAGGAGCTGTTTTTACAACTACATCCAAAGACGATGCCAGTGCCGTTAGTCATGAAACACTAAAAGAAATCTGCAAAGCCGTAGACATTCCTGTTGTTGCGATTGGGGGAATTTCCCAAACAAATGTTTCCCAGCTTGCCGGAACTGGAATTGATGGAATTGCGGTCATTTCGGCTATTTATGCACAAAAAGATATCAAGAAGGCGGCAAGTGAATTAAAAGAAGCGGTCGAAAAGATTCTATGAGAGGATTTATCTTTGATGTAGATGGGGTATTACTCGATGCCCTTAAAGTATGGGATGATCTAGGCATCCGATATTTAAAAACCAAAGGGGTTGAAGCGGAAAAGAATCTCTCAGAAATCCTATATCCGATGTCTTTGGAACAATCGTCCCATTATATGAAGGAGACCTATCATCTACCCGATCCGGAAGAAGAGATCATTTCAGGCTTTTTATCCTTAGTTGAACAGTTTTATGAAAAAGAAGTAGAACTAAAGCCTGATGTAAAAGAATATTTGGAATCCATACAAGAATATCCAATGGTTATTTGTACAACCAATGATCGAAAATTGATCGAAGCGGGATTAAAAAGAAATGGGATTGAGAAATATTTCTCTAAAATATTTACCTGTTCGGAAGAAAAAGTCGATAAGAATACTCCAGAAATCTATAAAAGAGCCTTAGCGTATCTAAATCTTCCTGCTAAAGATGTTGTTTATTTTGAGGATAGTCTTCGCCCCTTGCTGGCCGCTAAAAGTATTGGACTTTATACAATCGGGGTAGAAGATGCCTATAATCAAAAGGACCTGGAAAAGATTCAGGAAGCGTCCCATCGTTATATTCGATCTTTTAAGGAATTGTTGTAAAAGTGGTTTGTCGGGAGCACCACTTCAAGCCACTCTAAAAAATACATGTAAAGGAGGAAATGAAAATGAAAATCGCATGTACAATCGCTGGAAGTGATTCTAGCGGAGGCGCTGGTATCCAGGCGGATATCAAAACAATGATTAGTAATGGCGTTTACGCAATGAGTGCCATTACCGCTTTAACAGCCCAAAACACCACAGGAGTTACCGATATTTTAGAATCGACTCCAGAATTCTTAGCTGCACAGATGGATGCCAACTTTAGTGATATCTATCCAGATGCGGTAAAAATCGGTATGGTTTCAAATTCAAAACTGATCCATGTCATTGCCGAAAAACTAAAAGAGTATCGTATTCAAAACATCGTGGTTGATCCCGTTATGGTTGCGACAAGTGGGGCACGTTTGATTCAGGAAGAGGCTTTACAAGCTTTAAAAAGTGAATTGTTTCCACTTGCCGATGTATTAACACCAAACATTCCGGAAGCTGAAATTTTAGCCGAAAGATCGATTACTAATGAAAAAGAAATGGAAGAAGCGGCTAAATATATTGGCGATACATACCACTGTTCGGTTCTTTTAAAAGGGGGACATCAGGTACAGGACGCAAACGATCTATTATATAAAGATGGTGTATGCAGCTGGTATTATGGAAAGCGTATTGACAATCCCAATACCCATGGAACTGGATGTACTTTATCAAGTGCCATTGCTTCCAATCTGGCAAAAGGATATTCGATGGAAGAAAGTGTTGCACGTGCTAAAGATTATATTTCCAAAGCACTAGCGGCTATGTTGGATCTAGGAAAAGGCTCAGGTCCTATGAATCATGGATTTGATATCCAGGGAGAGTTTTCTAAATAATAAAAATGGTATATTCGCTCAATGAATATACCATTTCTTCTTTATTTCATTCCATTGTATTTTAAAATCATCATTGTGATGTCGTCAAATTGAGGAGCATCTTGGACAAAGCCTTGAATGTTATTCATTACAGTCGCAAGTTTTTGTGAGATTTTTTCATCTGTCTTTTCATTTAATGCCTCGATCATACGATTGGTTCCAAACAATTCCTGGTCCTTATTAGTAGCTTCGGTAACCCCATCGGTATAAACGTATAAACAATCCCCTGGATGCAATTGAATATCGTAGTTTCGATATTTAATAGAAGGGAAACATCCCAATGCCAAAGAGTGTTTGTCGGTAAAGAGTTCAAACTTACCATTGCTTCGTTTTAAGGCAGGGTATTCATGTCCTGCATTGCTGGCAACTAGTTTTCCAGTAGATACTTCTAAAATTCCTAACCATACTGTTACGAACATATCCATGTCGTTGTTTTCACAAAGTTGGGTATTTACCTTTGCTAGAATTTCCGCAGGGGAATATGTATTGGCTGCTTGATTTTTAATGATTGCTTTGCTGACCATCATAAATAGAGCGGCAGGAATTCCTTTTCCGGAAACGTCGGCAATGACCATCGCAAAATGATCGTCATCTAAGAAATAGAAATCATAGAAATCACCACCAACTTCTTTGGCTGGATGCATGCTCGCATAGATATCAAACTCATTCTTGTTTGGATAGGCTGGGAAAGAGTTTGGTAATACAGCTGTCTGAATGTGTGTAGCCAGATTCAATTCGGTAGAAATTTGTGTTAACTTTTCTTCTTTTCGTTTTCCTTCGTCAATATCGGCCGTTGTAAAAAGAACCAAAGAAGGCGTTCCGTCTTCGTTAAACTGGGTAGGAATAAACTGGGCACGAATCCATCCCACGTTGTTTCCTAATAAATCCATAGACAGTTGTTTTTTTCCTGTTAAACGTTCTTTTAAAGTTGTAAGGTCGGTAAACTGTAGACCCAGTTCTAAATAATCGGGGTGGATTCTTTTGGAAATGGTCCAGATCATAAGTTTGGTTGCGTTAGGAATGATGTTGAATTCCAAGTTTGAATTGGTCGCATTACTTAGATCGACAACTGTATCATCGTCTAACTTAATGGCATGCATCGTTACATAGGTGCTGGCAATAGAACGCATGATTTCAAATTGGACTTTGGCTAGAGACATAAGCTCTAATGATTCGATCGCATCTTCTTTTTGTACGATTAAAATCACTTTTTGATTTTCTTGGGTGTATTCCGAAGAAGCGAAAATTCGCATGGTTACCCATTCATAGCTTTTTCCAATGATTCTTCGATAAGTCAAAGTAAATCTACGATTTCCCTGATAAAAGAAATCACGAATGTATTCTAATGTTGTATATTTTTTGTAGCGTGCCTCATCGTCTTCGTGCACTACACCTTCTTGGGCTAGATTTTGAAGCCACTTTGAAAACTGGGTATCGTATCCTTATTCTTCAACCATCTCATCGCGGTCTACTTTTACCAGCTCAAAACTATCTTCGCTTAAATCAACGCTTAATACTTTATAAATATCCTCCGCAAAATATTTTGAAATATAGGCGAACTCTCTCGTTTTATCAAATACCATAATCCTTTATTCTCCTAGTATAAAAATATAGTATCAAATCCACAGTTTAATGTAAAAAATTACTTTACAAGAATGGGAGAAATTTTGTATACTAACTCTGTACTTTTCTTTTTAGCG